>CALLFA010000028.1 GCA_937997635.1 uncultured Saprospiraceae bacterium | reverse complement strand
GATATAATCATATTTAGTCATCATTAATGTGCGAAATTACAAATATAAAACTGCCTCCTTGCCACAACAAAACAATAAGTCAAGGATACTTAAGCCTGGAATGAAGCCATTTTTATCCTCAAACACTTGCGGGTAAAAGCTGTTTTTTAGTTGCTGTTTTGGTAGCCAATGTTGTCTGTAATCCCTGAATTCATCGTTATAATGAGCATGATAGCCTCCCGTTTCTGTGAGGTCGAATTCTAACTCAAGGAAATTTAACACCCATTTGAGTAAGTCTGTATTGAGTTCATACAGGTATTCGTGTTTTTTATCTAAAATGACAGATATGTCATCAAATATGTGTTCTAAAAAAGCACTTCGACTATAGTTGCTTTGACACAATTGTTTGAATTGGCGAATCCAGTTTTCATCGTAGGCGATCTCTACTTCTGTGATCAACTGTTGTTCATGTTTACCTTTCTTTAATGGAATAGAAAATGAGATTTCACCTTGTGGACCAGCCAGGAAACATTTATTCCGGTAAGATCTCTTTTGATACGATTCGTGAGTTTCTAACATAACTTGATCGCAATCTTTGAGTCTGCCAAACACAGGCACAGGAGCTAAAAATTGAGTTTCTATAATGACTTTCATTTGGACTTGCGACTCTTTTCTTTTTTCAATTATGTATTGGCAAATGTACGTTTACTATCTAATATGTGCCTTAATCATTGGTGTGATGGATTGTACGAATGTCAGAATTTTACTCACTCCAATATCATTTTTTTTAGCTTTGATCTTAGATGCCGACATACACTTATCAAGATTGTCCAGTAAAGTTGTTAAACGAAACTGTCAGTAAATCATTGGGTATTGTTGTATGTATACCGTGCTTTAATGAACCAAATATTGAAGAAGTTTTATTGTCTTTAGCAAATTGTGATCAGCCTGACTGTGATGTTGAAATCATAGTACTCATTAATGAGAGTGATGAAACCGATTCGGATATCGTTCACCAAAATGCTCGTTCTTACACACAAATAAAGGAATTCAATACACCAAGCTGGATTAAGCTATTGCCTGTTTATGTGAACGAGATACCAGTCAAGCAAGCGGGAGTTGGGCTTGCTAGGAAATTGGTGTTGGATGAAGCAGCTAGTCGATTAGAATTGTCAAGCACAAAATTAAATGTATTGGCTTGCTATGATGCAGATTCGACTTGCAGTAGAAATTATTTAACAGGACTAGAAACGTTCTTTACACATACAAACAAAGAGGCTGTTAGTATCCATTTTGAACACCAGGCAGCTGATCTGTTTGGCACGGAAGAACAACAAGCAATTTTTCTGTATGAATTGCACTTGCGGTATTTTATCCAAATGCAGTCACTAGCAAATCTTCCTTTCGCGTACCACACTGTGGGCAGTAGTATGGCATGTACACTGAAAGGTTATCGACGAATCGGTGGTATGAATAAACGCAAGGCAGGGGAGGACTTTTACTTCTTACAAAAGTTTATAAAAAACGATGCATGCGACAGATTGAATACGATTACCATCTATCCTTCTTCGAGGTCTTCGGATCGGGTACCTTTTGGCACTGGAAGAGCAGTCCTTAAAATGAAAGCACAAGGAGTGACGTTGAAGACCTATCATTATCAGTCGTTTATAGATCTAAAATCATTTGTGGAGTTGTCTGATTCGCTGTTTGCATGTCCTGACTTGGATGCTGCTTTTAATGATCTACCTCCATCAGTCTTGAACTTTCTGATGGAGAGTAAACTGAATATTAAAATAGCTAAACTCATCAATAATACGTCTAGTCAAGAAACATTTAGAAAAGCATTGTATCAGCTTTTTGATGCCTTTCAATTAGTGAAATATTTGCATTTTGTGCGCGACAATTATTATCCTGATGACAATGTACTAACCCTTGCTAAGACTGCATTAGCGTTATTTGACCAAAGCAATGTAGAAGAGCAACAACTGTTGCATGCATATCGAATGATGAATCTGTCATTATAATGAGTGTCATGTTTTTATGTTCAGCTAATTTATATTTACATTATTACGTATGGAAAAACGAATATCTATAATTACGCTCGGTGTGAAAGAGTTGGATGTAGCAACAGACTTTTATGTCTCAACATTTGGATGGACGAAAAGTGAACATAGTACAGATGGCATTAGTTTTTTCATTTAAGTGGAATGATGTTGGGCTTGTATCCGATCGAAGAATTTAAAAAGGAAGTCGATGGCTTAGAACTTGCAAAACAAGGGACAAATCGAATGACAATTGCCTACCTATGCGCAACTGAAAAAGGAGTAGACGACCTATTTGCTCAGTTTGAGAAACAAAATGTGAATATTTTGAAGCAGCCAGAAAAGGTGTTTTGGGGTGGATACTCCGGTTATATTGCTGACCCTGACGGTAATCTTTGGGAGATCGCATATAATCCATTTATCGAATTGGATGAATTGGGGAATTTAAAGGAGGGGAGTAATAAAAAGTGAGTCTCTTGGTTTTCTCCAAGTATATCATAAACAGAAATATTCATTAGTAACTTATTGGTTATTTGTCAAAAGAACTAATGTAGAAATAGTGACAGTCAAAGGAGTCTGCTATCAATTCAAAGATATTAAAGGGTAAAAAGTCCTGGTATCATACCCTTCTACTTTAGCTAGGACGCGGGTTTATTTGGTTATATCGGCAAGAGATTATAAATTAGGGCAAATAGTTTAATCATGGCACAATCTAAGAGGAAAAGAAAAGCGGAATTGCGAGAGAAACAACAGGAAAAAGCTTTTTTCATGTGGACTGCAATTATTACCATTATTTGCGTCATTCTTGCAGCTGCCTATTTTTTTAATAGCTAATCTTTTCCAACCATCAAGTTAAACCTAGACATAGCCGTTCCAAGTAGTCAGGAATGGATTGATGCAGTCATGTCAGACTTCAACTCCTTTTTACAAGATCACGCAGATTGTGAGCGAAAGGCATCTTCCATGGCGATGAGCTTGGTTGCTAAATACCCCGATAGATTAGAAATAATCCCAGAATTAATCGAAACTGGGGTTGAGGAATTGGAGCACTTTCAGATGGTGTATAAGATAATGGAATCGCGCGGTGTGCAGTTGAGGCATAAAATACCAGAAGATCTGTACGTGAAGCAACTTGTTAAAAAATGTCATGATGGAAGGCTTGAACGGTTTATGGATAGATTACTCATAGCCAGTGTTGTAGAAACAAGAGGTGCTGAGAGATTCAGGCTGGTGGCAGAAAATTTGGAAGATGATGAGATGAAGAAATTTTACAAGATGCTGTGGGTGTCTGAAGCAAAACATGGCCACATTTTTGTAAAAATGGCTTTACATTATTTTCCAGAACAGCAAGTCTATGATCGTTTGCAATGGTGGGTAGACCAAGAAGGTGAAGTTATATCGGGACTTGAAATTAAAGCAGCACTACATTAAATGTGATGGATTGTGGTTAGTTACAAATTTTTGAGTCAATTTGAAAGATCATATATGCATTGTGTACTGTTATTTCACTCTATTTGATCAAAATTGGTATTCAATTTGTACTGCTTACTATAGTATTTGAATAAACACCTAAGTATATCTCTCATATATTAATAAAATTGTATTGAGCTTTTGCTTTGATGTTTTAGCTCTGACTTGTAATGCTATTCAATTCCATAGAATTTCTATTTTTTTTGCCAGTAGTGTTTTTGCTTTACTGGATTGTCTTTAGTAAAAAAGTTAAGGTCCAGAATAGCCTGATCGTTATCTCTAGTTACTTCTTTTATGCCTGGTGGGATTGGAGATTCTTGGCGCTTATAATCACATCCTCTATTTGTGACTATACTCTAGGTAGATTGATTGAGAAAAGCATACATCCTAAGCAGCGAAGACTATACTTATGGTTATCTATAGGAATAAACATTGGTATACTTGCATTCTTTAAATATGTAAATTTTTTTAGTGAATCATTTGAGAATTTACTTGCTTTATTTGGAATGCAAGCCGATTTCATTACGTTGAACTTAATTATACCAATTGGGATAAGTTTCTACACTTTTCAAACTTTATCTTATGTTATTGATGTTTATAAAAAAGATATCACAGCTTGCAAGGATATTATTGCCTTTTTTGCATTTGTTTCATTTTTTCCTCAATTAGTCGCTGGACCTATAGAAAGAGCCAAAAATTTTCTTCCTCAATTTATAGAAAAAAGGAATTTTGAAGAATTTGCTGCGGTAAACGGTCTGAGACAAATTTTATGGGGCTTCTTTAAGAAGATTGTGGTTGCTGACAATTGTGGTTTTTATGTAAATCAAATCTTTCAAGACCCATTATCCTATTCGAGTCCCTTACTTCTTCTAGGTGCAGTGTTGTTTGCTTTTCAGATTTATGGAGATTTTTCTGGGTATTCTGATATAGCTATCGGAACTGCCCGGCTTTTTGGATTTAGCCTAATGAGGAATTTTGCATATCCCTATTTTTCCAGGGATGTTGCAGAGTTTTGGAGGCGTTGGCATATTTCTCTAACATCTTGGTTTAAAGATTATATATATATACCTCTTGGAGGAAGTCAACGATCCTCAAAGAGAACTATTTTAAATGTTTTTATTATTTTTATCATCAGTGGATTTTGGCATGGGGCTAATTGGACTTATATTTTTTGGGGCACTTTAAATGCATTTTATTTTTTACCATTGCTATTAAAAAGGTCAAATCGAAAGCATTTAGAAGTAATCGCAAAAGATGCTAATCTTCCTAAATTAGGTGAATTATTATCTATGCTAGGAACATTTCTTTTGATTTGCTTGTCTTGGATTTTTTTTAGAGCTGAAACTTTGAGTGAAGCCTTTACATATGTAATCAATATGGTTAACCCTTCTAACTTTTTAAGTAAAAGCAGTTTGCAAATAAATAGGAGCGCACTAGGGCGAGTAGGAGGGTTTATTGCTTTTATGATCATAGTTGAATGGATTCAACGAAAACAAGAGCACGGTCTTGAAGTAATGCCTTCTTCAAGGATTATAAGATATGGGATGTATTTTGCAATAAGTTTGGTTGTATTATATTATTTTGGAGATAATTCTGAATTCATATACTTTCAATTTTGATGAGTTCTTTCATAGTAAAAACAATTACATTTTTAGTGGTTCTGATTCTACTGATTCAGATTCCATCATTTTTCTTGCCTGATTATTGGGGTAATGACTCTTTGATGAAGAAATTTCGACATCTTGAAAACAGTCATGAAAGTTTTAATAGTTATTTTTTAGGTACCAGTAGAGTGCTAAATGGATTAGATCCAGTCATGTTTGATCGCTATTCAAAGATTAAGACTAAGAGCTTTAATTTAGGAGTTGCAGGATCTCCAGGAATGGAACGATTTGGGTTACTTGATGAGTTGATCGAAAACCCTAAATATAATACAAAAGTTATTATTTGCGAGTTTCCATTGTTTACAGTTCCATCAGACAGATTAGCATCGTCAGTTAGAGGAAGATATTTTGTAAATACACATGTTTTATACAACTTCTTAAAAATTATGAAATATGATAAAATTTTAGATTTTTCTGATAAACTAAATGGTATAGCAAAAATGAATATGTTGTGGGTTAAAAATCTCTTTAAAGTGGGTTTGCTGAAAGGACAATTTAGAGCAATTAGGAGTAAAAATAAATATTATAATGTCAAGTACGCTGGATTTAAAGAATTGGATGTTGAACACGCGGGCGAACCTGAGCAAAGAAGAAGAAGGGTTTTACTGCAGGACACTTTATCGTTAACAAATAGACACACAGCTTCACTAGATGTGTATAATAGTTCTAAAGAAGAGCTTGATAATAATGAAAATATTCATTTAAGTCATGTGATTATGAGTTATATAGAAAAAGCTAAAGCAAAAGGCATTGACTTGAGATTCTTACTTTTACCCAAAGCTCATCCTGAATATTATAAATCATCATACCCTACTTTTGTTAAATTGCCAGAACATAGCAAAATTGATTATGCAGATCCCATTAATCATCCAACTTTCTATAAAGTCAAAAATAGTTTTGATAGGG
The DNA here is from genome assembly GCA_937997635.1 of uncultured Saprospiraceae bacterium. Lineage (GTDB taxonomy): Bacteria > Bacteroidota > Bacteroidia > Chitinophagales > Saprospiraceae > CALFUK01. Next base: position 36,612 of record CALLFA010000028.1, on the reverse strand, counting down.
CTCATTTAAATTCAACTGGTGCACATGTGATGACTAGGCTTATCGTAGAACAATTTAATGCAAAGTTTACAGATCGTTAGCTAAAAGTTGAAAATACTAATATTGGTATAGGCATAAGCTTTTCTTTAGCAGTATACTTTCATGGCTTCATTGCTTTTTTATCTTCTGCGCTGATAAAATTCAGTGACTCGTTCATCGACCATAACATCTGTAGGTCTTATCGGTCTCTTTAATATGACACCATCAAGTGTTCGACATCGACTTAATGCCACATAGGTTTGACCATATTCAAAAGCACCTTTACCAATATCTATAACCGCTCGATCAAATGTTTGTCCTTGTGATTTATGGACAGTAATTGCCCATGCCAGCTTCAAAGGGTATTGTACGAATGAGCCAATGGTTTCGGATACAACCTTATTGTTTTTTTCGTCTAGTGCATATTTAGTCATTTCCCATTCTAACCTGACCACGTCAATGTATTTGATTTCCTCGTCTCTTGTTTGAATAGCGACCTTGATGCTGTCCTGATCTAGCTGTACAATTTTACCTATCGTCCCATTCACAAAATTCTTCTCTGGATCATTTTTCATGAAAATGACTTGAGAGCCAATCTTGAATTCTAGTATAGACTCAGTCGGATATATTTTCGTGTTGAAGACACCGGTTGTTTTTGCTTCATAGTAAAAGGAAGGCATGTCTATTTCCGATAAGCGTTTTTTGTTTATGGCCTTGACGGTGTCATTCCTTGTGGTAATGGTGATGTAAAAGTCCTGTTCTGCTAAATCTGGTAGGTGCCTTTGATTAAGATCTTCCATGTCGTCATAGTCAAATTGTCTCATCCTAATGTTATCAAGAATGCGGATAAAATGCCTCTCTTCTTGTCTAAACACTTTTAGTAATTCTATGATATCGAATGAATCTGGATCTGATAGTACATTAGCAGAAAAAAAATAGGGGCTTTCGTATCGACTTGTGATGATCTCTCGTTCGACGGGATTAGCAATAATGGGAGGTAGCTGATATAAATCTCCAAAAAATATCATCTGTACACCTCCAAATGGTTTTGCCACTTCTCTATTCACTTGGAGGAAATAGTCAATAAGGTCAAGCATATCAGCGCGAACCATCGAGATTTCATCAATGATTATCGTATCAACTTTTTTGTAAATACGATGATTTTTGCGTTTGGTGATGTCTGACTTGTCCAACATCTTAGGTGGAAGCCGGAAGAATGAATGAATTGTTTGACCTTTAACATTCAAAGCCGCAATACCTGTAGGTGCGAGAACAACGGCTCTCTTTTTTGTGGTAGATGTAAACAGATTGAGTAGGGTAGACTTGCCAGTACCAGCTCTTCCCGTGATAAAGAGATGCCGATTGCTCTGCTCCATTTCAGTGATAGCTTCATTGAACTCTGGACTAAGTGATTTGGGAGATAAAAGACTCAATTTGGCAATGTTTTGGATATATGGTTACTTTTGCATCACTTAAAGATCAAAAAGTGGAAGATATATTTAAATTTAAAACATTCAGCATCCTTCAGAAGGATAATAGTATAAAAGTGAACCAAGATGGTATTCTTCTTGGTACTTGGGTTGATGTTGAATCAGATAAAACGATACTTGATATCGGTACAGGTACAGGTGTAATTGCAATTATAGTAGCCAAAAGAAATAGTGAGGCGGATATAGATGCGATTGATATTGACGAATTAGCTTGTTTGGAAGCAACACATAATGTGGAACAAATCGAAGCCAATGATAAGATCAACATCATTCAACAATCAATACAAGACTTCTCAAAAATTTCCAATAAAACGTACGATCACATCATTTGCAATCCTCCATTCTTCTCAGGCGGTGCAATTTCTGAGAATGCTAGCTCGGGATTTAGACAGACCGTAAAATTGGGGCATGGAGAGTTATTGCTTTCTGTTACTCGATTATTAAAGGAAGGAGGCACATTTTCGATTATACTGCCATTTGTAGATTCATTGAGATTTACAGAATTAGCTTCTGGATATAAATTACAAATTCTCAAAAAATGTCAGATTAAGAAAACGGAAGAATCATCCATACAGCGGGTACTGCTAAGCTTTGCATATAAAACTAAACATCAGCAAAGTGAGGACATATCACAGCTAGTCATCGAGGAGTCACCTGGATGTCATACAAAAGGATATCAAGATTTGTTAAAAGGTTTTCTGTAAAAAAAAAGAAGGAGCGCATATCGCACTCCTTGTTTTGAGTTAATTCATTTCCACACTCTGAGAAGCATTTGATTCAACGATCATCTTTTTAGCTACTTCAAGAATAGTGTTGTTTTCGAGAGAGACAATCCCGCCGTTTGGACCTGGTTGAATGTGTTGCCCAACGATTTGGCCGTCTTCATACTTTTTCGCACCAAAATAATTGCGTACCGTTTGTTCTTCAATTTGTAACATGTTAGCAATTTTACTAATACTTCCTGTTGGTAGGCTGTGCTTGATGCGACGAAGCTCTTCGAAAGTTATATTCATATGAAATTGGTTTTATAAAATGAAAAGAACGTTTGTAACAGCTTTAATTTACAAATTAAATTCTAAAAAAACACGTATTTGTAGGTAAAAAGTAGCGGATTTTTGAAATTTTGAAGTTCTTTATTCTTAAAACTAGGCTTAAAAGAGCTATGCCCGTAAATGGAAATTACGGGCATTACTCAATTTAATAACCAAAACTCATATGTATTTATATAGATGCAAGTATCATGCCACATATGATATTTTATCTTAATATGAATAAGTTCTCCGCTTATTGCAATAAAACTTGCTCATAATGTAAACACTTTAATACCTTTGCGGCATTGAATTAAAATAATAAGCTAAATGTTTCAAGATATTTCTGAAGAAGAACACCAGTCATTATTAAAAGCAATTGCTCAAATAACTGTGTTAATAGCTGGCGCAGATAGTAATATAGACACTGCAGAAATAGAATGGGCAACTAAATTAACAACGATAAGATCATATTCATATGCAGAAGAGTTAAAGCCATATTATACTGCTGTAGGTGAGAGCTTCGACGATGACATCAAGAATCTGATTGCGCAATTACCAGAGTCGACAGAAGAAAGATCCGATATCTTGACTACTCACTTGAATAAACTGAATACTATTTTGCCAAAGTTGCAAAACCATATAGCATTTAAGTTATACGAAAGCTTTGTTTCTTTTGCTGAACATGTAGCAAAAGCTTCTGGAGGGTTTATGAGATTTGCTTCGATAAGTAAAGAGGAGAAGTCTTTGATGACACTACCTATGTTGACACCAATAATTCTTGAAATAGAGGAAGAAGAGAGTTAACACTGCGTTAATACCTGATAACTGATTCAACCAAATTAGTATTTAACAGTTTACTTTTAAAAATCAGAGGTTATGAAATTTCTTTGGATATTTATGTTCCTACCATTTTTCTCTTGCGTTCAGGCTGGAGAGGAAAAGTCATCTAAGGCAGACAACACCGTAGTCTTATCAGATGGAAAAGCAGTGAAAGATAAAGCTGATGCCATTATGCCAGGCACAGATACTGCATCTAAGGATAATGCATCTGAAATGACGATTGCAGAAATGGTCAAAAAGGCAGAAACGTCTGCAAGGATTGTTACATCTGACACGAATGCAGATGCAGCAACTTCTCTTGCAACAACTGAGAGTGTTACTGTGGCAAAAGAAACAAAGCCTACACCAACACCAAAAGTAAATGCAAACGAAATTATTGAAAAGCAAGCAGAGACTCAACCACGAGTAAGTCAGGTAGAAACAAAAACCACGCAAAGTACGCAAAGTGTTAAACCCGCTCTTGTCGAAACTAAGGTTAAAACGACACCAGCACCAGAAAAAGTAGTAGAGAAAAAAACGGAAAAACCAGTTGAAACCACTAAGGTAGTAGAGGTGGTAGGAAAGCCGGACCATGGTGCGTTTAACAGCTTACTTAAAAGCTACGTGTCTAATGGCAATGTAAACTACAAAGGGTTCAAAAGCTCACAAACAAAACTCGGAGCTTATATCTCTGATTTAACTTCTAATGCTCCTGCTTCTGATTGGAGTAGAAATGAAAAGCTAGCGTATTGGATGAATCTATATAATGCTGCAACCATCAATTTGATTTTAGATAATTATCCGCTCAAAAGTATCATGGATTTAGACGGTGGTAAGCCTTGGGATGTGAAAAGAGTTACTGTTGATGGTCAGAATTATTCGTTGAATGATATAGAGCACAAGATTATCCGCCCTAGATTTAAAGATGCTAGAATACACTTTGCAGTAAATTGTGCTGCAAAATCTTGTCCACCGATTTCTAATACAGCATTTACTGGCAGCAATGTGAATAGCGAATTGGATAGAATTACAAAAGCATTCATAAACTCATCAGCTAATCAAATAGCTGGAAGTTCGATGTCCATCTCAAAAATATTTGAATGGTATGCTGAAGATTTCGGAGACATTAAAGAGTACATCAATAAGTATTCTTCTACAAAAGTGTCTTCAGATGCTGCTGTAAGTTACATTGATTACGATTGGGCTTTAAATGGCAAATAATTTGAACTGAAAATGTCAATTGAAACACTTACTTTGTTGCTTCAAATATAGCGATATGAAGAAGTTAGTGTTTATGACTTTTGCGATTTTTACCATGTATTCCTGTAGTTCTTCACAGGAGATAAATGAACGAGCAGATGTAGAGCGCGTCCTTCCTGTTTTAGATATCGATCGGTTTGAAGAAGAAATAAAGGCTTTTGAAAAACAAGACATGACTCGACGTTATCCGAGTAATATGGCTCTTTTCGTCGGGAGTTCTTCAGTCAGATTTTGGAACACCATAACAGATGATTTAGCTCCACACCAAGTTCTTAATAGAGGTTTTGGTGGGTCCACGCTCCCTGAAGTGAATCACTATTTTGAACGCATAGTGAGCAAATATAAACCAGCTCAGATTTTTCTGTATTGTGGAGAGAATGATCTAGCAATGACTTATACCGTTAGAGAGACATTTGATGCGTTTGTAGAATTTCTGGCCTTGTGCAAAAAGCATGTTCCAGATACTGAAATTGTCTATTTATCGATGAAGCCTTCACCTACGAGATGGCATTTGTGGCCGAAGTACGAAGAAGCCAACACCTTAATCAAGAATGTGTGCATGTTATCCAAGCAAATGCATTATGTTGATATATCTGAGACTATGTTGACTGCCGATGGAGTACCTGATCAGTCTATTTTTATAGAAGATATGTTGCACATGAATGCAAGCGGATATGAACGGTGGACTGCTGTTCTTAAGCCTGTTATAGACGAAATAAGGGCTAAGATGTAAGGGATTTGCTTTTAGTAGTTATGCGATTTCACTAAAAATCATTTTTCAATTTTTTCTATTTCTTCAATCCAACTATGAGGAATAGTACTTTTCTTAAATTTGCCATAATCATAAGGGATAAGCACTTGCTTACTGAGCGCTGCTAACGTCTTGTGTTTTTTTGAAAAAATAGCGGCTTCCATGATGATTCTATCTTCCAAAATTTCTGTTACACGTATGCCAATTTGAGCGGTATCTGGAAAGGTCATAGGGAAAATATATTTACAATCCTGCCAAGCAACAATCGGTCCGGTACGAGAACCATCAAATGCCATAGAAATGCCAGCTTTGATAAAGTAGTTGATTCTCGCAGATTCAGTCCAGTTCATGTATTTTACATTGTTGACATGTCTGGCAGCATCCATATCTGACCAATATACTTCAATTTCTATTTGAGTATTGTAATTGCTTAAATCGGTTATTTTCACATTGCTAATTTACGGCAAAGGCATCTAAAATGCCTCCCATAATAGCTATTGTTATCACCCAGTAAGTGGCATTGAGTAAAATATTTTTACCAGTATTTCTTTGGAAAAGAAGATTGCTAACCAATACTGGAATACTAATTACCAAGCCTAATAAAAGTCCATGATACGCACCATGCCCAAAAGTGTGGTCACTTGTCAGTATCAATTCACCTGCATCATTGACTCCTTTGTGCATATGCTCATTGACGGTCACTAAAAAATACGATAGTACGAAAGCCAAAAAGAGTGACAATCCATAAACAACCGGCATTTTTATAGGTTCAGGAATATCACTTTCCGTATACCCAAGCGAATCAAGCCACTGCTTACCGAAAATTGGTCCAAAATAAATAGCACCTATTATCATTGGAACGAGCGCTGCCAGTGCGACAAATAAAATATTAATGTCAGGAGAAATCATTGGAATTTGTTTTAATATCATTGATCATGTCATACTGAATATAGTCAGAAACTAGATGAATTCAAAAGCTAACACCCAAAGCTAAAAGCTAACAGCTAACCGCTAACAGCCCCTACAACCTCAACATCCCTTCCAACGCATTCCCATCATGCACATACCCATCCTTAATCACACGATGAATCGCCTTTGTATTCCGAATATTTTCTAAAGGATTTTTATCCAGTATTAACAAATCTGCAATTTTACCAGCATCAATAGTCCCTAATTCATCTTCCATATTAAAATAAAGTGCAGGGTTATAGGTGGCAGTTTTTAAAGCAGCAAGAGGGTGCATCCCAGCTTCTTCCACAAAACTTTGGAGTTCTCTGTGGAGACTAAATCCGGGAGTCAAAAAGAAAATAGGGCAGTCTGTTCCAGCCATAATTGGAATGTCGTTATCCTGTAGGTCTTGGATCATGCCCTTTGCCCAGTTCATATAAGATTTTTGATTGTCACTTACAGGAACTTCTACCATTTGCGCACAATCCCTTAACCAGGTTGCTTTTGTTTTTGCAGGCAAATAATCGAAGGTTTGTTTCCATTCTTCGTCTGACCAAGGAAGTAGTTCTGAACTCAACATCAATGCTAAGGTCGGAATTTGCCATGTCTGATTTTTATTCAAGGTATGTAGGACTTTCGATTTTGCTTGTGGATCAATCTCTGCTATTGAAGAAAACCGATAGTTGTTGTGCAATCTGGATCTGAGGCCATATCCCAAACTGTCTTGTGACATTGATACGATTTTTACTCTCTCTGCAACCTTGGCTTCTGCATTAGGCACCATAGACATTTCTAGATTGCGCATGTGTTCGACACTGGCCATGCCTAAATCTGATGCTTGGTGGACAGTCATCTGTAGGGGAATGTGTCCTGTCACTTTTAGATTGTGTTTGTTGGCTTCTTTGACGACAGCTTCGAACAATTCTGGTGTCAACATTTCATACGCTTTTACTAGGTCAACTCCAGCAGCAGCCAATTCTGCTACATACGTTTTCGCTTCTTCCGGTGTGGAAACTCCCTTGGAAATATCAGGTACTCCTGGAGCAGAACCATCATACACTCTAGGCGAACCATCGATTAAAGGTCCTGCAATTTTAACTCTCGGACGATGGGTCACTTTACTTTCCGCTTGCTCTTTGAGTTTGACCATGCGATCAATCTGACCGCCAGTATCTCGAATACTGGTTATACCATTTGCAATAAACAAATCAAACATATGCTCTTCCACTTCTTCTTCAAAAGTGAGATGGACATGTGCATCCCATAAGCCAGGAATCATGTATTTTCCAGATCCATTAATTATGTTACTCGCAGTTAAGCCATTACTCGAATCATGTATACTGACAATTCGATTTCCTTTTATTAAAATGGACTGATTAGCTTTTATCCCATTAATGGCATCGATAGTCGTGATGTTTTGAATTAGCACATCTCCTTTTTCCTGTCCACAACTTTGAAATAATAATATTGCCATTAAGTAACAAAGGCACATCAATAGGTGTTTCATGTTATACTTGTTTAGCAGTAAAATACACAAAATACGCTAGAACTTAGCCCTTAGAACCTAGACCCTTAAAACTGTATATTTATAGCCTTAAAGTAAAGGCAGATTAAGTAATGAGAGAAATAGATAACCTTAAAGAATTCAAACGCTGGATCACAGATAAAGTCATAGAGCCTGCAGCGATCCAAAATTTAGATGTATCAAAGCACGAATCTCAGTTGCTAAAGTTGACCTTTGCAGATAGTGTTTTTTTTGGATGTAAAGTGAGCAATGAGACTGCTGGACATATTGTTAAGACAGGTGGTTTTGTTATTCCAAGAAATAAGAATTATTGCTTTGAAGTGCATCGAAGTAAACTGTATTCTGTGAGTGAACTCTTTAAAGGCTTTACCCTTTCAGGTAAAAAAGGCTATGAGGCAACCTATGACTACAAGGTCTATCAAGAATATGTGAGCCAAGGAAAAGACAAGCCTAATAGTATCCTAACCAGTTTATTAAGAAGACTCCATGATCACAGCATTACTGATGCAATAGATGAATTGATCGAAGGCAAAAAAGTAGTCGCCATTATGGGAGGTCATGGAATGGAACGACGAGATCCTTTTTATGCTAAAGTGGCAAGGCTGTCAAGAATCCTAACCTCTGAAGGATATTTAATGGTGAGCGGTGGTGGTCCAGGTGCAATGGAAGCAACTCATCTGGGTGCCTACTTTGCTGGGCGTTCAGAAAAAGAACTATTGAAAGCAATCAAAGAAATAAAAGTAAGGCCTAAAGGCGCACCAGCTAACAAAGAGTATAACGATAAAGACTGGTTGCATCGAGCATGGAGAGTTATGAAAAAGTATCCCATTAAAAAGGGGAAGGAGGAATTGTCGATGAGTCTTGGTATTCCAACGTGGTTGTATGGGCATGAACCTCCAGCACCATTTGCAAGCCATATTGCAAAATATTTCGCGAATAGTGTAAGAGAAGAGGGGCTTTTAGCCATTGCAAAACACGGAGTTATTTTTGCGCCTGGCAGTGCTGGGACTACACAAGAAATTTTTCAAGATGCGACACAAAATCACTATGGTTCAATGGATGTCATTTCACCAATGATTTTATTTGGCACCAAACGATGGACAGAAGAAAGGCCCGTTTGGGACTTGTTACAGAAAGTTTCGAAAGGAAAAATGTACGGGGAATTGTTGGCGTTGACAGATGATGAGAATGAAATCATCCGACGAATATTATCTTTCGATCCAGAGATTTATAGCGTGTAAGCAAAGATCTTTTACAGACAACTTAATTTGGTGGGATCGTTTCAAATTCACTAATAAAATAAAACATTCAAGATTATATATGGGTGTGGCACACGATCAAATCTATGTGCCACACCATTTAATTTATATTAAGCCTGGTGAACATCTTCTACATTAGCCTTTACCCATTCGATACAACTTTCATAGTCAACGAAAATTTGATCTTCTGGTAATAGATCTGGAATAATGTCTATACGCTCAAGCATATACCTAGCTTGCTCTTGAAGGTTTACCAACAAAACTTTTACATCTTTTTGAATTAATTCCTGTAACGAATCTTCCATAGCATACAAACCTGATTGGTCGATGTATGAGCACTTATCCATACGGATGATAGCAGTAGACGCAGTACTAGGTATCTGTCTAATCAATTGCTGAAAATCACTTGTCGATCCAAAAAATAAAGGTCCATTGATGTGCTTAATGAATACTTCTTCCTTGAATTTTACAGGGAAGTTAGCTTCATCTGGCCAAGACTCTTCATCCATAGGTGCTACTTTAGATTGTTCCGCAGTTACATCACCAATCTTCTTCATAAACATAAGGGAAGCGATAACAAGACCTATACCAACGGCATATACCAAATTCCACACAGAGGATAATACCAGCACGATAAGCATGATTGCTACCTCTGGTCTAGGCATGTATGGAATAGCTTTGAGTCCTTTATAATCCATAACACCAATGCCAACAGTAATCAATATTCCAGCAAGAACAGCGGCAGGTATCCGTGAAGCTGTTGGTCCAAAGGCTAATAGGATAATCAACAGGAGTACACCTGCAATCATACCAGATAATCTTGTCTTACCTCCTGAATTGATGTTGACAACCGTTCTGATTGTAGCTCCTGCACCAGGTATACCACCAAATATCGCTGCTATACTATTACCGATACCTTGACCAACCAACTCTTTATTCGGATTGTGTTTGGTCTTGGTGAGATTATCGGCCACTACAGATGTCAATAATGAATCAATAGCTCCTAATAGTGCTAAAGTGATTGCTGTGAAAATAAAGGGCGATATATAACTAAAGTTAAATTCCGTTACAATGTTTAAGTTGGGAATTGGTAGTCCACTTGGAATCGTTTCAATGGGCCTATAATCTAGACCTAAGGCGATTGCACCAACTGAAACCACCAATAGGGCAACCAGAGTACTTGGAACTGCAGTTGTGATTCGTTTAAAACCATAGATGATGAAGATGGTGAGCAAAGCAAGTATTAATTCCAGATAATTGATGTTTTTTAGGGCATTAGGCAACACTTTTACAGTGCCAATAATACCAGAGGCTTCTTTACCAGCTAGTGTGGTAGATTCTTTATCTATTTGAGCAGGTGTAATTTGCTTTGCTCTTTTGATGGTCTCTTCAAAATTTTCTAACACAAGGATGCCTTCTCCTGCTTCTTCAATGAGTATGTTTTCAAGTATGATCTCTTCGGCTTGTGGTTTGAATTTATTCACGTATGATAAATCCTCTTTAGGATAATAACCTATTGCAGGAAGGATTTGTGTAATTAAAATGATCACACCTATGGCGGTCATAAATCCAGATACAACTGGATAAGGTATGTATTTAATGTATTTACCCAAGCCCAAAAAGCCTAGTAAAATCTGAATCAAACCTGATAAAAGAAAGATGGTAAGAATTGCTGGCAATGCTTTCGATACTTCTCCATCAAATGCCGCTACAATACTTGCAATCACCACCATACTGACAGCTGTCATCGGTGCAGTAGGTCCAGAAATTTGAGTATCTGTACCACCGAACAAGGCTGCGAAAAAACTGATAAATATGGCACCGTACAATCCTGCACTAGGTCCTAAACCCGAGCTTACCCCAAATGCCAATGCCAAAGGGAGAGCAACAATTCCTGCTGTAAGTCCACCAAAAAGGTCTCCTCTAATATGCTTAAAATCGAAATAATTTTTCATCGTAAATTTTCAAAGTTTTTTGTTCTTGCAATGTTCAAACAATTGCAATTGATGTTAATTAAAAAGTCAGTAAATGAGATTTGTGATTTTAGAATGGGTGCTCTAACGCTCGGGGGGAGGTACGATCAATAAAGTGTGAATATCGTTATAATCATCATACTTGTGCATTTGACTATCCGACATTATCACTAGGTCACTAAAATAATGACAATCTAACCTATAGTCGTCTTCATTAGATCGCTCTTCTTCAGCAGAGTCTTCGAATTCACTTTTCAATTCTTCAACGTCTTCTACCAGTTCAAGAATGATTTCTGCATTTTGGGCATCAGTTGCTCCGAGTACGACTGTACAAGCAATGCTCATGCAAAAGATGATTAGAAGTGTCACTGATATGGGCGTTCGGTTAAACATTATTTCATAAAGATAATAAACAATCTGTCTATCATAATGTTCCTTGTCCTAGCATAATTTTACGAAAAAAACCGCCTTACTTGTGATATCAAATAAGGCGGACTATTAGTCTTACAATGAATTATCCTTATAAATGCGGAATACGTAACATTTGACCTGGATATATCATATTTGGATCCTTGAGTAATGGCTGATTGGCTTCAAAAATTGCCATATATTTCATGGGGTCTCCATAATGCGCTTTTGCGATTTTAGATAATGAATCACCACTTTGCACTTCGTAAAAAGTTGCTTGTGGTACTGGAGGTGCTTCTGCGGCAGCCAAAACAGAAATCCTATCGTCAACAGATGCTATTCCGTCTACATTGCCAATTGCCAGAATTGCCTTTTCTTTATCTGCTTGATTGTCAGCTGTACCATACACAATCACCTTGTCATCGTCGACATCAACTGAAAAATCATTAATTGGTAATTTGTGCTCGTAGAAAACCTCAATTAACTTCTTCTCTACTAATCGGTCTTTAGCTTCTGCCGCTTCTTCAGAATTGTCCTCTCTCAAACTACGACCTGCGTTTTTAAGGAATGAAAATAGTCCCATAACTATGTTTTACTTTTTGTTTTTATTGAATAAATGATAAAATGCTGATTTTTAAACAACATACACCAAAGAAACGGCGAATCAAGTTGAATAATTCCATTTCAGATCAGTTTTTTGTCCTTACTTTTGCACCTGTTTACTATATGAAAGTTTTCAAATTCGGAGGGGCATCAGTAAAGGATGCAGATAACATTAAAAATGTCAGTTCCATCATACAAACCTATGGGAACGATAAGTTACTTGTGGTCATATCTGCTATGGGTAAAATGACTAATGCTTTAGAGAATGTCATTAAGGCCTATTATGAAAATGGAAAAGAAAAAGGAGAGGAATCTTTAGATAAAGTCAAACAATATCATACGACGGAGGTCATAGCATTGTTTAAATCTGAAAAGGACATTTTGGCTGAACTGATGTCAATATTTGATGGAGCTTCTGCACACCTGCAACAATCGGACAAATCTAATTATGATCTAGATTATGACCAGACTGTTTCTTGTGGAGAATTGGCATCCACCAAAATTGTTTGCCAGTATTTGAATGAACAAGGGATGAAAGCTTCATGGCTAGATGCTAGGGATGTGATCCTGACTGACAGCACGCACAGAGAAGGCAATGTTGACTGGAAACAAACACAGCTGAATATTGAACGCAAGGTCAATGACTTGTTTGAAGAAACAGACATTATCATCACACAAGGCTTTATAGGCAGATCAAACTCTGAGATGACGATTACTCTTGGTAGAGAAGGGTCAGATTATACCGCATCTATTTTCTCCTTTTGTCTTGATGCAGATTCCATGAGTATTTGGAAGGATGTACCGGGGATTCTTACGGGAGATCCAAGGCGTTTTGAGAACCTGACCAAGATTGATCGTCTGTCTTATAAGGAAGCAATTGAGATGACATACTATGGCGCAAAGGTTATTCATCCTAAAACGATTAAGCCAATACAAAATAAAAGCATTCCTCTGTACGTAAGATCATTTATAGATCCAGAAGGTGATGGTACCATGATTTCCGATGAGGTCGAATTGAATTATCCTCCTGTGATTGTGGTGGAAGATAAGCAAGCACTGATTCATTTTTCTACCAAAGACTTTTCTTTTGTTGCTGAACATCACTTGAGTCGATTATTTGATTTGTTTACCAAGCATCGCATTAAGGTGAATATGATGAGAAACACAGCCATCAGTTTTACTATTTGTACGCATGAGGATCTTCAAAAATTGAATGCATTAAAAGAGGATTTGGCTGATGAGTTTAAAGTCGTTGTTGATCGCGGTCAGGAATTGATCACAGTCAGGCATTTTAATCAGCAAGTTGTTGATGAACTCAAAAAGGGAAAAATCGTGTTGTTTGAAGAGAGATTGAGCAACACAATCCAGATGGTGGTTAAAGATGTTCCTGTTGTTAAAAGAAAATAAATGACAAAAATAGCTGACATAGATCTTGGAGAATTTCCGTTGCTGCTTGCACCAATGGAAGATGTGAGTGATCCACCATTCAGGGCACTTTGTAAAGCCAATGGCTGTGACATGATGTACACAGAATTCATTTCTGTAGAAGGGCTCATCCGCGATGCAACAAAGAGTGTCCAGAAACTAGACATTTACGAAGAAGAAAGACCAATTGGAATCCAAATTTTTGGTGCCAATATTGATTCAATGAAACGTGCTGCTGAGATCGTAGAAGAAGCAAAACCAGAAGTCTTAGACATCAATTATGGATGCCCAGTTAAAAAGGTAGTTTGTAAAATGGCAGGTGCAGGCATTTTGCAAGACATTGATCGAATGGTCAAACTCACAGATGAAATCGTAAAATCGACATCTCTACCCGTGACAGTCAAGACCAGATTAGGCTGGGATGACAAAACCCAATACATCGAAGAAGTTGCTGAGCGGTTGCAGGATGTTGGCATAAAAGCACTCAGTATTCATGGAAGGACAAGGAAGCAGATGTACAAAGGTGAAGCAGATTGGAGTCTCATAGGTAAAATCAAAGAAAACCCGAGAGTTCATATCCCCATTTTTGGAAATGGTGATATTGATTCTCCCCAGAAAGCTGTGGAATACAAAAACCGATATGGCGTAGATGGCATTATGATAGGAAGAGCAAGTATTGGCTATCCTTGGATTTTTAGAGAAATAAAAGCGTTTGTTGAAACAGGAGAAATCATAGCTCCACCCACCTTACAAGAACGTGTAGCTGCAGCCAAACAACATTTGACGCACAGCATTGAATGGAAAGGAGAGCGGTTGGGTATCTTGGAAATGAGACGGCATTATACCAACTATTTTAAGGGACTACGAAACATCAAATATTACAGAAGTAAGCTTGTGACAGAACTAGATCCATCTGTTCTGTTTGAAATTTTAAGTCAAATAGAAGAAATATATTCTAAAGAAGTAAGTTTGGCCTAAATGGTATTTAACATCAAACCATACGAACGAAAGATATTCGAGCTCATCTCTATTACTGCGGAAGAGTTGGGTTGTCCAGCTTATGTTGTCGGAGGTTATGTCAGAGACCGTGTGTTGGCCCGTGAGTCAAAAGATATAGATATCGTCTGTGTTGGTAGTGGAATCAGGCTGGCAGAAGCGCTAGCTGCCAAATTGAGACCGATTCCCAGAATTGCTGTCTATCGCCGATTTGGCACTGCGATGATTAAGCATAAAGATCTAGAGATTGAATTTGTCGGTGCTCGAAAAGAATCTTATAACCACGATTCGCGCAAACCAGTGGTAGAAGAAGGAACTTTAGAAGACGATCAGAATCGAAGAGATTTCACCATTAATGCCATGGCTGTTTCGCTGAATAAAGATGATTTTGGTCACATCATAGATCCCTTCGGCGGCATATATGATATTGAGAAGAAAAACATTCAAACACCCTTAGAGCCAGGTAAAACGTTTTCTGATGATCCCTTAAGGATGATGAGAGCGATTCGGTTTGCGTCACAATTGGGATTTGTCATCCATCCAGAAACTTTAGAAGCTATTGAGAAATATAGATTCCGGATTGGTATTGTTTCTAACGAGAGGATAACAACAGAATTCAATAAAATCCTCTTATCTGATAAGCCTTCTATTGGGCTGAAACTGTTGCATGAGACTAAACTTCTCGACCTCGTATTGCCTGAACTTGCTGCATTGCATGGTGTGGAATACAAAGATGGTAAAGGGCATAAGGATAATTTTTATCACACCTTACAAGTCGTCGATAATGTGGCTAGAGCGACTATGTCTAATAAGAATATCTGGCTGCTTTGGGCAACGCTTCTTCACGATATTGCGAAGCCACCTACTAAGCGATTTGATCCAAACCATGGATGGACCTTTCATGGGCACGAGGTCGTCGGCGCTCGTTGGGTACCGAAGATATTCAAACGAATGCGTCTGCCTCTTGATGTAAAAATGAAGTATGTACAGAAATTAGTCAGACTACATTTAAGGCCAATCAGTTTGACGAATGAAGACATTACGGACTCTGCAATGCGAAGATTGTTATTCGATGCAGGCGAAGATATTGAAGACCTCCTGATATTGTGCAATGCCGACATTACATCTAAGAATGAAAAGAAGGTGGCACGCATCAAGAAGAATTACGAAATCGTAAAACAAAAATTAGTCGAGGTAGAAGAGAAAGATAAAATCAGAAATTGGCAGCCACCGATCAGTGGTGAGTTTATTATGAAGACCTTCAATATGAAGCCTTGTCGAGAAGTGGGCGTCATCAAAGATTCAATACGAGAAGCCATTCTAGATGGTCAGATCCCCAATACGTTTGAAGAAGCTAAAAACTTCATGCTTCAGAAAGGCGAGGAGTTGGGCTTTGACACAGCGACTAAGAATTAGTTATCGTTTATTAGCCCTTATTCTAGGCCGTATAGATTCAACGTATAACCAAGCAGCTCATATTGCCTATCAACAACCCAACAGAGTTTGATCAACAGTGGGGGAGAGATGGTCTCTCGCTATTGCGAGTAATCAATTATATAAGCAATAAAATCTAATAGGTAGTCCTATTTCACCGTATTAAAGAAATCACTGTATTGAAGAGAAAAGTATACCGATCCCAACGCATGAGCATCAGGATCGGCATATAGTATATGTTAGTGTTGTACTATAATTTGTGTCGTTTTGGTCCCTTCATTTGTAGCGACCCTCAATAAGTAAGAACCATTTGGTAAAGAAGAGACATCCATTTGTACGTCTCTTTTTTTCACTGATTTTTCATTCTGTACAGATAGAATACGACCCTCTATATTAGCAATGATTACACTTACATCTGTAGGCTCTTGAAAGTCAAGTTGCGCATTAATGAAATCATATGCTGGATTAGGGAATGCCTTGAACACCTCATCTGGAAGCGGTACTTCATCTACTGGAGATGATAATGCAATGCCTAAAGAAACAACTGGACCAGGAGGTGTAAAGCCTTGAAAACCAGTAAACCATGAGGGACTTCTGTCTGGTAAATACAGCAATACCCCAGACATTGGCGTACCATCATCAGCAACCAAAAAGAGATCATTATTAGCAACACCTATTGTGCTTGTGGTATTATCGTCAAAGAATATCATCACGACGTATCTGGTTCCTGGCTCCAATGGGTCTATTCCAGCATCTGACAAGTCAATGGTAACGAACTCATTATTAGCCGCATCTGAAAAAACATGCGTGGTTTGGAAAACGACTTCAAAATTAGGATGATTTAAATATGAGGTGTTTTGATTGTCAAAATCAGCTGGAAAAAACCCTGGCTGATCACTCACCATTCGTAGTAAGGCGACTTCAGCAATGAAATTTTCTACAGTAGCACCATCTTGTGTGAATGCACCGAAACTGATGTCTTGTGCTTCAAATCTACCAACACCATTAGCAGTAGGAAACACTGCACCAATTCCCCATTGATCATCTGGGCCACCTCTGTATCTAAAGGCATTAAGGTCATTTTGAGACGCAACGACGGCTTTTCCAAATTGACCTTCCGTTATGGCAAAAAAGAATGATTCAGAGTTATCGCCAAGATCCGACTCATCACCATTCAGAACTGTCAAATTATAATCCATCCTATATAGCCCGACATCTATCTCGTTTGGTACCCAAAGATCTTCGACTGTCACTGTTGTTGTATCGCCACTTGCAATCCCTGTTAAAGTAGCTTGATCCATATGGACAACTTCGTCGGTATCATCATTATTAACTACTTGTACCACTTCTACATCTAATCTCACGTCAATTGGTTCAGCACCACTGTTTATGACACTCGTGGAAAAAGCAAATGTATCGGCATCGGCATGAGTGATGGGAATGACAGCAGAAAGAGGTGTGAAGAATGTATTTTCTATTTGTGCGTTGATGCCAACAAATTTTATCACCTCTACGTCATCAATACCCCAGACATAATAATCTTGGAAAAATCTGAATCTCAATAATAAATTATCGCTATTCGTTACACCAGGTAAGGGGAATCTTTGGATATTGCCAAAAGGATCATTTAATTCTACATTAGTATTTACTTCTCTTTCATTCCAAGTGGTGCCGCCATCAGTACTCCATTCTACCAAGAAGGTTGATTGAAATTGGCGACCTGATTGAGAAAATTTTAAGCCTATGAAATCATCATCTGCCGCACTAGTTGCCGATAGATCAATAGGTGGAGAAGTGATGATGCCTTCATGTGGTATCGTGCAATCGCCTGCTCCTACAATCCCAGATGCAACATCGGTGAATACGGTGGTGCCACCATTGTCTAAAAAATCCGAGTCAAAAACAATGAAACCATCACACGGATTTCTAGAAATCATCTCCGTTGCTGGATTCGCGAAATTTCCTTCTGATAATACCCCTCCTGCTTTCCATTGCCATAGGGCACCACTAGGATCTTGCCCATTTCCACAAAAGAGACCTTCAGCAGTCCAACCATTTAATCCACCTGAAAAGCCTTCACTCCAAAATACTTCGTCATCACTGTTGTCATCTAAAAATCCACCAGAATCTCTTGAAAAGACTCCTGTAATTCCTCCTTCTATTTCTGCTTTCAAAGTATTACAATCCCTAAGCCTCATTGAAAAAGCTGGGATAGTAATGTTTGGAAGTGGATTTACATCTGCACCTACGCCAAATGTTATGAGCGTATCATTTGGTACATTGTTACAGATAATGATAGCAATCGCACCAAAACTTTGGACAATATCTGCTTTTTCAATAAACGCGCAATTACCACGATCTACCATAGCTATCTTGCCATCAACATCTAGACCAAGTGAGCGCACATTTTCACAAGCTTCTGTGTCTGTGCCGGCAGAAGCTAATACAATTTCTCCTTCTATTTCGCTCGCGCAACTGCCAAGTCCAAAAGCGTGTGCATTATTCAAGTCATATGTGCCTGCAACACCTGCGGGTTCGGCTACTGTTAAAGTGAAATTTTCTCCTTGTGCTAATACTGTTGTACAGAGCGCACAAAAGAAAAATTGTAAGAGTATGTGATTTAGCTTCATATTCAATATTTCTGTTCAATAATGATAACTCAAAATATAATAAATCCTGAGTATTACTGGTCAAATTTCTAAAATAGAGTCAAGTTTTTAATATTACCGACATCTTTCTATAAACGTATGGAATTCCAAATCTGTGTACTTGCTCCCTTACTGGAGTTTATATAGCTTTCTAATCGAGCGGCAGTATCTCTATTTTCTCGATTAATCAATGTTTTAACGGCGGATTGCAGCTCATGTGTATTCTGTATGATTGTCAAGCAATTTAGCTTTTCAAGGTCAACGGCACTTTTGAATTTTTTAATGTTTGGACCCGACAATATCGGTACATTAAACACTGCTGGCTCGAGGACGCTGTGCACTCCAGCATCAAAACCACCACCGACATAAGCTATACGCCCATATTGGTACACATACTTTAAATCTCCGAGTGTATCCATTACTAGGATTTGTATATTGGGAGGACAGACATGTTCTATTTGTGAATATTTGATCCAAGAAAATCTACTGAGCTGATTATAATCAAATGTGGCTGGATCGTGGGGGATCAAAAGTACATTCACACCATCATCTTGATCTACAGCTGCTAAAATGTATGACTCATCTTTAGCTAAAGTACTGCCACACACAAGCAGTGGCTTTCGCTGCGCAAATGCTTCAAGAATGGGATATGATTTCTTTTCTGATGCGTTGCTGATGACTTGATCAACCCTAGGGTTTCCAGACATGTCAATATTCGTAAATCCGGCCTTAGTTAATAGCTCAAAAGAGTCATTATCCTGTACATACAGACGAGTGACGTCCTTTAAGATAGAGTTTATGGGGGATCCGAGTCTTTGAAGCCACCAATGATTTTGCCTTACGTATGTGCCGACAAAGTAAACAGGGATTTGACTATTCAAGCAAGATTTGATCATTTGAGGCCAAAAATCGTTTTGAGAAACAATGAGAGTTGTAGGTGCGAATACACGAAGAAAATGACTGACATCTTTTTTTGTGTCCATTGGGGAATAGACCACTTGATCTACCAAAGGATGACCGTGCAGAGCTGTAAATCCAGACGGTGAAAAAAAGCTGCACAGTATAAAGTGATTTCTTTCCTGATGAGCTTCTTTTATAATAGGTAATATGCCTTCGAATTCACCATAAGAAGAGGCATGGAACCATAGCGTTGGCTGTGAAGAATTTTGCTTTTTGTATACTGTCCTATGTGTGAATAATTCTTTCTTTCTTGAAGAAAAAAGTCCACAAAAACGGATAAAAAGTCTTATCGAATGAGCAATTATATTATACAAGAAGAACATCCAAAGAAGTAATTACATGGATCAAATTATAAATGATTCTACAAACTTGAACTTAATCATAAGGAATCCGTTACTTTTGCCATGATTTTATTATCATTTCACAACATTACTATAGTGTTGTGTGTCAAATAATTAAAACATCAGTTCATAATATATGGGGTATAAAAAAGTGGAATCTTATGATGAAGAGACTACTGGCAAACTGAAATCAAATTTTTCAGATGTGCTGGATTTATTAGGGGAAAACAAAGACCGAGAAGGGTTGATGAAGACACCAGAGAGAGCCGCAAAAGCGATGCAGTTTCTCACCCAAGGCTATGATATAGATCCCAAACAGATACTACAAAGCGCTTTGTTTAAAGAGGATTACAGCGAAATGGTGATTGTCAAAGATATCGAGGTATACTCTCTTTGTGAGCATCACATTTTGCCCTTTTTTGGAAAGGCGCATGTTGCCTATATTCCTAATGGATACATCGTCGGTTTGAGTAAAATTCCACGTATCGTAGATGCCTATGCAAGACGTCTTCAAGTACAAGAAAGATTGACGCATGAGGTGCTGAATGCGATTCAAGATACACTGAACCCTCATGGTGTGGCAGTAGTCATGGAAGCTGCACATATGTGTATGATGATGCGAGGAGTACAGAAACAAAATTCTGTGACCACAACATCAGCATTCACAGGAGAATTTAAAAATGTGGAGACAAGAAATGAGTTCCTTAATTTGATAGGCGCAAATCTTAGATAAGAATACGATAACATGAAAAAGGCAGTATTATTCCCAGGACAAGGTTCGCAGTTTGTTGGAATGGGTAAAGAATTATTTGACATCTCTATAACAGCAAAAGGGTTGGCCGAACAAGCAAATGATGTACTGGGTTTTGACATCCTAAAGATGATGCTGGAAGGTCCAGAAGAGGAGTTGAAACAAACAAATGTGACTCAGCCAGCCGTTTTCATACATTCCCTTTCAGCTTTAAAGGCCAATGAAGAACGTATTGATTTTGAGGCAGTTGCAGGCCATTCATTAGGGGAGATTTCTGCTTTAGTCGCTGCAGAGTGTATTTCATTTGAAGATGGTTTGCTGCTTGTGAAAGAACGAGCAGAATCAATGCAATCAGCATGTGATCAAACAGAAGGCACCATGGCAGCAATACTTGGTTTGGATGATAACATCGTTGAAGATGTGTGTGCCTCGATTCAAGATATCGTAGTAGCAGCTAACTATAATTGCCCTGGTCAATTGGTGATTAGTGGATCCCTTTCTGGCATTGATACAGCTGTTGCCGAATTAAAAGAAAAAGGCGCAAGACGAGCATTGGTATTGAATGTAGGTGGTGCGTTTCATTCACCGTTGATGAAGCCAGCTGCGGATAGATTGGCTGCACAGATTGAGAAAACCAGCTTTAATGTTGCCAAAGTGCCTATTTATCAAAATGTGACTGGTCAAGCTCATATTGATCCTGCCAGTATAAAAGCGAATGTTTTAGCACAATTGACTGCTCCAGTAAAATGGACACAAATCATGCAGCAAATGATAACAGACGGATTTAGTGATTTTATAGAACTTGGCGGTAATGGTAAAACACTCGCTGGTTTCTTAAAAAGGATTGATAGAAAATTGCCTGTACAAGCCTTTGTCTAATTTAACACCTGATTAAAAATAAAACCCCCATATTGTATCTTGAAGTATCATATGAGCTGGAATACTTTGTAATATTAAATGACTAAAATGGCTCCTCTTAAATATAGATTAGAACGTGGAACAATATTGGTTGCAGAGCCATTCATGCTTGACCCTAATTTTCGCAGAGCAGTCGTGATACTTTGCGACCATACACCAGATGAGGGTACTGTTGGGTTTATTTTGAACAAACCAATTCAAATGAATGTCAATGAATTAATTGCTGATTTTCCAGAATTTGACGCGACTGTGCATTATGGAGGACCTGTGGCTACAGACACCATTCATTACATCCATAGAAATGGTGAAATCGTGGATGATAGTATCCAGATAGGTGATGGCATGTATTGGGGTGGTAGTTTTGAAAAATTAAAATTTCTTATCGAATCTAATCTAATAAAGCCAAACGATATTCGCTTTTATATCGGTTATTCTGGTTGGTCGCCAGGTCAGCTAGATGACGAAATGGAAATAGGCTCTTGGGTCACAAATGATTCTCATCCAAACTACGTATTCAAATCAAAACACGATGAGTTGTGGAGTCAAACATTAATAAACAAAGGCAACACATTCAGTGTGATCTCCCAAATGCCTGATAGCTTCAATTTGAACTAATGATTCTCCTTAAGAATGTGACATTTGGTTTTGGTGATCGAATGATATTTGATAACCTTAATTTCGCCATCAAAGGCAAAGACAAGATTGGTCTCATCGGTCGAAATGGTGCAGGTAAGTCAACACTATTCAAACTCATCACAAAGGACTATGAATTGAGAGAGGGCAGTATAGACATCCCCAACGGATACTCTATAGCTCATTTGAAACAAGAAAGAATTCAAAAGGATGATAATCCGATCATCGAAATTGTCGTATCCTCTCAAGCACATCTGTTTGAAATCGAAGAAAAAATTCAACAGATCCAACAAGAACTAAACGAACGAACCGACTACGAATCAGATGAGTATATGGATTTAGTCAATCAAATGACTGAATTGAATGAACAAGTGATGTATGTCAATCCGAATGAGATTAAAGCAAAGGCAGAGCAGTTATTGAAAGGACTTGGATTCAAGCAAGAAGAATTAACGAGGTCCATAAATACATTCTCTGGAGGATGGCAAATGAGAGTAGAACTTGCCAGCATACTCTTGGAGACTCCAGATCTATTGTTGCTTGATGAGCCTACCAATTATCTGGATATTGAATCCATCATTTGGTTTGAAAATTATTTGAAAGAATACCCAGGCTCTTTCGTCATCATTTCTCACGACAGAGACTTTCTAGATCACACAACCAAGAAAACGATAGAACTGATTCAGACGAAATTACACGTGTATAATCATCCATTTTCTAAAGCACAAATAGAGAGGGTAGAGCGTCATGAGATGATGAAGGCTGCATTTCAAAATCAACAAAAAGTCATCGTTCAAAAACAGCGGACTATAGACAGATTTAAGGCCAAAGCCACGAAAACCTCAATGGCTCAGTCCATGGAAAAACAGTTGGCTAAAATGGAAAAAATTGAGTGGCAAGAAGAATCCACTGCAGAAATGAAAATCAGATTTTTGGAGCCACCTCGATCAGCTGAAGTTGTATTCAAAGGAGAGTCGGTCTCTAAATCTTATGATGATAAGCAAGTATTCCAAAACATTGACCTCGAAATTTTAAGAGGAGAAAAGGTTGCTCTAGTCGGACAAAACGGACAAGGAAAGTCAACAATGGTTAAAATCATTACAGATAAAATTGCTGCCACATCAGGAAGTGTCGATATAGGTACCAATGTAGCGCAAGGCATCTTTTATCAAGACCAAACATCATTTATGGATGGTGATATGACCGTAGAAGAGACATTGCAAGATGGTTGTCCGCCAGAGTTGAGAACAAAGCTGAGAAGCATACTTGGTGCCTTTTTATTTTCTGGTGAAGATGTTGATAAGAAAGTGAAGGTGTTGTCAGGAGGAGAAAAGACGAGATTAAGCTTAGCTAAATTATTACTTAGGCCTTATAATTTTATTCTTTTAGATGAGCCTACGAATCACCTGGATATGGCTTCCAAAACTGTTCTCCAGCAGGCATTGAAACATTTCAAAGGGACATTACTCGTTGTTTCTCACGATCGTTTTTTCTTAAGAAACCTCACGGAAAAGACATTAGAAATGCGCGATGGGAAATTGAATACCTTTTTGGGCGATATTGATTATTTTCTTGAAAAAAGACAAGCTCAGAACTTTCGTGAAGTGGAAAAGCGTCAGAAAGAAAAAAAGAAGGCTGCTGCAGAACCCAAAGTGATCGATCATGATCATCTAAAGGATCTGCAAAAGAAGCTGAAATACGCTGAAAGAGACATCGAAAAGACAGAAGGAAAGATCAAAGAGATAGAGGCTCAAATGGGTGATGTCGACTTTTACACCAGTGATAGTAAAGACAAAGTTCTTGCCCAACACAATGAACTTAAAAGCAGTTTAGCTAAACTAAATGAGAAATGGGAGGTTTTAGCTGAGGAGATCATGAAAATTGAAGAATAAGCTTGCTTTTATAACGTTCAATTACAATATATTTGCAATATGAGTGTATTTGATTTTGCTCGAGTTGTTATTTACCGTTTTCACGAAAAAGGATTGGAGGTATTTTTAGTAAACTCCGATATCAAAAATGATCCAGACGTGTGGAAGATTCCGAAAGCAGAAGTCCAGAATGTCAAACAATGCGATGACTGCATAGAATTGGACCCTGTGACGGACACAGAAGGCTGTGAACACAGGATATTGGCTGTTGAAGGTGATTGGCACGACATTCCGTCTATCCGTGGATTGATCAAACACGACATCAAATTGGCAAAGCAAACAATGAAGGAAGTTGTACCTGGCATAGAAAAGGGTGGATTCTTCGCAATCAAAGAAGCCATCAAACATACCATGCCAGAAGAATACCAAGCACTCAAAGAATTGAAGGACATTTTATTTGATCGCAATACGGTTAAAAATATGTAGCCTTGAGTTTGTATAATCCTCGACAAATTTCACTACCAGATTCTGACTTCACTTTTCCTAAACAACATTCTGTCTATAATGGTAAAGTGCGAGATGTCTATGATTTGGGTGATCAATTGTTGGTTGTCGTTACAGATAGAATTTCCGCTTTTGATCACATCTTACCTAGAGCAATCCCATACAAAGGTCAGGTGTTAAATGGTGTAGCAGCTCATTTTTTAGAGGCCACCAAAGATATTTGTCCCAATTGGCTAGTTGCAACCCCAGATCCCAATGTTAGTGTGGGAGTCAAATGCGAACCCATTCGATTAGAGATGGTTGTGAGAGGCTACCTTGCTGGTCATGCTTGGAGAGAATACAAGTCGGGAAAGCGTACGTTGTGTGGCGTGAGTATGCCAGAAGGCATGAAAGAATCAGACCGTTTTCCCTCGCCAATCATTACGCCTGCAACCAAAGCAGAAGAAGGACATGATGAGGATATATCGAGAGAAGAGATACTTAGTCGTGAGATTGTAAGTAAAGAGATATATGAACAACTCGAACAGTATTCCTTAGCACTATTCGAAAGGGGTACAAGTATGGCCAGAGAGCAAGGCTTGATTTTGGTTGATACCAAATATGAATTTGGGATGCACAATGGAGAAATCTATCTGATTGATGAGATACATACACCAGACAGTTCACGTTATTTTATCCTTGACGGATATGCTGAACGTCAAGCCTCAGGAGAAAAACAACAGCAGCTATCCAAAGAATTTGTACGTGAATGGTTGATGTCCCACGGCTTTCAAGGAAAAGAAGGACAACTGATGCCCATGATGCCAGATGCATTTGTAGAAGTGGTAAGTGAACGATACATTGAGTTGTACGAGAAGGTGACAGGGAAAGTGTTTGATCGGTCAAATACTGTTCCAATCCGGGAGCGTATTGAGCAGAATGTGTTGGCGTTTCTTAAAGGTTTTAAGGCTTAATTTCTTCATAAAAGCACTGTTTACAAGGGGGCATGCCCCTTGGATTTAGTTCTGTTTTAAAAATATTTTTAATAGAAGCTTCATCCTCCAATGGGTCATGACCCAATGGAATTGGTTCTCTATTCATAAATATATTTTTAATAGAAGCTTCAACCTCCAATGGGTCATGACCCATTGGATTCGGTTCTTTTCTTAAAGGACTGTTATTATGAGTCTTACCCTCCAATGGGTCATTGTTTATATTATAAAATCTACATCTCATATGCTTGCTCAATCGACATAATAAATTCTGTTATTATTGATTCCAACTCTGATGATATTGTCAAGTTGTGTTTTTGTCTATTTCTATTTATGTAAAGAATAGTATTAAATAAATGAGAATTTCGATTATTATTCAATCCCATATTGCTACTAGTTAATTTAAATTCATCAAGCGCTGCTGAATAAAATTTTTGAGACCAAAGATGTCTTTTATCTGCATTCCGCAAATACGATTGTGTGAGCGGTAAGCGGTTAAACAGTTTGCTGGAAATAGACTTTAATTTTTGAATAATGTTCACCAAATTCTGCTTTTCACACACAACCAGAAGATGAACATGATCTCCACAGATATTATAAGCAATACATTTGTAATTATTTTTTACAATCAAGTCTCTGAAAATTTTAGTCAATGCTATTTCTTCTTCCAAATTAAGGTGTCGTGAGTTCCCTGAACTGATGTTAAGTTTTTGCATTCTTTTGGATGTACGACTGTTGTACGTTGTGAGGATCACATGAAATCCATAAAGTTGTTTCATTTTTAATTTTTTAAGTAGCATTTTTTCCTTCAATGGGTCATGACCCATTGGAATTGGTTCTCTGTTCATAAAAATATTTTTAATACAAGCTTCACCCTCCAATGGGTCATGACCCAATGAATTGGTTCTTTTCATAAAGGGCTGTTATTATGAGTTTCATCTTCCAATGGGTCATGACTCATTGAATTTGATTCTTTTCATAAAGGGCTGTATTATGGAGTTTCATCCTCCAATGGGTCATGACCCATTGTTAAAACACTCTCTTCAATGTCAAGCCATTTATAAAAAGTATTTTCGTAAAATTGTTATTCTCAAATTAGTGCAGTCTTTTAGATTTGATTAAAAATAGCGCATTTTGCCCAAAACCTTCAATATCAAAGCTGGTCCAGCAGCAATTGAAAAAATAAAGAAAACTGGTTTACAGCCAGAAGATATTTCTGTCATGCCAGCAGCAGCCGGTGGCCCAAAGTGGATTGTACTTCATGCTTTTGACAAGTATTTGATGACTAACTGGTTTCATGATAGAAAGACTCCGCTACACTTAGTCGGGGCTTCAGCTGGAGCTTGGCGGATGCTTTGTTATTGTCTGCAAGACCCTGCAAAAGCGATTGATCGATTTTTACAATCTTATGTTGAGCAGAGCTATAAAGAATGGCCGACACCAGACGAAGTGGTGAAAGAATTAGAATCTATCGTTGCATATACTTTGGGTGAAAATGGAATTGAACATTTGTTGAACGACTCTTTTAAGAAGTTGTATGTCATTAGTACCCAAACCAAATTTCCAGAAAAAAAGGGCAGTAAATACAGATTTCCGTTTGCTAAGATTGCACTCAAAAATCTTTTTTCGAGAAGCTTGATTCAGAATGATGTTAATCGATTGGTGTTTACTAATACGTCTTCTACCCAAATCATAAAAGAAGACTCTTTCAAGACCATAAGGATGCCATTTAATAAACAGAATGTTAAAAATGCCTTACGATCCACAGGCACTATTCCAATGTTGATGAATCCTGTCAATAACATAGCAGGTATTGACGGCCTTATCTGGGATGGGGCCTTAGTCGATTACCACATTGGCTTGAATTACAATACAGATAAGCTTGTTTTTTATCCACATTTCGCTAGCAATATCATAGAAGGATGGTTTGATAAATTTGTCAAGTGGCGAAAATTTAACGGTCCTGTTTTGGACAAAATGATTTTGGTGTCGCCATCAGATAGTTACATCAAAAGCTTACCTGATTCGAAAATACCAGACCGAAAAGATTTTGAAACACACTTTGATAATGAAGAAGTACGTATGAAGCATTGGTATGAAGTGGCTAGAAGGGGAGAGGAGATGGTAAACGAATTTGATGAGCTTTGGCGGAGCGGGAAGTTGGTTGAGGAAATAATAAGTTTCTAGCTTTTTTGATTTGCGTTATCCCAGTTATAAGGATAAGATTGTGTTTGTCAAGGACTGAGCCATTAAAATTAAATATGGGATAGCTCATCACTTTAAAAACCCTGGATCATTCAAAAAGAGTTTGGCAAATCGGGATCGCTTTTTTGGCTCTTTAAGCACTTGGTCATTGGACTTGATTAATTTCGGTTTTATTTGACCACTCGTTTCTTCTACTAGAATCCGATAGGGTGCATCCCTCTCTGCAACAAGGTATCTTGATTCTTTATCGCTTGATCTCACTTTGAATAATTGGTAGTTCCAAGTGCTGTCAGTATCAGATACAGTGTGATGCTCTAATGCTGGTAAATGGTCGTCATGAAATTTTAGCCAAGTCTTTTTAGTCTGCTGGCACATCATGATTTGTCGCTCCTTGAAATCTTCTGTCAAGGTATTTACTTGAATCAATCGGTGTTCTCCCAAATGATACACAATAGGATTTTTAGGAATACCTGTCACGATTTCATGGCGATTAGCTTCTCCTTCTACAAACAAAACTTTACCGCTGGATTGATTTATGTAACCTTGTGTAGGTACTTCATGGTATGGAATAAATTTAAATGTCAAGAAGGTGTCATCTCCAAATGTAATGAGTAAGTTGAAATCTATATTGATTATAGGATTCCCAGCAAATACAGATACTTGTTCTCCGTCTGGAAACGACTCTAGCGAGTTGTCCAATGTGAATAAACGAATGTCTGGAGTGTCTATTCGCACCGTTCTGTTAATAGGTCCACCCGTACTGTTTAAGGTAGCATTTTGAACTCTAGCTATACCTAAAGTTTGAGGCGAATCCTCAACCTGCTGAATTTGTTGGGATTCCACTTTTGCTAGTTCTAAATTGTTATATCCATTCCGAGCATCTAGGACAATCAATTCGTTATGGGAGTCGAGTGCATTGATGAGTTTATTTTTCTCAACATCAAGAATGGATTGTATATATACAGCACCATCATCAAAATGAAGTACACAGCAAGTATCTAAATAGAATATTCGATCATTACCATCAATAATTGCTTTGCCAAAATATTCACTATAACTATCTAATGTTTCTATTTTTTGAGGAGTCAGCTGACCATCGTTTAAAGTGAATAATTTATGCTTGATCATGTTAAAGACATATTCATGTTGCCCTGCATTAAGGTTAATGATTTTATCTTCGTTGATGTTAATAACAGAAGTTTGAATCTTAGAAATATCGTGTGGTGTTACTGCCTCTAACTCAAATAATGACTGAGTTTTTAAATTGTACACAATATCTCTATTCTCTAATTTGCCATTAACCAATTGATATTCATTAAACAATATGTAATCTTCTAAATCTAAATGGACAGGGATATCGTCAATGGTGATGGCTTCGTTTGTTTTAGCATTAATGACAAATCTATTTTCTTCCGATAAGAATAGTTCATATGTTGTCTCATTAATGGTTTTCGAATATATGTGCTCCGTAATTAATTCACCTTTAAGGAGAAATGGTTGTAAGGTGTCCAGTGAAATAAAACCTGTATTGTATTTGCCAATTCCTATTTCTTGTATGATGGTGTCTTTCAGTCTGATTCGCTTATTTCGAATGGAGGTTATTTTTTCTCCTTGATAATTCAGCAAATGTAAATCAGCATTAAAAACGAGCTTCCCTATTTGGATTAAACTATAATCTGGATTTGTCTTTAATGATTGCTCTTTAAATGATATTGACCTTTTAGATGATTTAGTTGGAAGACAAATGAGTGTGTCTTCTAATATGAAGATGGGCGGATTCAACATGTGCCCTTCGATATCATACCAGTGGTTGTGTATCTTTCTAAATAATTGTTGACTATATGGCTCTATGAAATAGTCGGTCCATTTTTCATCTTTTAAAACATTGTTATCATAATCTATGGCTATTATATTATTAGACGTATGTAAAATAATAAGTTCGTGGTTTTTAGGTAAATAAACATTATCGATGGTATTGCCCTCAATTAAATACGAGTCAAAACTTTTATCTTCAACGCTTTTTGATGTATATACATTTAATTGACCATTAGAATCCTGTACTACAGCAAATTCTTTGAGCGTAATTAAGGTTTGAAATGAATTATGAGATTCTATATTTGTATCATTGATACTCATGACTTCATTGTTTTTTTGCGTTGTTTAAGACGTGTCCGTTGTTCTTTATATGTTTTACTCATGGTGTCAATAAGTTCGACGATGGCGGTACTAAAATTAGTAGTCTCTACGTATTGGTCTTTACCAAAAATAACTGGCATTGTTGGTGTTTTCGAAGGAGGACCAACATAAATACCTTTTATTGTTACATCGCCTTCTTGGCGCTTCTGTTTTATTAGTTCTGCAAGATTATTTGGGTCAACTATACCAATAGATGGTTCTCCATCCGTAATGACAAATAGAGTTTTAAAATAGTTAATTTCTTTTTTGTTGAAGGGTTTTGCAAAGTCTGTTATTCTCTGATGACATTCCATAATGGCACCACTCAAATATGTGCCACCAACTCCACCATACCTAATTATTCCATTGGTCGTGACGTGAGTTATTTTTCTTAATATTTTATACAGTAAATTCTTGCTATCAAAACTGTGTCTGAATTCTGCGGCAGGAATGAAATGTGTACCAAAAAAATGAAATGAATCGTAAGTGGCCTTACCACTTAAACCTGTGACGATTAAGTAAATTAATTTAAAGAGATTGCGCATTTTATCGTGATCCATAGAACCAGATGAATCCATAGCAAAGCAATTGATTTGAAGTGCATCATGAATTTGAGGTTTGATGTTAATTGTTTTCATGACTTCTCCCTTAAGCCATTTATCTACTTGCTGCACCGTCTCTTGATCAAATTCTATCCCATCAATACTATGTCTATAAGGGTCAAAGAAATTCTCTCTATTTTCTGGTAAAGCTGAATCAAATGCTTTTTTAACATAAAGAACATAAGGTCTGACAGCTTTTTCAATGTTCAGTAATTCTTCGAGATATAGCTCTCTAATTCTGTACTGCGGTTCGAGTTCTTCACTAATCCCAAATTCTTCCATTTTCCTAATACTGAAGTGGCGTCTATTAATTATGTTTATTCTTTGAGAATTTATCAGATTATTCAAACGTTCAATAAGAATGGGAGATTTAAAAGGGGGCAGCGTTAATATGTATTTATCCAATTTCGACTTATTTGTAAGTCCAATTAATACCTTTTTAATGCCAATTAATAGTTTGGCTTCTTTAATTTCTAATTCTCTTGTTTTGTTGTATTTTATTATTATTTCCAGAAGGTTTTCATGCTGTGTTGTATTCCAAATAGGTGTTAAAGTCGATGCAATAAATTTCCATTCTAATACAGGTCTGGTTAATCTATTGAAGAGGTCTGTTGTATGACGATTCATTTTATCATTCAACAAATTATCTGTCAACACAGTATGCTTTTGCCGAAAAAATGTAGTAATGGTTGAAATTGAATCATCGCTTAATTGGTGCCATGAAAAATTATCTTTTTTCTTATCAGTATTTTCAATTGTATAATAATGTGGTAATTGATTTTGTTCTTGCGATGAGGTGAGCGATTTTATTCTTTCAATGATAGACTTTTTTTGCACGGCAGATTGAATTTGGTCCATCATTGAATTCGGCTTCATTTGACTAAAGGCTCGCTGAATTTCCACTGGTAGGGAATTCCATAAGTCTTTATTGTTTCGCTTGTCTAAATACTCTTGAATCTGCAATAAATGTATATCCAAGGTACAAAGTGTATAAAAGGCTTGTTTAATCCTTTCAAGAGTGACAAATTCTTCTTTTACAAATGGTATAGACTTTATTTTTTTAGACAGTATAATGCGAAGCTCTAGTTCATTACTCGTAATAAATTTTGAAACATCTGTCCAATAATTCTTGGGTTTATATCTGCTTGAAAGTGAATCAGGTCGTACTATATCAAGAATCAAATGGATAAGTGCATGAGTTAGTTGAGTAGATGGCAATAGTTCATATATAGAAGATTGATTCCACAAAATGAATAGATAATTGGTGACTGATTCTTTTGATTGGTCTTCTAGCTGTGCTATAAAATGTGTGTATCCTTCTATGATAAACCATAATGTTTTATACTTATCCTGTAGCAGATCATTCTTCTCATCTGAGGCAATGTCTTGAGTTGCTCGGAGAATTTGATGGAATGGATACTGTTGACTGAATAATTGAATGTAATTTACGGATTCAGTTAGATTGGAAAACCCTAGTTTAATCAAAGCTGACTGAGGAACTAATACACCTGTGATATTAGTCCACTCTTTAAAAGATTCCCAATATTTATTTTCCGTTTTCTCTTTATTCTGAATGAGATTTACTAAAACCTGATTATAGATATCAAACTCTTTATTTTCAACCTCGCTCTTAAATTTGTTGAGAGTAAACGGCGATTTGTCGTCGTGATGTGAGTCAAATATAATATGCCAGCTGTATTGCTTCCATGCATGATCAGGGTATTCGAGGAGCTTCCAACCGTTAGTCGCATATTGTCGCTGCAAGTCTTGCCATTGACGATATATCTGTTTTGACCAGATATCTTGAGATTTGTTTGTATTCTTTTTACTTTCAGCCTGCAAAGTATTCTTTACTCTATTAATAACCTATGAATTTTACTATTCTACATTAATCAGAACTACTAAATGCCTTCTATGTCTGAAAGTAATGAATCTAATCGAAAGATGTTGTCTCTGCGTGATCAATTTACCTGTCAAGTTCAAGAGGATTTTTTCGAAGTGGATAGTCACGTCGATGTTCAAGAACAGGAAATAGACCGTTTTCACATTCTTCATGGCCCAACTCATCAGGAAGATATCGTCCTCGTAATCTATAAAGGTATTCCGTACATAAGTATTTATAATGCGAATGGGAGGTTGGTCGATGTTGATCATTATCTGCCAGATGATTATCATAAACACGATCTGGATGCTGCTGAATCAACCATTTACAATTTAAAAAATTTGAATATCAGTCAGGCTAGATTACCACAGAAATTCGCTTCATTCACAGAAAGCTTGGACTTGACATCAGCAGTAGGCTTTGCTCATTCACTTAGGCAAGCATATGGACTTAATTTACCATCTGATGGAGTTGCTTCATTTTTCAAATTCAATGGATACTCATTTAGTCCTGATATGTGGGATAGCTGTAAACAGGATAATTTTTATCTCTTTTTAAAAGATCTAATACATTTTCAAAAAAATGTACACAATCAATACATCCACATTACAGCAAATGGTAACATCATTATCACTCCGATAAATAAACGAAGCGGAGTGGCTGTGATGATTGAAACTAAATCAGTTGATGGTATCTTGTTGACACCGAATAAATGGATGATTACTCGTACCAATGATATTAATGATTTTGATCATGCCCTTGCCTTCAGGTCAGATGATGTACGGGACTTCTTTTCTGCCGACGGCTACGAATTGCATTATAAAACAACGCGCCACATGATGCATCATTCAGATGGTAAATTAACTATAGATAGTGTTCTTGATAATACAGATAATGTAATCGAAGTGCCCTTACACAATGATTGCTATCATTTTTTGCCATCAGATAAAGATGTAATCGTCGCATTAAGTCATGATCATGAGGTGACCATTGTGAATACGCATGGATCAATTATTCCTCGCAAATGGCCAAAGAAAGTAGTGATTGATGATACGATTCATTGGTGTAGATCAGATGATAATCTCAATATTTTATTTGTTCAAAATGAGTTAGATGAAATCGTTGCTTACGACATAAGTGGTACTCAACCAGAAAAAATTCAGAGCTTGGGTGTTTTTGAGAAGGGCTTTGAAGTCGATCAAAGTGGAAGTCTGATAGTCAGAAATAAGATGTTACAAAAATTAGTGAGGATTCAGACGAATGCCACTTCATTAAAATTGGCAGGGGAGAGACAAAACTTGAGCGTGATCTTAAAGAATTTGTCACACCTCTTCAAAGGCGAAGGTTTATTTACAAAAACACATTTCGCAAAAGTCACCAATCCTGTAGATGAGGAAGAGGCAGCTAAAGAAGTCATACCTAGCTATATAGAAAGTGCAAAGTTTGATTTTGAGACGAATGTCGAACATATGATTGTAAATGCTGGTGATGACTACGAAGCATTACTCGGTATCCAAAATAAAATTGCCATCGCAAGACAGAATTTAGTAGATACCTTAAGCAGTGAGGCTGAAAAAGAAGGTGGTCAGCTATTAGGACAACGATTACAGAAAACAGTAAATTCAATTGTCAACACCGCAGAGATAAGGATAAAAAGACTTATTGAAGAATTAAGAGCAGAGACGATTTTAAAAAATACGAAGGCACATCAACAGAATGTAGATCAGCTAGTTGATCCTGATTCTTATCGAGTCATCCTTAACGAAATACGAGGTTACGAAGATGAATTGAAATCTATGCAACTTGACCATACATCTGAAGTGTTGGCTGCATTTAAAGAAATCCAAATTTCACTTAATACAAATTTTTCAGAACAAATTAGCCAAGACGATACAGCTTTACATGAATTTATTATCGGAGAAATTACTACAGTAGAAGCTGCCATTTCAAATACACATGACATCAAACAACTCCAGTCTATTTTGAATGTTCATCCAGCTGCACTTGAACTGATGTCGTTATTAAAGCAGCCATTTATTTTGCAAAATATAGCCAAAGAAAAAAGCTTATCTCCAGCTGGGATACAATCACGATTATTTAAAGCAGTAAAAGAACGGACGAATGCACTGCTGGCAGAAATAGAACGAAAAGAGGCAGAAAGACAAGCTGCTAAGCTTCAATTTATGGACATGATCAGGGAAAGTATCGAGTTTTTTAGTAGTCATCATACTGGAGGTTTTTCAGATATAGAACTCAAAGCGAATGCAACCTACCAACAAATACTGGTTGATATATTTAAAATTGAAGAGAGATATAAAGATGTTCGGTTAGCAACAGAACTTAGGCGAAAATTGGAAAGAAGGATTCTAGAACGCAACCGCGAAAAACTGGAATCTATGGTCACACATCAAGGAAAGTATGCCTATGTACAAAACGATCCAGATTTGTACATTGATCTTGATTCTTCTGTACGCATATATCCTAGTTGGGAATTGGATCTTGTTGAGAAGCAATCAGCTGAGGCA
Source organism: uncultured Saprospiraceae bacterium (assembly GCA_937997635.1). Taxonomy (GTDB): domain Bacteria; phylum Bacteroidota; class Bacteroidia; order Chitinophagales; family Saprospiraceae; genus CALFUK01. Next base: position 1,686 of record CALLFA010000028.1, on the reverse strand, counting down.
GGGTATTATGTATCTTTTATCAGATCAACAGATAAAGATATTTACCGTCCGAGTGTTACGGACAATTTGGACTCAAATCAATCATTCGATGTTTTGCCTGAAGAGTATACTGAGTTCATTAAGCAGTACCGTCACTATGTTGAGGATGTAAATACATATGAATTTATTGAAGCAGTCTGGAAGATCAGTGTGAATGAAATTAATGTCACTGACGTACCGCAATTTAATGAGAATCGAATACAAAGCCTATTACCAACAGACACTAGTGGTAAAAAAGCATTGCGTTGTGCACTTGAAAAAAGGCGCAAAGATTATTATGAGAAAATCAGGACACGTAATGTCCCAATCATTTCGCCAGAATTTATTGACCAAACACCTCACTTTCAACTTAAGCTTCACGAATTTTTAATAAAGGCAAAACTGCAGTTACTAAGTGGCTCAGGTATCATTTTACTTTCGGGTCCTCCAAGTACAGGGAAAAGTGCCTTCCTTAAATTTGCTGCAGCTTTAATGAATCGGGAGTATTTCGAACATACAGCAGATAAGTGGCAGACTAAAAATAGCTTGACCACTGCAATAAAATTTGGAGAGTATGGTCCATATGCCACACCAGCGGGATTTACAAAGGCAATTACAACGCCTTATTCCATGTTAAACATTGAGGAGATTAAGGAATGGCCTGAAGCATTGCGTAAGTCACTGAATCCATTTTTTGCTGGCAGTCAAGTGTTCATTACACCAGATGGGACAAAGTATACAATTGGACAAAATATCCTAATATGTGCTGCTGCCAATTTAGGGACAATGTATCGCCAAGACGACGAACCCTTCACAGCTGATTTTTGGTCACGAATAGAAGTCGTCGAATATAATTATGGACCCGAAGCAGTGGATGATGCTTACATAGAGCAGCTTTTAAAGCCAGAATTAAATAAATTACTTACAATCCAAGACGTTGCTAAGTCTATGTTTAATTTATCCTTAGCGGGAGAAGAGCCAACTGAAAGAGCGAAATTTATATCCCAAGAGATATTGCGGTTTCTAATTCTTCCGAAAGCAGATGAGCATATCAAAAGAAAAAATTTGGATACCATTATTATCAATTATTTCAAATCTAATATTGCTAGCCCCAAAGTAAACAAGTACTTCAGTCCAGAAGAAGCTGCAAAAGTATCACTAAGAAGAATCAAGGATTTACAGCATTTAACACCAGTAGAATTCTTTGATATGTATAATCATTTTGTCAATAACCAAGAGCCCATTTTTTCAAAATTGACAAGGCTGCAGACTGATGATGTTGACAGGTACAAACAATACAAAATATTGATTCTGTGTCTCCGCAATATTGAAGGTTGCCTACGTGAGATACGCGAACAATTTTACACAAGCGCAGGGGCATTAGAAATTGAAGGGACCAACAGAGAATTTATCAAGAGTGTCTATTTGCTTGGCTTGTTAGGGAAGTTGTAAGTAGACTTTTAATTTGTATTGTGTGATGAATTCAAATTAATCTTAGCATTTATTTCTTGTTTCTTTGACTTATTTTTTAATAATATAAGAACTACGTCTTTTTGGTCATTTACTTTTTTACAAATTAATTTTGTGTTCAATTACTATTAAAATACTCTTTTGGAAATTTATCTAAAGTTTTTCCAATGAAGATGAGGGTGTTTTAATTTGCCAATA
>CALLFA010000027.1 GCA_937997635.1 uncultured Saprospiraceae bacterium | reverse complement strand
AAAGTCAGAAATCGAATCTGGTAAAATGAAAAATGAATGGGGCTCACAAATCCGGTCCTATGTCTTGGATGATCGCCGTGTCAAAGATCATAGAACTAATTTTTCTACCAATAATACTGATGCTGTCCTAGATGGAGAATTGCATGGATTCCTCAAAGCTTTTTTAATGTGGGATGGGAAGTAATTCTTGAGGCGAGCCGCCTGCAAGGACGCAAAGCTCGTCGCTGGAGGCGTCCCGCCTCAGCAAAGAAGATGATAAAGTAAAGAAACCTGTCCTGCAGTTCTTGAGGCGAGGACGCCTTCAAGGACGCAAAGCCCGTCGCTGGAGGCGTCCCGCCTCAGCAAAGAGGAAGAAAAGCAAAGAGTCTGTCCTCGGTTCTTGAGGCGAGGACGCCTTCAAGGACGCAAAAGCTCGTCGCTGCAGGCGTCCCGCCTCAGCAAAGAGGAAGAAAAAGCAAAGAGCCTGTCCTCGGTTCTTGAGGCGAGGACGCCTTCAAGGACGCAAAAGCTCGTCGCTGGAGGCGTCCCGCCTCAGCAAAGAGGAAGAAAAGCAAAGAGTCTGTCCTCGGTTCTTGAGGCGAGGACGCCTTCAAGGACGAAAGCCCGTCGCTGGAGGCGTCCCGCCTCAGCAAAGAGGAAGAAAAAGCAAAGAGCCTGTCCTGAGTTCTTGAGGCGAGACGCCTGCAAGGACGCGCCTGCTCCGCAGTTCTTGAGGCGAGGACGCCTTCAAGGACGCACTTGCCGCGCAGTTCTTAAGGCGAGACGCCTGCAAGGACGCACAAATTCGGCGTCACGGACTACTCCAAAAATTGTCTCGCCAGTACCAAAGCTGTTACCGTATGCGGATGCATAAATAATCCATCATCAAGGCGTTTGTAAACGGTTTTAATAGGCATTTCGATAATGCCTATCTCTTCGTCAAAGTCTAGATCTTGTTGTGCTGTTTTGGTCGCTTCGTATGCTATGAAATGATGTATTTTGCAGTCGATAAACACGGGGTTCGAATAGACCGAGCCAAGGTGTTTCCAGTTTGTAGCCGTATAGCCAGTCTCTTCTAAAAGTTCTCGTTGGACAGCTTTTACTCGATCCTCACTGGGTTCTAGTAAGCCTCCAGGGACTTCAAGTGTGTAGTCTTCTATGCCAAATCTGAATTGTTTGACTAACAAGATGTTGTTGTCGTTTGTAATCGGAACAACATTCGCTGCGTCTTTTGAACAGATAACAGCGATGCCTTCATGAAGTTTTTCATTGTCATCAAGATAGTCTCTGAATTCTAATTCGAAAATTTTCGATTCGTATTTTTTGTTTGTATAGACTCGTTTGAAACCCATCCTTACATTGCTAAAATTTTAGCCATGTTTATAAGGTCATCTTGGATGGCTTTAGACTCTTTTATGGCTTGTTCGAATTCAGTTAATACGATCTGATTATTGATGAGACCGACAGCCTTGTTTTTTGCTCCTGAGATAAGGGTTTCCACAGCCGCATAACCAAATCGGCTTGCCAATACACGATCACTTGCACTTGGAGAACCACCACGTTGAAGGTGTCCTAGTATCAATACTCTGGAGTCAAGATTTGGATTCATCTTTTTGATCTTACGAGCAATGCTATTTGCATTTCCACTCTTATTGCCTTCAGCGACAATGATGAGGTTAAACAGTTTGTTTCTAGTTTTAGAATCTTCTAAAAAAGACACAATTTCTTTAATGTCTGTTTTGACTTCTGTGGAAAGTGTGTAAGCCGCTCCACTTCCAATTCCTGTATTCAAAGCAATGAATCCTGCGTGTCTACCCATAACCTCAATAAAGAAAAGTCTGTTATGAGAATCAGCAGTATCTCTAATTCGATCAATGGCTTCGATTGCAGTATTGATTGCCGTATCAAACCCAATGGTAAAATCGGTGCCATAGATATCATTGTCGATTGTTCCAGGCACACCTATAATTGGGATATCGTATTCTTCAGAAAAAACCTTAGCTCCTGTATAAGTGCCATTACCGCCTATGGCTACCAAAGCTTGGATCTTGTGTTTCTGCAAATTTTTATATGCTTTCTTTCTTCCAGCTTTTGTTCTGAAATCTTCACTCCGCGATGTTTTCAAGACAGTTCCACCACGATGAATGATATTGGCGACATCTGGTTTGCCTAATTTCTTGATTTCATTGGCAATCATCCCTTCATAACCATGAGATATACCGAATACAGAAAGTTTGTTATAAATACCAGTTCTGACAACAGCTCTGACTGCTGCATTCATGCCAGGAGCGTCTCCACCAGAGGTGAAAACACCGATTCGTTTTATTTTCTTTGTCATAGATTCTCTATATGATATTCAATGAGAGCTTCTATTGGTTTGGGTTCAACCTTTTCGCTCTGCAAATTAACTGTTTTCAAGGCTTCTTCAAGCTCTTTTTTGAAATGAAATGATATTGAACCAGTGAAATAAAGTCCAATACCAGATTCATAAAGCGGAAGTATCCTCTTTTGGATAAATTCGTCAAAACAAGGTGCTATACAGTTGTGTCGGTCAGTTTCACTAAGTAACGAAAGTAATTGTGTAAATGATGCGATATAGGCATTAGGATTTACAGACGTATAAATAGCAGTCAGCAGATCTACATCATTGTCTTCAAAATGCTTGCGCAGAATTGACGTACTCTCTTCAGACAGCATTCCCCGTAAATAATTGATTATCATTGTTTTAGATAAATGGTACCCACTTCCTTCGTCACCAAGTAAATACCCGCCACTTGATACCCATTTAGTTAGAGAAACGCCATCATATAAAGCCGAATTACTACCCGTACCAAGAATACAAACTATCCCTTGATTAGTGCCACATAATGCCCTTGCTGCGGCTAGTAGATCACTTTCAATATGAAGCTGTTGGCTCGCAATGGCTTGATCTTTAAAGGATTCTCTGATTCTGTTGATCAAGTGTTTTGAACTAGTCCCTGCACCATAAAAGTGGATTGTATTGGCTCCTTTAAGGGACTGATGAGCGCTAAACGTGTTATTAATAATGGAATTTAACTCATTCTTCATCGGATGCATTCCCTCGGTGACAAATACATCTATGACATGTCCTTGTTCAAGCACAGCCCAATCGGATGTGGTGCCTCCACTGTCTATGATGATTGTTTTCATTATTTACAAATCTAAAGATAGGAATACATTCTATTTGACTGGAATTGGCTATCTTTCAAAAGTTCAGAACATTTCTAATTTGTAAAGAAGTAATGGCAGTCATAAAAGCAATTTATAGATATCCTGTAAAAGCACTGGGAGCTGAATTACTGGAGGAAGCTAAGGTCCTTGATTATGGCATTGAGTATGACCGAAACTGGATGATCGTCGACGAAAACGGAACCTTCGTCACACTAAGAGAGCGTCCGATTTTAACGCAATTTGATTCCTTCATTTCCAATGAATATTTGTCAATTAGGGATAATAGCAATGGAGACATCATGAGGATTCCAGCAGGTCTAAGAGGCACAGACGAGATTAAGACATCAGTGTGGGGTTCAGATGTGATAGCGCAATCAACGGATAGAATCATGGATGAGTGGCTTTCAAGTAGGATTGGAGGCAAATTAAGATTAGTCACTGTAGGCCAAGCATTTAAAAGGCAGAAAGAGGTTAAATCGGTACAAATTCCAGTCAGATTTGCTGATGGATATCCACTACTCATTCTAAGCCAAGCTTCTATAGATCATTTAAATGAAAAGCTAGAAAAACCAGTCAAAGCTGATCGATTTCGAACCAATATTCTTATTGATGAATGCCCAGCTCATGGTGAAGATCTGGCTAAATCTTTTCAAACCGAAAACCTCAAATTTATAACAGTCAAACAATGCGGAAGATGCATTGTCATAAACACTGATCTAGAGACTGGCGAAGTATTCAAAGAGCCTTTGCAAACGTTGTCAACCTACAGAAAAATTGACAATTCTGTCATGTTCGGCATGAATGTATATCCTGAGTCTGACGGGACAATAAAGAGAGGTGAAAACATCAAGTTAGAGCTCTAATTTACCAATTTGATCAATCAAATATAATTTGTAAGAATATTTAAAAACTCAATATATGTTGTATTAAATATTGACAAATAAGTTATATGTTTAATTGATTTGTTAATTGATCCATTGTGATTATAACATAATTTAAATTGGTGTAGATCTACTGATTTTGCTGTAACTATTGCCTGCTCAAAGTGCGTTATTAGTCTATAAAGACCTTGGTCATATACAACTTTTCCAAAATGTTGAATCGTAAAAAATAGATGCCTTTATCCAAGAAAGATAAGTCAATGTGGTCATCATATGTAAGTTTAGATACCTGCCTGGCATGTACATCATATACGACTACATTGATGCCTTCAATATGATCAATATCAAATCGAATGACCCCATCTGAAGGATTTGGATATAGTGAGAACGATAACTCACTAATTGACAAGGTATTTGTCGTCATGAATTCTGCTGCAAGTTGCTCAATCTCATTATCACTCAAAGCTCGTTTATACACTCTTATTTCATCTATTATACCGTTTAAGAAGACAGGATTTGGATCATAGACATCCGTTCCTATGGTCATGGGATAATTTCTGGTTGATATTCCAGTAGGGGGACTAAACGTATTTTCAGAAACCAACTCTCCGTCTATAAACAATTTCATCGTACTGTTGTCATAACTGAAGGCTAGATGATGCCATTGACCTTCTATAAGATTAACTGGAATGTCAATACATCTTTGGCAAAGTTGCCTCCCATCAGGACAGTCGTCAGGCTCGATACAGCCCCAAAAGCTATTTCCTCGTAGCCAAGTACCATAACGTGAGTGTCCTCCGGATTCATCTGCACTTTGCTCGATGAGTGAATAAAACGAAACAGGATCATTTTGCTGTTCGTGTCTATACCATATGCTACAGGTGACTTGATCAGGCACCAAAAGATTTGCATTAGATTCAACAGAGAGATAAGCGTTATTTCCATTTAAATGTAACCCTTGTCCTTCGATTCCTTGATCCAGGTCAGCGCCATTGTTAACGACAGAATGGCCTAAACCAGACTTGTCTTCAATAACACTATTGTCAAAATCTAGATATAGGATTAAATCCTCGCTAGACACTTGAGCAAAGGAGTTGATGACAAGAACAAATAAGTATGATAAAAATGTAATCTTTAATCTCACCCTAACAAAATATGAAAAATACCTCGGGTGCATGAAAGATCTCTTTACTACTAATATCATTCGATCTTCTGAGATGGTTACAACTAATTTTTACTAACTTTTACTTAATGTCACCAATCGAAAATCCATACTTACTAAATGCAGACAACATTTTACAGCCGCCAACTACCTTCTGGGGACGACTGAAACATTTAGGTCCAGGGTTCATTTTATCAGCCTCCATTGTCGGATCTGGAGAATTGATTGCCACAACTACTCTAGGAGCTAAGGCAGGCTTCATCACATTGTGGATCATCTTGATTAGCTGCGTCGTCAAAGTGGCATTACAGTTGGAGTTTGGTAAACATGCTATTCTCTATGGTGAAACAGCGATCGCTTCATTCAACAAATTGCCGGGACCAAGAATTGGCAAAGGGCATTGGACTGTCTGGACCATCCTGCTTTTAATGCTTGTTAAGTTTACTCAACTTGGGGGCATTATTGGTGGTGTTGCCATCACTGCTAATATGGCTTTCCCAGCTATTTCAATAAGCATGTGGGGTGTATTGGCTGCCATTTTTGTTGCCCTACTGGTATACAAAGGCTATTATCTTTTGATCGAAAAAGTGTCTATTGTTATGATAGGCCTGTTTACGATCCTGACATTCACGTCCCTTTACTTCTTGCAGTATACCTCTTACCAGTTTTCTTTCAACGACATTATTGGTGGCTTGCAGTTTGGATTGCCTTCAGCTGCTGTAGCCATTGCATTTGGTGCATTTGGCATTACAGGAGTCGGTGCTGACGAAATCATCCACTACACATATTGGTGTTTGGAAAAAGGATACGGACAGTATGTAGGCCCTAGAGAAGATACGGAAGAATGGCGAGCTAGAGCACATGGATGGATCAAAGTCATGCACTTGGACGCCATTTTCGCTATGATTGTTTACACGCTGATGACGGCTGCGTTTTACATTCTTGGGGCGTCGGTATTGTATCAATCAGGTCAGATTCCTGAAAGTTATGGTATGATCGAAACATTATCCTCTATTTATACAGAAACACTTGGAGATGGTGCCAAGCAAGTCTTTTTGATAGGTGCTTTCATTGTTCTTTTTTCCACACTGTTTTCAGCATTGGCAGCATGGACAAGGCAATATGCAGATATCTTTGGTCAGGTTGGTTGGATCGACTTTTTAGATAATAAGCAAAGAAATAGGACGATTAAATTACTTGCTTGCGCATTGCCAGCTGGGTGGTTTCTGATTTTCTTATTTGTCAAATTACCAGTTATGATGGTCATTTTTGGTGGCATCATTACCTCCGTACTTTTATTACTGATTATATATGTAGGCATCTATTTTCGATATAAGATGACACCTAACGCATTTTTGCCTTCAAAGCTCTACGATTTTTCACTGTGGGTAAGTATAGTGGTTATTCTCACGATTGCGGTTTATGGCTTGTATAAGACGTTTATGGGGTAGGGCGATTCGCTATTCGTGCGCTCACGATAGAGGCGTTGGGCAGCTATCGACTTATAGGGTGGCCATTACCTTATCCAAGCACAACAGTGATTGGTAAGCTAAATACCAACGACTACGCTTACATTTACTATAAAGTATTAATTCTACCAGTCCTGGCAGTCTTACTATAGCTTATGACGTTGCCAACTGCTTCTTAGCCCGCTTACGATCATGCTCCTTCAAAAATATCTTTCTGATGCGCAGGGATTCTGGCGTCACTTCTACATATTCATCTCCCTTGATGTATTCTAAAGCCTCTTCTAAGCTAAACTTGATAGGTGGAGCAAGTTTCACCTTATCATCAGCGCCAGAAGATCGCATGTTAGTCAACTTCTTAGTTTTGGTGACATTGACATCAAGATCAGTACTTCTCGTATTTTCGCCTATCACTTGACCTTCGTAGACATCTTCATTAGGAAAGACAAAAAACTTGCCTCTGTCTTGTAGATTATTCAAACTAAATGGAATTGACTTACCTGTTTCCATACTGATGATCGATCCGTTTATCCGCCCTGGGATTGGGCCTTTAAATGGCTGATATTCTTTGTATCTGTGGGACATGATGGCCTGACCTGCAGTTGCTGTGAGCAAGTAATTTCTCAGTCCGATGATTCCTCTAGATGGAATGATGAATTGGAGTATCGTACGGTCCATTTTTTGTTCCATACTCAACATCTCACCTTTTCTATTGGTCACAGATTCTATCGCTTTTCCACTCAATTCACTTGGTAAGTCAATGGTCAATTCCTCAACTGGTTCATTTTTAACTCCATCAATTGACTTAAGTATGACTTGCGGCTGTCCAATCTGAAGTTCATACCCTTCGCGTCTCATCGTTTCTATCAATACTGACAAGTGGAGCACGCCTCTACCATAGACGATGAAAGAATCTGCAGTTTCTCCAGCGTCAACTCTGAGTGCCAGATTTTTCTCTAGCTCTTTTTCTAATCTTTCTTTTATATGTCTAGAAGTGACAAATTTACCTTCCTTTCCAAAAAACGGTGAATCGTTGATGGTAAACAGCATACTCATCGTAGGCTCGTCTATCTTAATCGTAGGCAATGCCTCAGGAGCTTCCACATCAGCAACAGTGTCGCCAATTTCAAAACCATCTAGACCCATGATCGCGCAAATCTCACCAGCTTCTACAGCGTCTACTTTTCTTTTCTCAAAGCCTTCAAATACAAACAGTTCTTTGACTTGAGTTTTTGTCATCGAACCATCTCTTTTGATCAAATTCACTTGGCCAGTACCTTTCAGCATACCACGTTGTACACGACCGATGGCAATTCTCCCTGTGTAAGACGAATAGTCTAACGAAGTGATAAGCATCTGCAAATTGCCTTCTTCAACTTGTGGCTCTGGGACATGCTCTAGGATAACATCGATCAAATGATTAATGTCTTGTGCAGGTTCTTTCCAATCATCAGCCATCCAGCCGTGCTTAGCAGATCCAAAGACAATAGGGAAGTCCAACTGTTCCTCAGTGGCGTCAAGGGAGACCATAAGGTCAAACACTTTGTCAACGGCTTCGTCTGGTGTGCAATTCTCTTTGTCGACTTTATTGACAACAACGATCGGTTTTAAGCCTAATTCTAGCGCTTTTTGTAGAACGAAACGCGTTTGGGGCATCGGGCCTTCAAAGGCATCAACCAGTAGCAAGACGCCATCAGCCATATTGAGAACACGTTCTACTTCACCACCGAAATCAGCGTGACCAGGTGTATCTATGATGTTGATTTTAGTGTCTTTATAGGTTACTGAGACATTTTTAGCCAAAATGGTGATGCCACGCTCTTTTTCAAGATCATTGCTATCCATAATCAATTCACCCGGTTTCTCGTGATCCTTGAATAATTTACCAGCTAATAGTAACTTGTCTACAAGTGTTGTCTTACCATGATCAACGTGTGCGATAATGGCAATATTTCTAATATTTTGCATTGTTTGTCAATTCAGCGTGCAAAAGTAGTTTATTTAGTGGTAGCATGACTGTTAAATCTCGATATGGAAAAAAAATAGGTATTTTATTATCCTTTGTGTTATTTTTATCAAGATTTCACGTCATAAAACCATAGATAACTGATTTTGAATCCAATAAAAAGACAAATACCTAACTTCCTATCAATCATTCGGATATTCATTGCGTTTCTTTGTTTTTATATGGCAATGACCTTTAGTCAACTTCATCTTTCTATATCATTGGGCTTGTTTGTATTAGCTGCGGCTACTGATTACCTAGATGGATACTTAGCTCGTAAATGGAATACCATTTCAAGTTTTGGTAAGATAGTCGATCCTATAGCTGATAAAATTTTAATACTTGGAATCTTATTCATCTTTAGTTATAAAGGTGTTGTTCCTTTGGTATTAGCGATAATCATTGCATTTAGAGAAATACTCCTTACCGTAATTCGCTTATTATTATTGTCTAAGAAAGTTGTCATCGCCTCTATTCAATCTGGAAAATTTAAAACAGCTTCACAAGTCTGTAGTGTTGTTATTATATATATGATGTTGATTTTTAAAATACCACTACAACAGGTCATCAGTATTTCTGGGTTTAATGCCATTGTCATGGTACTTATCATCTGGGTAACCTCGATTACGCTTTATTCAGGTTATGAGTTCTTTGTTCAGAACACAAAAGCGATAAAGCAATTGAGCTGGTAGTGCTATCCTCACTTATTACTCCGTTAAAATAAATTTAAAAACAAGCTGAAATTTGATTCGAATTTTAGTTTTTGAAAAATTCGCATTCTATTATCGTACTAACACAAATATTCTATAATGAAACAGTTGAGTATCATTTTACTTTTTAATATTCTTCTTTTAGGAGGATTGCATTCTCAGAAGACTAGAGCTCTCATCAGTACAGAGTTTGGAGATATGATTATTGAACTCCATAACGACACGCCTATACATAGAGATAATTTTATCAAAAACGCATCCAATGGTTGGTATGATGGGACCTTATTCCATCGCGTCATACCGTTTTTCATGGCTCAAGGTGGCGACCCTAATTCAATAAATGCTTCGGCTAATCAAGGCCTTGGAGTTGACAGATGTGTACAGCTAAAACCAGAAATTCACCCTCATTACATCCACAAGAAAGGAGCGTTGGCTGCTGCTAGACTGCCAGATAACATCAATCCTGAAAGATTGTCTAGCGGATGTCAATTCTTTATTGTTCAAGGTTATAAACATAATGAAGAGCAGTTGAAAGGATCTGGCAAACCATTGACGGCAAAACAACAGGCCTGGTATAAAGCAAGAGGCGGCTCTCCATTTTTAGATGGTGATTATACCATTTTCGGAGAAGTAGTCGAAGGTCTGGATGTTCTCGACTTGATCATGGCGATGCCCACGCACAAAGACGGAGGCATTAAAGATAGACCTATAGAAGATGTACCAATGACAGTCAAGATTCTTTAGTCAGTCTGTCAGCAGTTTTATATATCGGTAGGTTTTTCTTCCACATACTTAGCCAGATACATTTTGAATAGCTATATTAAATTTCAATTGTAAACAAATTGATGTTTAATAAGCTTTTCATTATTTGTGTGTTTTATGCTGTGACCAATGTTTGTTATGCACAAACCAAACAATGGCGAATGGCAATGTCGGCTTCTGATGAGTGTCACTATTTTGAAGGAAAATCAGAACCTCCATCAGATTGGACTTCACTGGATTTTGATGATTCTTCATGGAAATCTGGCAGAGGTGGCATCGGGTACAGTGATTTTGACGACCAGACAGTTATAGAAAGAACAGTATCGGTTTATTTAAGATATACCTTCAATGTTACTGATGTCGACATGATTGAAGAAGCCATACTCCATGGCGATTATGATGATGGATTTGTGGCATATCTGAATGGCCAAGAAATTGCTCGTGATTTGTTGAATGGCACGCCGCCTACTTATGATGAAGAGGCTACTGCCTTGCACGAAGCACTCCTTTATCAAAATGCTCAACCTGAAGTATTTTCATTCAATAAGGCTGAAATTCAAGATATGTTGACTGTGGGAACTAATGTATTGGCCTTCCAAGTTCATAATTTTGATGGATTGGCCAGTTCTGATTTGTCGTCAAATTTCTACTTGTCTTTTGGTTTTGCAGAAAACACCACAGATTATAGAAACACGCCTTTCTGGTTTTCAGCTCCTATTAATCGTATTGAATCGACATTCCCGATTATCAAAATAAATACCAATGGTAGAGCTATTGTTGATGAACCCAAAATACTTGGTAGAATAGGCATTATTTCGTCAGCTGGCATGAACGATAGTGAGGATTCATTTAACGAGTATGAAGGTGTCATAGGCGTTGAAAAGCGGGGACAATCTTCATTGGGTTTATTCCCCAAGGTTGGCTATTCATTTGAGACAAGAGATGGGGATGGGAATGATATTGACACAAGTTTCCTCGATTTTCCAGCAGAGGAAGATTTTATACTCCACGGGCCATACTCTGATAAGACCTTGATGAGAAATGTGCTCGCCATGAATCTTGCAAACAAGTTGGGTGGATATCACAGTCGCACTCAATATGTAGAGCTATTTATAAATGATATCTATGAAGGTATTTATGTTTTAATGGAGCGAATTAAACGTGATGAGAATAGAGTCAACATTGCAAGATTAAGAACACAGGATACAGAAGGCGACGAACTCACAGGGGGCTATGTCTTTAAAATAGACAAAGGAATACCTGATTGGAGGTCAAATTTTGATATTGTAAATCGATGTGGCACAAAAATAGGCTTTCAACACGTGTCTCCAAATAGAGGTGACATTACTCCTGAACAAGCAAATTATATAGAATCTTATATTGACAGTTTTGAATTCGCCTTGGATAGAGGTTCATTCGGTGGTAAAACATTTGATGAGTATATCGATGTTAGATCTTTTGTTGATCATTTTATCATTAAAGAGTTGGCCAAAGATGTTGATGCTTACCGGATTAGCTCATATTATTATAAGGAAAAGGACAGTGATGGAGGAAAAATGTTTGCTGGACCAGTTTGGGATTTTAATATCGCCTTTGGCAATGCAGATTATTGTGGAGGCGGAGACCCAGAAGGATGGATGTATTCTTTTAATTGTGATTTAGGGAATCCATTTTGGTGGAATTCATTTATGCAAAGCAGCATCTTTACGGATGAACTCAATTGCAGATGGGCTGATTTACGAGAAGGTCCTTTGCATTTGGACAGCATTATGCAATTTATTGACACACAGGAAGCACTTCTGAGACCAAACGTGAATAAAAATTTCGACCGCTGGCCGGTACTGAATACATATATCTGGCCTAATGCACGAGTATTGCCAACATTTTTAGCAGAAATAAATTATCTGAAACAATTTATCAGACAAAGAATAATGTGGATGGATTTTCAAATAAATGCTAATTGTGTGACAACCAATACTACAGAGGAAGCTTTTGCCACCGACATAAAAATTTATCCCAACCCAATTCGTGATGTGCTCACAGTAGAATATGAGCTGTTGGTGAATAGTCCAACTAAGTTAAACATTGTGAACAGTTTAGGTGCTGTTGTGAAAACCATCGAACCCATAGCATCTAGCGCTACAAGTCACATGATGAGTGTAGATGTGTCAGTGCTAAATTCTGGAATTTACTTTCTTCAATTGATAAATAAAGAGCGACATCAAGCTTTTTCATTTGTCAAATTATAAAATGCTTCGTATATACGGACAACATAAAAGTGAGTATATATTTTTTTTATTTATATTTGTTTTTAAATCAAGTGACAATTCCTTAACACCTTAAGAATTGTGTATTTTTTAAGATAACCATCAGCTAGCAACAATTGTACGCTTGTAATTGCTATGCGGTTAGTTTTAATGTAAATCCCGTGAGACATATAAGTGCCGTTTTAAGTACAATTGCAATATCTCTATTGTCTGTCAATAGCTCAGGTCAAGACCTTATCGTACCGTTTAATTCAGTTACGAATTATTTTGATGAGTTTCAAGAACCTGCTGATCAAGGTGCACTTGGTTGGGAGGATCTCAATTACAACGACAGTTCATGGGACACCGGTCCTGCTGAATTAGGTTATGGTGATGGTGACGAAGCTACAGTTACGAATACGGTACTTACTGCATATTTTAGAAAAACATTTAGCCTACCCAATCTGTGCAATTATAACGCCATTGAGATGACACTCATTATGGATGATGGTGCAGTCATTTATGTTAATGGAGTTGAAGTTGACAGATTCAACATGAATTCAGGTCCAGTATTCTACAATACATTTTCGAATGCAACAGTCGGTAATAATGCGGTAAGAACTTCTACAATTTCTACCGCTTTTTTTAATTCTGGTACCAATGTAATTGCTGTGGAGATGCATCAAAGAAGTACCACGAGTAGCGATATAAGTTATGATTTACAGCTAGAGGGTATTCTTAGTTCGACGCCATGTACATGCATTAATGGGATGATACTTGATGTTGATAATGACGGTATTTGTGACGATATAGACAACTGTATTGGTACTTGCGAGATTGAATTAGACGAGTTCTCACTATGCTCAATAATAAATATTAATCAAATCGCCGATGATTTATCTGGGGTAGCATATAATAACGATTTGCAAAGACTTGTCATTGTAGAGAATGGGACACCTAGAGCGTACGAACTTGATCTTTCAGGTAATGTCATAAGGACACTTTTTCTGAACAACTTTGAAGATACAGAAGGCATTACTTACATTGGTAATAATCAATATTTTATTATCGAAGAACGGAAAAGAGATATTGTCCGCATAAATATTCCTCCAGGTAATAACAATATCACCATCAACAACCCCGGTACGAGTTCCCGAATCAGTTTGACCAATGAAGGAAATGACGATCAGAATGACGGCCTTGAAGGAATCACTTACGATAGAGTAAATGACATCATCTATACAGTAAAAGAAAAAGGGAACACAGAAGTATACGAAATCACTAATGCAATGTCTAGACTTGGCAGTAATTATTTTGCACCAAGGGCTTTTGATGTAACGGCTTTAGCTTCGACATATCCTGGTAGCTATACTGACCTCGCAGGTATTAGTTTAACCTCTTTTGGAACACTCCTGTTGCTTACTGAAGAAGGCGATCGAGTAGTAGAAGTCGATGCTGGAAATGGCAGTTTTATTAGCACGCTAGATTTAGCACCTTCCAACACCCCTCAGCCTGAAGGTTTGACCGTGATTTCAAATGGAGAAATAATTGTAGTAGGTGAGACAAATGAATTTTTAACTTATAAAAGAGTAGGGGGAACTTGTAATGATAATAATGCGTGTACCATTAATGATATCATAAACACAAACTGTCAGTGCGTTGGTTCGAATCAAGATTCAGATAATGATGGCGTGTGCGATGGCTTAGATAGTTGTCCTAATCTAAATAACAATTTAATAGGCACTTCTTGTTCAGATGGGGACCCATGTACCATTAACGATGTGTGGCAATCCAATTGTTCTTGTGCGGGTTCATTTCTCGATACAGATAATGATGGAATTTGTGATGGCCAGGATTCCTGTCCTAATTTGAATAATGCTTTAATAGGCCAACCATGTAATGACGGCAATGCGTGCACGAATGGCGATACATGGCAATCCAATTGCATGTGTGTAGGTACTGGCAATGCACAAGATTCAGATAATGACGGCATCTGCGATAATGTAGATTCTTGTCCGAATCTGAATAATGCTTTGATCGGCATGCCTTGCTCCGATGGTGATCCATGTACCACCAACGATGTATGGCAATCCAATTGCACCTGTGTAGGTACTGGTAGTGCACAAGATTCTGATAACGATGGTGTATGTGATGGTTTAGATATTTGTCCAAATTTTGATGATACACTAATCGGACTTCCTTGTAATGATGGCAATGTATGTACCACAGGTGATGTATGGCAATCCAATTGTTCATGTGCTGGTGCTGTGCAAGATACTGACAACGATGGTGTATGTGATGGTTTAGATGTTTGTCCAAATTTTGATGACACGCTAATCGGACTTCCTTGTAATGATGGTAATTTATGTACGACAGGTGATGTATGGCAATCCAACTGTTCCTGTACTGGTGTTGCGCAAGATTCTGACAACGATGGTGTATGTGATGGTTTAGATGTTTGTCCAAATTTTGATGATACACTAATTGGACTTCCTTGTAATGATGGCAATGTATGTACCACAGGTGATGCATGGCAATCCAATTGTTCGTGTGCTGGTGCTGTGCAAGATACTGACAACGATGGTGTATGTGATGGTTTAGATGTTTGTCCAAATTTAGATGACACGCTAATCGGACTGCCTTGTAATGATGGTAATTCTTGTACGACAGGTGATACATGGCAAACAAATTGTCAATGCCAAGGAATTATATCAGGTGATGCGGATGGAGACTTTCTTTGTGATGCTATCGATAATTGCCCGAATGTGCCTAACACCAATCAAGCTGACTCGGATGGTAATGGAATAGGAGATGCGTGTGATGTCAGTTGCCAGAATGAAATTATTGAAAACGATAACGGCTTAATTACGGATAATCTAGTTGAAGCAATTGTAAGAGTAGAAACAAATAGAATTTTATTGGCACCATTGACAACCACCTATCAAGCTGGACAAAGCGTCGAATTGACAAGTGGGTTTGAAGTTGAATTGGGTGCCACATTTACTGCGCGTATAGAAGCGTGTCAATAGCAAAATACTAGAATATTTTAAATATAGTCTTTCGCAAATATGTATAAATGATTTAAAATCTGCTGAATACGAATTATTGTTTATTATATATAAAGAAATATGAATTAGAATCTTGTTATTCCATTTATATTTTGAAATTTAAATACATTAACGCCTAATGCAGAGATAGATATCTCATTTAAGTTTGTCGAATTTTATAAAAATCAATCTTGAGAAATCAACCGAAATTAGGATTATGTGACATTTCCCAAACGGTAAAATGTCAAAAGAATAGTGGATGCCATTCCATTTCACATAAGTTTCAATTCCAAAATACGCAGTTATGAAGGGTATAGTGATGACAATATTGCTCTTTATTTTGGTATATGGAGTGCTTATCGCAAATGATAAAGAAAATCCAGAATGCACCATTTCTTCAACTAGTAAATTTTCTGATGGTAACATTTTAGATGTATACGATTTTGAAAATGTAACTAACGAAGAATGCAGCTGTAGTGATAGTCAAGCGATTAAAGAATCAATCATAGTTGGTGAAGAACTTGTTGGTGAACTGCCTATTCAAGCTCTTTTTGGCTCACTATTGAATTTTGATGCTAATCTACAAGAGGCTGAATTTCCTTTCCAGATTGATGCCTTTCAGGATAATGATACAGGTTCGTTTGGATTGAATTTGTTATCAGGTGAATCAGGAATTGTCGCTTCTCCACAAACTGCTATATACAGTTTTTATTCTGATATAGCTATTCAAGATGTAGCATTTGACTTGTCTGGAATTGATAATTTTGACCAAATTGAACTGCTTGCATTTAACAAAGGTCTTCGTTTACCAGTTACAGCGTTTAGTATAACTTCTATAAATCAAGCGATACAAGTAAACGGAAATACAATTGCTGGATTACAGACTAATATTAGTCAGACCAACGATTTATCAGCTTCCATTTTTATCAATGAACAAATTGATAGTATTGTCTTAGTGGCAGGAAAAGCAGTGGGCATTAATGATCAAGTAGTCGATTTTCAAATTAGTAATTTTTGCTTTTGTCCTGGTAACGATTGTTTTACTGGTGATCCAACTGTTGATATTTGCGCATTTGTCATGACTAATCCACGTAGTGTTTTAGCCCAGCAAGACTGTGATGAGGGAGGACAAAATAATCTATTCGAATGCTTAAACAATGGAGATCCTTTAAACTCAAGCGATGATTCATCTATTTTTGGCTGTGACGAATTAGTGTGTAATGGGAACTTGCAAATCAGCCTAGGTTTGTCCTGTGAATATAAATTGCAATTCGATGATTTACTTGAAGATGCAGAAGATGACAACTATCAAATCGAAGTGTTTACTGAGGATGGTGAATTTTTGCGCGATGACTTTTTACTGATAGATGATGTAGGCAGCATTGTCCAATATAGAATTACCTGTGGCACAAATTCTTGCTGGGGATTCATCACCGTAGAAGCTAATACGTTACCAACATTTGAATTTCCTTGTGGGATTCAAGAAGATGGACTCATACCGACAGGATGTCGAATACTATGCGAAATCAACGGACCTGTCATAGGTGATTTTGTTACTGAAGAAGAAGTGAGAGAAATGTTTACAAACGGATGTGGACCTCAATTAATCGGTAACATCACAGTTCAAGAAACAGTTATTGGCGATATTTGCGATGAGTTTGGACAAATAGTAGAAATAAGATATTCTTTCAAAGTCTTGCTCCATGGCAGAATACAACAAGTAGAATTACCACCACAAAGAATTACAACCCTACCGTTGTCCGTCGATGATGATACCATATTTTTTCCTGATGACGTCTCTTTGAATTGCAATTACCTAGAAGATTTAGAAGCACCTGATGACGCTCCTGCTGATTTTTTTGAATTGGGGAGTCCTTCATCTATTTCTGAAGCTACAGGTGTTGAGCAAACTGCATACATCAGTTATGAGGACATATTAGACACTGTGCTAGTTACAGTTGAAGTTCTTGATACATCTTTGGTAGAGATTGATAAAATCCCAAGAGACACTATGGTGATCGAAGAGATAGATGGAAGAGATGTTTGGGTAATTAAGACAATTCTCATACCTGTCTATGAAGAACAAGTCCTTTCTACAATTGATACAATAGGAATTACAAACCAAATTTTTCCGATTATAGACGCAGCGTGTAACATTTTAGTAGAAAATACTGATCTGGTTTTTCCCTCATGCGGAGGAGTAAGGATTTTGAGGACGTGGTCAGCGCTTGATTGGTGTAATCAAGAATTTAATCCTGGAAGAGTACAGGTTATCGATATTCAAGATAATTCTGCGCCAAGAGTTGTTGAGATTGTGGATGGTAAAGAAGTCATTGTCGATAGACTTGATGATGTCATTATAGGTATTGAACCCTTTTCTTGCCAAGGAAGCTATAAACTACCAACACTAGATCTTATTGATGATTGTGATTTAACTGATGCTGATGTCGAATGGCAAATTACAAATGGTACAATAGTCGACGATTACGTCACAGGCATCAATTTGAACAATGAACCTTCTCAAGTCACTGGAATTATTAGTGATGACTGTGGGAATAAAAGTACAGTGACTTTCAACATCATCATTATCGATAATGTGCCACCTGTTGTATCGTGTAAATCTAGCCTAGCAGTTACCTTGACAGGCAATGCTAATGGTATCAACTCCATTGTTTATGCATCCAATTTTGATGAAGGGAGTCATGATAATGGTTGTGGTAAGGTCACAATTACAGCCATCAGAATGGACGATATGCAAGAGATCGTTCGTGATTGTGAAGGCAATGTTATTGGTTATTTACCAATGGGCTGTACAGCATTTACATCAACTGTTGAAGTCGAGTCCGCAGACGATAAAGCTGGTTGCGAAACCGAAACCTTTACAGTGTCTTCATTTGGTGAATATGTGACGTTTTGCTGTGATGACGCAGGACAGATTGTACCTGTTTTATTAAGAATAACTGATAGAGAAGGAAATACAAGTGATTGCATTGTTGATGTCCAAGTGAATAATTTTAATTCAGTAATGCCTACACTTGATTGTCCAGATGTAACCATGTCACATGAGGACGTTGGTGTGGAAATTCGGCCTAACTTCAGCTCGTCTGTTCTGTGCGAAACGGAAACCAGCATTTCTCAACAATTAAGATTATCTAACTCTATTGGCTCTCTCTCTTGTCCAGGTGATACACAAATCAATCAATGGTACATAGATGCTAACGGAAATGAAAATTTTGATCAAGGAGAAACTGCTTGTGATCAAAGACTCACAATAGATGAAGATTTGCTTTTTGATCCAACTTCGATTCATTGGCCTGCGCACAGAGATGGGGCATCCGTTGAAGGTAAAAACATAGAATGTAATGATGAGGGAGAAGCAGTCGAAATGGTCCAAACTGTCAATATGTTTGACGCATTTAATTGTAATGCCGATACTTTTACAGAAGTGCAACCGTATTGGTGTGTGTTAGACTGCGGTCTAATTGGGATTTCAGTAGAGATTGATACAATTCAAGCTTCAGATGCTTGTCGTAAAATTATAAAGAGATGGACAGTAGTAGATTGGTGTGTTTATGAGAACAATTCTGATCATCCAGACAAAGACAATGATAGCTTTATTGCTGTTGAAGATTGGGCCATAAATAATTGTTCCGATTGTTTAGTTGAAGAAGTCGAGCCAGTGTATTTCGAATATGAAACAGTTGACATTGATGGGTATTATACATTTGATCAAATCATTAATGTTATTGATGACGGGGTGCCATCTATAAATGCAAATGAAGAATATGAAGTCTTCATAGCAAGTGGAGATAACAACAAAGAAACGGAAGGAGTCAGTTGTTCAGGTTCAGAATTACTATCTGCTATTGGGTCTGATCTTTGCGGTGGAATTCCGACCAATGGTGATGATTTGCAGTGGGCCATCACAATATTGGATGATGGTGCTGTTTTACATAGACAAACTTCTCGTGGTGCATCAGTTTTGTTTGATTCACAACTAGGATCAGTAGGTGATGTATATGAAGTTGTTTTAGAATTGACAGATGGTTGTGGGAATAGGACCTCTTCAAGATCAACCATTCGTTTTAGAGATCGAGCAGCGCCCACACCAGTTTGTGTAACAGGCGTAACCACTGCATTTTATCAATCTACAGGAACATTAGGCGTGTGGGCCCAAGATTTTGATTTTGGTAGTTTTGACAATTGTACAAGTACAGATCAATTGAGGTTTTCTATAGTTCAGAGTGGACAAGAGCCTATTAGTCCGAGCAACACGTCATTTGGTGATCAACAATCCATTGAGTTCGATTGCCGAGTAGATAATGTATTTCAAGAGTTAGATGTATATGTATGGGATACTGATGGGAATGGAGATTTCTGTACAGTGGGATTAATCATTGAAAATAATGGTGCATGTGAAGAGGAAGTTGGTTCTTTTGCAGGACTCATTTCAGGAAGCGTACAAACCATACGTAATGAAGTGATCCCACATGTCAACATAGGTTTAAATTCTAACGCAACTTCAGAATTTCCAATTGAAGTAAGTACAGGATTTACAGGTGAATATACATTTACAAATATTCCATTGAATGTTGATTATCAGATTAACGCAGAAAAAGAAGATGAGCATCTGAATGGAGTTTCTACATTAGACATAGTCATGATCAGTAGGCATATCATTGGTGAAAGTGAGTTTGACAATCAATATGATATTTTAGCTTCAGATGTCAACAAAGATCAACAAGTGACTGCTTCAGATTTATTGAGCATTAGAAGCCTAGTCCTTGGAGTGACAGATGCATTTCCGATAGATCAATCTTGGCTATTTATAGATAAAAATCAGCAATTTTTTGATACACAAAATCCATGGCCTTTTATTGAGGGCATCGTGATCCGAGAGTTGTCTAGTCAAGTAGTTGACCAGGATTTGATGGGTGTCAAGATGGGTGATGTGACAGGCGATGTCAATCTTAATGGTGCTGAAATTCGTTCTAGGAATGTCGTGCCTCTTGTCGTTGACAACCAATATTTCGATAGGGGAGATGTCATCACTGTAGCCATTCATTCGCAAAATAATCTCGTCTTATTTGGGACTCAATTTGAACTGTCTTTTGAGTCAATGGAAATACTAGAAGTTGAAAGTGGCTTATTGAATATCGCAGAATCAGATTATCGCCTATTGGATGAAGGCTTAGCTTTTAGTTGGAGTACACCATTATCTATCAATGCTGTCAATGATGAGGCTTTATTTACGATGACATTAAAAGCCAAAAGTAAAGGAGCTTTGACTGATAATCTCAAATTAAATTATACTTGGGTTAAACCAGAAATATACATTACCGAGGATATTAAAACTGCAGAACCACAGTTGTTGATAAAGGATGCACTGATACCCGAAGGAGTTGCATTACTCCAGAATTATCCAAATCCATTTAATGAACAAACGACAATTGAGTTTGAGATACATACTTCAGTTTCCGAATTAACAAGTCTTAAAATTTATGATTCTGTAGGAAAGTTGGTTTTCACCAAGTCTGACTATTACTCAAAAGGAAAGCACAGTATACAGATCAGTGCGGAGCTGTTAGGTGAATCAGGATCTTACCATTATCAGTTAGAAAGAAAAGGCATAAACATCGCAAAACAAATGATTTTCTCAGGACAATAAAACGTTCTCGGTTAAATACGCTCATTAAATGATATAAATGTGGCTTATGCATTCATCTTGCATAAGCCATTTTTTTTCAGTCTCTATTTTCAGTATCTTGGAATTATCTAAATTAATAACACGTGGCTAAAGCAGATTTGAAAACAAAAGAAAACAACCTAAGTGTGTCATCATTTTTGAATGCAGTGGAGAACGAAAAAAAGCGAAAGGACGGCAAACGATTACTGAAATTGTTCAAGGAGATCACAGGGGAGAAACCAAAGATGTGGGGCCCAAGCATCATTGGATTTGGTAAGTATAATTATAGCTATGAAAGTGGTCGAGAAGGTGTTATATGCAAAACTGGATTTTCACCAAGGAAAAACGCATTAACGCTTTATGTAGATGCAAGTTCTCCAAGATTGAAAACATTGCTGACTCAATTGGGCAAACATAAAACGGGTAAAACTTGTCTGTATATAAACAAACTTGAAGATGTCGATGAGGATATACTCAAACAAATCATTGCATCTACATGGGATTATATGACAGAGAAGTATGGATAGAAAAAGATGGTATGAGCGGATTCCACATCCAGTAACAATGCTCTTTGGTATTATTTGTCT
Organism: uncultured Saprospiraceae bacterium; assembly: GCA_937997635.1. Classification (GTDB taxonomy): domain Bacteria; phylum Bacteroidota; class Bacteroidia; order Chitinophagales; family Saprospiraceae; genus CALFUK01. The sequence goes on along the minus strand of CALLFA010000027.1, from coordinate 91,473 downwards.
GGCAACGATTATGAGTTACATACTACCAGCTGGGATGTTTGAACGTGAATTGGTAGATGGAAGGCAGCGAGTCATACCAGGTACATTTTCATTTACTGAACAACAGCCAGTCAGTTTTCTGGATATGTTTGTTGCTTTAGCAAAAGGTTTTAAAACTGCCTCGGACATCATCTGGGTTGTCTTTGCCAGTGGTATCATGTTTGGTATTTTAGAAAAATCAATGATGGTAGAGAATGCTGTAGGGACACTTGTGAAGAAGTTAGGACTCCAGAGAAAGTATGTCATTGTTGTTGTTATGACTTTTGTTTTTGGTATGCTCGGCGTTGCTGTTGGCTATGAGAACAATATCGCTATGGTCCCAATTGGCGCTATGCTTGCTTTAGCATTGGGTGGTGATTTGATATTGGCTGCAGGTATGAGTGTAGCAGCGATAACGGTTGGCTTTGGCTTATCACCGATAAATCCATACACCGTAGGTACAGGGCATAAGATTGCAGAGTTGCCGATGTTTAGTGGAGCACCATTTCGATCAGCCTTATGTTTCTGTGGATTGGCTTTACTGGCCTTCTATAATGTACGTTATTTCAAAAAGATATCCAATCGGCCAAGTGAATTATCACTAGGATTAGATACCTCTGGTTTCTCTTTATCCAAAGGCATTGAGAAATATACAATGTCCAAGAACAACTGGTTGGTAGCATTCATTTTTCTTGGTGGTATGGGAGTGATGTTGTATGGCATCTTTGTCCATCATTGGTACTTACAAGAGATCTCAGCCATTTTCGTGATGATTGCTGTAGCTGCTGGTATAGCTGCACGCTTGTCTCCCCGAGAAATATCTGAGACAGCCTTGACATCTGTCGGTGTCGTAGCACCTGGTGCTTTTATGGTAGGCTTTGCAACGACAATAAAGGTTATTCTTGAGATGGGGCAGATTAGTGATACCATAGCCTATCAGCTATCAGAAATGTTGACCTCTCTTCCCGTATTGGCTTCTGCTGTAGTGATGTCAATAGCCCAATGCGTGTTGAATTTGATGATCCCATCAGGGAGTGGTCAAGCCTTAGCCACATTACCTGTGATGATACCAGTTGGTGATATCGTAGGGCTGACTAGGCAATCAACCATCCTAGCATTCCAAATAGGAGACGGTGTAACCAATCTGATAAATCCAACATTAGGAGGATTGATAGCGATGTTGAGTATGTGTCGAGTACCGTTTGATCGATGGTTGCGCTTCATTGTGCCATTGATGTTGATGATCTTATTTATGTCTTGGTTGTTTTTAATGGTTGCTGTGATGATCGGGTGGGGGTGATGTTCTTAGAGCTAATGAATTTTTATGTTATTTCTTTTGCTTACTAAACAATTTTTTTCGCTCATTTTTCTTAAACTGATCATCGATATTTTGCTGCTTATTCAAGGCATTCATGACAGCAGTTGTAGATGGCAATGAGTTGGGGTAGGGGTAGTCATCCCAAAATGCAGAATCATAGGTGTACTTCATTTTTCGCAGATCTTTTTTATTATTGAATTTGCTCTTGCGTTTTGGTTTAGTAAAATCATTTTTGTCTACCATTATGTCATAGACGTATAGAGTCTTCACATTATAATGCTGTGCTGTTTCATGATTAAATTCAAGAGAAGTCACGTGTTTAGAAAATACTGGATAATAGATGCCATTGACTTTACTATACTTATAGATGTTCCAATCATTGTCCTCATCCCATAACGCACCGTGCTGAATTTTTATGAAAGCTAGATCGGACAGGTTAAGTGAGAGGAGCGTAAAAACACCTAATTTTCCAAATAGCGGATCTTCAAATTTAATGGTTAGGATTGTATCGTTTTCTATAACATGTTTTGCATATAAGGATACCTTAGATTGCGATACTTCATCCACTAAATCCAAAATTGTTCTCTGTTTTTCGTGTGTTAAAATGACTCTTTGTAATGTCCGTTTTATTAAAGGATTGGAATCATATATAATTTTAGAATTGCCAAAAGCCATTTTTAAATCATCCCTTAAGTTTCTGTTGTCATCTGTTTTACGCAATTGATTCAGATAAATATCTCTATTGATTTTTTCTTCATGGTAACCATTCGTTCTTATAATAAGGTCAGATTCTATCAATTCACTGTACTCACCATTTGACAAACTGAAATCTTGTTGATAGGCCATGAGTTGATGATCAGATGTCGGATAATTCTTTGGTATGTTTTGAATAGCCTCTTTCAAAAGGTGTCTCAAATATTCATCTGAAACGATAGTCACTTCATCCAAAAGAAATGATTCAGGGATCATGGTTAATGTTACATCCTCAGTTAAATCTCGCAATGGTGTATATAAAGTCTCATAACCAAGTATAGAACATACAAGGGTGTCTTCAATGGACTCATGTACTTTAAATATAAAATATCCATCTTCGTTTGTTACACTACCTGTTTGTTGGTGGTTTTTTAAAAAGACGTGGGCATATGGTAGACGCTCTCCTTTTTCGGTAGATAAATGCCATCAAAGATTTGTTGTCCAAAAGAGAATACTTGAAAGAGGAGAATGAATAACAAGGTAATGTTTGATCTCATTTTAGTTGTTTGCTTGTATTGATAACGCATAATTTTACAGCTCATTATAATGCCAAACAATATCTTAAGCTCTCAGGAGTGAGGACCTGTCCTGTAAGTACCAAGTTTCTTTAGAACAAGCAATTTCCTCCACAATCAGCTACACGCCAGGCACTTGTGGGACTGCATCCCGCAAGCAGGATGATTGTAGCGCAAGATTGTGTTTTAATAAAGAGATTATAATTATTAGCGACGACATGTGATAACGCTGCATCAAATTCCTATCGAGAATCAACATCCATTAATCGGAAATATATGCTCATTCATCGATTCTACTGCTTGATATGCAACATTGGTCTTCAAACGGACGTCTTTTAACTGTACGATTTATGTGGCCACTTTCATCGAACAATAAGGATTCTAAGACTAAAAAAATCTTGATCCTAACCAATTGAAATTTAATAACGTATTGTTTAACCCCAGTCAATTAAATCTATCGACCTATGTCAAAATTAAAAGTTTATTTAGTCGCCCTTGCGGTTATTATCGCTTCTACTACAACTTTTGCTAATCCAGTACCCGAGAAAAAAGCTGAGCTCCGTGCTGAGTTGTCAAGCTACATTTCGAAGATGAACTTCGATACCGTAGATGACGAAGATGGTGTTTTCTATGTGAGCTTTACGGTCAATGCCAAAAAAGAACTCATCATACTGTCAACGGATAACGCCCAAATTGACCATAGAATTAAGAATGAACTAAACTATAAGGAGTTGAAAGCAACAGACGTAGAGGTAAATAAAGTGTATACCTTACCAGTGCGTATTGAGACCAAAACTTCATAGTTGATAAAAAACATTATCTGTTTGTCAGGAATGGATAAATGTAATGGAGGATAGGGTAGTAGCACATTGCTGCTGCCCTTTTTTATTGAATCAAAAAATAAACACTTTCAGAATCTAACGCCATCTGTAGACTAAAAAAGCTTTAATTGGGTTAAATAAGTCAGCACACAGTAAATGTTAGTTTTGTGTACAATTAGAATCTACCTCAAACGACTGCCATCAAACACTATTATATTTTATTATAAATGGTAAAATGTTCTTATTTGCAAATTTAATTTTAAATAAGTAGCAAAATTCAAATTATTTGATAAATTTGCACAAAATTTAGAAAATGTCTGAAACGAAGTTGGATAAAATTGATCTGAAGATTCTAAAACTATTACAAGAGAATAGTAAAATTACAAACCTGGAGTTGTCTAAAAAAATCGGTTTGTCTCCTGCCCCGACACTTGAACGTGTTAAAAAGCTTGAGCAATCAGAGGTTATACAAAGCTATCACGCCAAAGTAGATGCTTCTAAAATTGGCCTTAATATCAGCACGTTCGTTTTAGTGTCATTGGCTTGGCAAAAAGAAAATGCACTTGATAATTTCATAAAGAAAGTGCAAGATATAGATGAAGTCACTGAATGTTACATCATTACAGGTGATGGTGATTTTTTACTTAGAATTATTTGTAGCGATATTTCAGCTTACGAGCAATTGTTGTTTAAAAAACTATCGCAGATTGAAGAAGTGGAAAGGCTTAAAACACTCATGACACTCTCTAAAGCGAAAAAGTCAAAAGTCTTGCCTTTCAATTACGAGTAGAGTCAATGTCAAATAAACGATCTTCTCTTCTTTGGTCTATAGAGAAAGAAGGAAGTGTCTCCTATATTTTTGGGACAATGCATGTTAGGGATTACAGAGTGCATTCATTTGTCGATCTCGTTAGTCCTTATATAGATAAATGCCAAGCCTTTGCCACTGAGTTTCATTTGAATGAAATGGCTACTATCGGAAGCACAGGATATCAGTATTTTCCTGATGGAAAGATTATGGCGGATTACTTGCCACCAGCGAAGTATGCAAAGGTTGCAAGTATGATCAATAAATCATTTCAAATAGATGTCACACAGTTGGGCAGGCTGTTGCCATTATTGATCATTAATATGATCTCTGAGTCAATATTGATCAATTCTGAAAACATGCCTTTAGATTCAGTGCTTTGGCAATATGCTGATAAAGAACAAAAAGAGCTGTTTGGTTTAGAGTCAATAAGTGACCAGTTTAGAATTATGTCTTCGATTCCAATTCCATATCAATTGCAAAGCATTGTAGCAATCGCTAAGAATCCAAAATCATTCAGAACGAAATTGAAAAGAATGATAGATCTTTATGAAAAGCAAGACGTCGATATGTTGTATAAGTTTTCAAAGCGGTCATTGGGTAAACAAAGAAAACTGATGTTATATGATCGGAATAAGAAAATGGTTGATCGTATCTCTGATGAGGTAATGGTAGGGAAAAGCGCGTTTTGTGCTGTTGGTGCAGCGCACTTGAGTGGCAAATATGGTTTGTTGGCTTTATTGAAAAAGAAAGGGTTTATTGTCAAACCAATCTTCTTTAAGCAATAGGAATTCCTCATATGCAAGAGAAAATAATTTTACAGAGAAGTAGTAAAAAAGCTTTACTGTATGGCATTCACACGAAAGCTGGTGCTTGTGCTTTAGAATCTCTGTTGCAACATGATATGTATTCATCTGTGCTTGTGTTTGCATTCCAAGACATTGACATAATAAGCAGTAAAATTAAATTTATAAAAATAGAAGACGAATCTTTACGAGGGATCACAGATCAAATCAAAGGAGACGATCTATTCATATTTCAAGAAAATGAAATGGAAGACACTGAGAGTTTTTTGAAGAACAATTTCCTTATTCCTTTACGCATTGCTTTGTATGCCAAACACAATAATGTCAATCAATTGAGTTTGCTTTCTTCTTCTAATACACTTTTGAAATCTGTGTTTTTGCCTCACAAAACTAAAGAAGAATTAGAGAACAAACTGGCAGGTCTTGATTTTTGGAGTTACTATATCTACAAACCAGTATTCGTTGTTATTGAGCAACATAAACAAGGAATGCGAGAAAAAGTAGCCAATTTCATAGGAAAAAAACTAAATACACTCACCAACGATTTGTTGAAGAAAATTACGCCAGTAGAAACAGATGCTGTAATCGCAATGATGTTACAAAATGCGCAACAACTTGAGGCTGGTATTCATACCTTCACCAACGAAGATATCCTGACATTTCAAGAATCATTAACTACCAATACATGAACGCAAATAAGAATTCAAAAATAAGTCTGAATGTAGCATTAGGTCCAGATAAAATTCCAGAAAAAATAACATGGGAAAGTACAGATAATCCACTTGGCAGTGAGCCAACGGAATGTAAGGCATTCTTGCTATCACTTTTTGATAAAGAACACAAAGACACATTTCGAATTGATCTTTGGACCAAGGAAATGCAGGTGTCTGAAATGGATAGATTTGTGTATTTCACGCTTAAGGGCATCGCCGAAACTTACCATCGCGCTACGCAAAACACTGAGTTGTCTAATCATCTTGCGAAGTTTACGGAATTTTTTGGTGAAGAATCTGGTATATTACCTAAAGAAGAATAAGCATGTTTTCAAAAATATACACAGTCAACTATTCTCATTTGGAAGGTGGTCATTGGCAATTGCTTTCTAAGAATGGCAAAACATATTTGCCAGTCAATATGCCCATTAGAATGAAACGTCCAGGATTAAAAGTGAACTGTCGCTTATCAAGGCAAACTGATATGTCTGGCATACATATGACTGGTGAACTTGTCCGTATTGTATCTTATGAGGTGGTTAAGTGACTGGGATTTCATGAGTCTTGTAGGCTGTTGATGTAAGCTCGAAGGACAGAACATTTGAATATCCCTTCAGACTCAGCTTCCGAATTTTATGCTATGGCGAAGACAATTGACCTTGGATTAAATTGTTTCAATATAAAATTCACTAATATTCTTTGCTTTTAAAAAGATTTACTTACATTAGATGAACAAGAAAAACTTGTTTAAGTATTTTAGCTTTGTCATATGTTCAATACTAGCCCAATGCAAATTGGGCTATTTTTATTTAGGGAACAATCCGATATCACTCAGCTTTTTTCTCCTTTCAATAATGGTAAAATGTTGTTTTACTTTAATGTCTTGCCTGTTGATAAGTAGATGAATGTCATACATGTCAACCGTGAGATCAAACATATGGATTAACTCCTCATACTTAGGTTTTGAAATACCGATACATGTCACAAAAAGGGTAGAGCTTTCAGCTTGAAGAAGTCTTTTGATGGAATCTGCATAATCGTAACTGACAATGGCAAACACATTGTGTGAGATATCATTTTGCTCAATTGACTGGACTTTTATATTCATCCGTTTGACAATCCACGCCAACTCTTCAGGAGAATGTTCGTTAAGGAAAACATGTTTAGGCTTTAGTATCCTCAACCAATGAAAGATGAAGGTCAACTGCCGCATGCTTGTTTTAAATGAAAATGTATTTGCGCGTTCGAGTTGTTCGATGTCAATAAGCATGTTGTACATCCGCTTATTTTCTATCGATTCTGTTAATAGGGTATATAAAAAAGGAGAGTGTACCGATTGCACCGTTTGTGCTTTAGTATAATATCGGAGGTATTTTTTATTTAGAATTCTCATTTGGAATATGTGCAAGATCTCAAATTTTTCAAAGACCGTACGTTTAGGAGTTCACTGACACAAAGTTCTCAAACATCAATGCAATTAAGTAAACAAATACGAGAAAGCTTGCATTTATTCGCCAAGCCTATTTATATTTAGGAATGTCACAAAGAGATGTAGATGTCGTCATCATAGGTGCTGGTATTTCTGGAATTAGCGCAGCCCACTATATTAAGGAAAAGTGTCCAGACAAAACGTTCACCATTTTAGAAGGTAGATCTAGTATTGGAGGTACATGGGATCTGTTTAAATATCCTGGCATCCGGTCAGACTCAGACATGTATACGCTAGGCTTTGCATTTAAGCCATGGAGAAGTCCAAAAGCAATTGCAGATGGTCCAGCCATTATGGAATATCTTCATGAAACCATTGATGAAGAAGGGTTAAAAAAGTTTATTCAATTAAACCACAAAGTGAATGCGGCTTCCTGGTCTTCAACAGACAGTACTTGGACATTGGATTTACTTGTGAATGATCGTGAATCAAAAAGTTTGACTTGCCAATACATATATATCTGTACGGGTTACTACAATTATGAAAATGGCTTTACTCCCGATTTTAAAAATGTTGATTCCTTTACAGGGAAATTTATTCATCCTCAACATTGGCCTGAAGATTTAGACTACACAGACAAAATGATAATTGTGATTGGTAGTGGTGCAACTGCGGTGACCTTAATTCCTGAGTTGGCAAAGAAAGCATCGCATGTGACTATGTTACAAAGATCCCCGACATACATATCGTCAGGACCTGCTATTGATAAGATTGCGAATACCATCAACAAACTATTGCCAGATAATTTGGCTTATCGCTTGAATAGATCTAGAAAAATTAGAGTGAGTAATTTCTTCTATAAGTTGGCGAAGAAGTATCCTGCATTCATGGCAAGCTTGTTAAAGAAGGGAGTCAAAAAGGAATTGGGTGATGATGTTGATATTGAAAAACACTTCACGCCCAAATACAATCCTTGGGATCAACGCTTATGTCTCGCTCCAGATAGCGATTTTTTCAATGCACTAAATTCTGGTAAGGCATCAGTAGTCACAGAGACGATAGATTCATTTACCAGTAATGGCATCCAATTGGACACAGGAGAAATCTTAGATGCAGATATTGTCATTTCAGCAACTGGTCTTGAATTGAAGTTCTTCGGGGGCATAGATATTAAATTGGATGATGTTCCTGTTGATTATCCGAATTTAGTGGTATACAAAGGGACAATGTTTAGTGGTGTTCCTAATCTGTGTTTGGCATTTGGTTATACCAATGCGTCATGGACACTAAAATGCGATCTCTCAAATGAATATTTTGCCAGAGTCATTCAATACATGACAGAAAATGGCTACGACACCTGCGTTCCAACTTTCGATGAAAAAGATGGTATTGGCAAGGACCCCTTCGTTGATTTTAGTTCATCGTATTTCTTAAGATATTTGGATGATCTTCCTAAACAAGGCACTAAAGAACCCTGGAAGTTAAAACAAGACTACTACGTAGATCGCAAGAAGCTAAGGCACGACCCCCTGGATGACGGAGTCTTAATATTCAAATCAAATACCCATAAAGAAAGTAAAGTAGTTTTGGATGAAATGGCTTGAAAAAGCCGCTATCCATTTATCAATTCAACACATTAACAAATTCAATCATTGCCAAATCAAATCGGTTACAAATTAAAAATATCAACAATTCACCAATTCTAACAATTAGCAATCCTAATTGACTAAACTGACTAGATAAGCCTCCCCAAAACCTCATTTTACTACAAAATAAAGCCAAGGAGTATGTGTAGAAAGTACACCTTCTTTCAGCAGTGAAATTGCAACTAAGATTGATCAATTATAAGTTCCTTAATTAATTGATAATCAGTCAGATACATTATACCTGTTTTATTTTGATGGTGAAGAGAAAATTGTCTCGATTAAGGCACTTTTTATACTTTGAGTATGATTATGTGCAATAAATATGAATATGCCTTCAAAATCGTTCTTGTCGGCATGATATTTTTTGTAGATTTCGCCTTCTATTAAACATGAAATTAATATATACATGAAAAATTTTAGACTAACATCTTCAATCCTCTACTTGATGTTTCTTGGAGTTATGTCCCTTTCCGCGCAATCGACGGTATCGGGAGTGATTACTGATACAGGTGGTTTAGGTTTGATTGGTGCAAACGTTGTAGTAGAAGGTACTACAGACGGAACAATTACAGATTTGGATGGATCGTATTCGCTTTCAACGAGCGCAACGCCACCGTTTAATGTAGTTGTCAGTTATACGGGATTCTCTTCCCAGACTATTGCAGTTAATTCTGCAAACCAAAATGTCTCTATTTCTTTAGCAGAAGGTATCGTTTTTGGTGAAGACATTGTAGTTTCCGCGTCAAGAAGAAGAGAGAAAGTGCAAGAAGCTCCAGCTTCTGTATCTGTATTGACAGCGAGAAAATTGGAGGTATCTCCAAATGATAATGCTGCTAGAGCGATCATTAACGAACCTGGCGTATACATTCAACAACAAGGTGCTGGACGTGTGAATATCCAGTTGAGAGGTGATGGCGGACTTTTTGGTTCAGCGTCCTTCCCAATATTAGATTACAGGTCTTTATCTGGTCCAGGATTAGGAACATTTGATAATTTGAATTCTCCACTAAATAATATTGACATCGAGCGAATTGAAGTCGTAAGAGGACCAGGTTCTGCACTTTATGGCCCAGGTGTAACTTCTGGTGTTGTTCACTTTTTATCTAAATCAGCGATTGATAAGCCAGGTACAACTATTGAGTTAATTGGTGGTGAGCAAAGTACATTCGGTGGATCATTAAGACACGCGACCAAAGTATCAGATAAGTTTGGATTTAAAATCAATGGAGTGTGGAAAAGAGGAGGTGAATTTGTCTATGATCCCAACGATCCAGTTGATTCTACCTTCATAGGTTTAACTACAGGGACTTTGACAAACGGAATTGTTTCACCTGCAATTACAGGAGGTATCGTAGATGCTACACAACCTTCTAGGCAGTTATTGACCCCAGCTCAGGTTGATCCGGATGGTGATGGAAACCCTATTCAGGATTTTTGGCGATCATTCGTTTTAAATGGAACTTTAGAATTTAGACCTCAGGATGATTTATCTGTTGTCGTTGCTGGAGGTACCAATAGTGCTTCAGCGCCGTTCTACAATTCTCAAGGAGTTGGATTATCACAAGCAACAGAATTTTGGACACAAGCTAGAATTCAGAAAGGTGGATTGTTTGCTCAAGCATTTTGGTTATATAATGATGGTGGACAAGATGATACACCTACTTTCTTATACCAAACAGGTGCAACTACTAGAGTTGAAAGAACTCAATTAGAAGCTCAATTGCAATATAATTTTGATACGCCAAGCATCTTAGATGCAAACTGGACTGCTGGTTTTGATTTCAGACAGTCAGTCGCGAATACGCGTAATTTGGTTTATGGTAGAAATGAACAAGATGATGATTTCGGAATCGTGGGGGCGTATTTGCAAGGTAAATTTGCCTTAGGCGACAAGTTAGACTTAGTTTTAGCAGGTAGAGGAGATAGATTCAACTTTTTAGATGAGACTGCATTCTCGCCAAGAGCCGTATTTGTTTTCAAACCATCTCCTCAGCATACATTCAGAGCAGGATTCAATAGAGCAGTAGGAGCTCCTACACAGTTACAAGTGAATATTGATTTCCCTGTTAGTACGATAGTACCTGGAGCATTTGATATTTGGTTAGTAGGTAATAAGGAGGCTCAAACATTTGGAGACAGTCCAGAAATAGTATTTAATGGTGCAGTGCCGTTTCCGAGCTTACCAGTTGGGACTCCTGGCTTGCCCTTAGGATTCGTTCAGGGTGCAGTTACCCCTGCGGTACTACCGGCAGTAGCTCAAGGTTTAGTAGCGGCTAATCCATTATTTGAACCTCTTGTACCAGTCATAACTGAATTCTTATCTAATCCAGCCAATTTTGTTGGAGGGACTGCAGGTGATTTCGTGGGTATTAATTTATTCAATAGACAACCACTTGGATTAATTGATGCACCTCAAGCAAGTTTACGTGTAGAGGATACTTGGGAAGTTGGATACAAAGGATTTATCGCTAATAAATTGGGTGTTAGTGTTGATATCTATAATAGAACTATTGATGGGGCCACTTTATTCACAGGTATAAGCCCAGGCTATTCATTACAGAATACTGGTAGCTTAGCAAGTGATTTGGGGAATGCAGTTGGTGCAAGCTTAGTACCTACTCTAAATGGAGCTTTGGCACCATTTGTAGGTGAAGGTTTACCTATACCTGATCAAGCTACTTTAGAAGCTATTGTCGGACAGGTAGCCGGAGCTGTAGGTGCTGGCTATACAGCAGGAGGTGAAGGATTTTTAGCTAACATAGCACCATTAAATGATGGATTTGTTCTCGCGACTACTCCAACACTGAATGTGCCAACTAATGGAGTAACGCATTTAGCTGCCGGATATCGTACATTTGAGGCTTTCGATTACTGGGGTGCTGATATTGGATTGAATTACTTTATTAATCAAGATTTATCTTTTTTTGGAAATTACTCTTGGACTTCTGATAATAGCTTTAATCCACAAATTTCTGGAACAGAAGGTACAGAGCAAACAACAATAGCTCAGCCTACTAGCAGATACAGATTAGGTGTAAATTACACGCCTGCATGTGGGATCAATGGTAATATTTCATTCCAACATGATGATTCTTTCCAAGCATTCCTAGGTCAGTACTCTGGTCCGACAGATACGAAAAATTTGGTAGATGCAAGTCTTGGCTACAAATTTAATTCTGGAACCTTTTTGGGTTTATCTGCACAAAATTTGCTTGATACTGAATACCGTACATTCCCTGGTTTTCCTCGAATTGGAAGAAGGGTATTAGCTACGTTGAGACATACATTTGGAGCAGGAGCTGATGCAAATCCATGTGCTGGTTCAGGACTTGTTTCTAATACAGGTGGTGGATCTAAGGACTTATTGAGTACAGTGAATCCTAAGAAAATTGACTCAGATGGTGATGGCATCAAAGACATCAAAGATCTTTGCCCAGATATCCCTGGAATCAAAAAATTCAAAGGATGTCCAAAAGATAAAGCAATCATGGATGCTGAAGCTGAAGCAGCAAGAATCGAAGCAGAAAGAGTAGCAGCAGAAGAAGAGAAAAGAAGAATGGAAGCTGAAGCAGCAAGAAAGAAAGCTGCCGCTGAGAAAAAAGCTAGAGAAGAAGCAGAAGCAGCTAAGAAAGCAGCTGAAGAAGCAAAAATGAAAGCGGAAGAAGAAGCAAAAATGAAAGCGGAAGAAGAAGCTAAGATGAAAGCAGAAGAAGCTGCAAAAGCTGCAGCCGCAAGAAGCGCAGAAATAGAAACAAAAACCAGAGAAGTGTTCTCTAGAGCATTAACTGGCATTAAATTCAACTCATCACAATCAACATTCAAAAATGAATCTTACCAGATCATGGATGATGTCGTTTCTATTATGAATCAATACCCTGAAATCAATGTTCGCATCGCTGGACACACTGATTCACAAGGTGCTGAAGAAAATAATCAGAAATTATCTGAAAAAAGAGCGACAGCTGTGATGAATTACTTAACTTCGAAAGGTATTTCACCGACAAGGTTAAGTGCAGTAGGTTTTGGCGAAGTGTCTCCGATTGCTGATAATAAAACAGCAGCGGGAAGAGCAGAAAACAGAAGGGTAGAGTTTACAGTCAAAAACTAATTAAATTTGGAATGAATAGGTAACCATATAACCCCGTGGCGTAACGTCGTCACGGGGTTTCCTATTTTTAGCCACGTCGCTGGAGGCGTCCCGCCTCAGCAAAGCAGGAAGAAAAAGCAAAGAAGCCTGTACCGTAGTTCTTGAGGCGAGACGCCTTCAAGGACGCACAAGCCGTCGCTGGAGGCGTCCCGCCTCAGCAAAGAGTAATAAAAGCAGGGAAGACCTGTCCCGTAGTTCTTGAGGCGAGACGCCTTCAAGGACTTACAAGTCCGTCGCTGGAGGCGTCCCGCCTCAGCAAAGAGGAATAAAAGTAAAGCAGCCCTGTCCTGTAGTTCTTGAGGCAAGATGCCTTCAAGAACGCACAAGCCGTAGCTGCAGGCGTCCCGCCTCAGCAAAGAAGAAGAAAAAGCAAAGAATCCTGTCCTGTAGTTCTTGAGGCGAGACGCCTTCAAGGACGCATAAGCCCGTCGCTGCAGGCGTCCCGCCTCAGCAAAAGAGGAAGCCCGCTTCAGCAAAGAGTAATAAAGCAAAGAATCCTGTCCTGTAGTTCTTGAGGCGAGACGCCTTCAAGGACGCACAAGCCGTCGCTGCAGGCGTCCCGCCTCAGCAAAGAGTAATACAAGCAGAGAAGACCTGTCCCGTAGTTCTTGAGGCGAGACGCCTTCAAGGACGCACAAGCCAGTCGCTGGAGGCGGCCCGCCTCAGCAAAAGAGGAAGCCCGCTTCAGCAAAGAGTAATAAAGCAAAGAATCCTGTCCTGTAGTTCTTGAGGCGAGACGCCTTCAAGGACGCATAAGCCCGTCGCTGCAGGCGTCCCGCCTCAGCACTATCGTACTCGCGCCATACCCTTTAAATAATCCCTTTAAACACATCCAATGATATATTCCCACCACAAACAATAACCACACTCGTCTTTCCCTTAAGCTCCTCCTTCTTTTTCAATACAGCAGACACACTCACACCAGCAGCTCCTTCGATTATCTTATTGTGATCTTTAGCGACTCTCCTGATCCCATCTTTAATTTCCTCTTCAGTAATCAAAACGAATTCATCTATGAATAGCTGACAATAAGATAAGGTGATGGTGTTATCCTCAATACCGCCTGCAGAACCATCAGATAGTGTCGGCAAATTTTCTTCTAGACTAATGACTTGACCAGCTTCCACGCTGAGACTCATTTCAGGAGAGAGTATTGGTTGGCAACCATAGACCTTTGTTTGAGGCGACTGATCTTTCACATAGGATGCAATACCTGATATCAACCCACCACCACCGACTGTTGCAAATATGGCATCAATAGAAGGCAATTGTTCCATTAATTCACAAGCTATTGTCCCTTGCCCTTGGAGCACATCATAGTCGTTATATGGTGAGACCCAGGTCATTCCTTCTGCTTCAGCATAGGCCTTTGCCGATATTTCTGTTTGTAATGAGTTGCCGGCAATGAACCTCAATTCGACTGGATAGTCGTTTAGTTTATTGACTTTGGTTTTTGCCGCAGATTCTGGTAAAAACACAATTCCACTAGTTTCAGTGATTGCGCAAGCTCTTGAAAATCCAAGGCCATGATTGCCGGTAGATGCCGTGACGACACCCTTGCTTTTTTGTTCATCTGTTAGCACCAACAGCTTATTGAGACTGCCCCTGGCTTTGAAAGAACCAGTGTGTTGTTCGTTCTCCAATTTAAGATAGACATCGCCACCAACTGCTTTACTCAGCGATGGAGATTTAATCAAATTTGTTCGATGGATATGCGACTTAATTCGCTGGTAGGCTTCTTTGATTTTTGCGACATCATTCATATAAATACAACTCTCTTACTTGGGTTTCTAACTTGCCATCAATCATAAATCGTGGCAACGTATCGGGCACAAAATACTCAAAGCTTGTATCTGTTAGGCTGTGCATGAAAGAAATTAGTTGGGAGATTTCTGTTTTATTCAAATGCAATGAATCTGCTGCAAGAGTTTGGTAGTTCACCTCGAGTCCTTGACCTTCTCCACCACCATTATTATAAAAATCCAAAACTTCCTCTAATGTCTCGAAAACACCGTTGTGCATATAAGGTGCTGTCAATTCTACATTGCGAATTGTTGTGGTTTTAAATGAATGCTTAAAATGTTCCAATAGATCTCGTTTTCTGTCGCTGCCATATCTACCGATGTCATCATCGATGCTATCGCCACTATCATGTGGGACACCAAGAACTTCGGTTTCATTTTCATCAAAGTCGGGTGGAACCAACCCGCTAAATGTTGGCGCAAAATGACAAGTACCACAAGCTGCTTTCCCCATAAAAAGATTAAAGCCTTCTTTGATCTCTAAGTTTAAATCATCAATCTCCATTCTCATGTACTGATCAAAAGGAGATGAAAATGAAGACAGGGACATCACATAAGCACTGATAGCCGCTGAAATCTGATTTCTATTAAACGCATTTTTATGGTGGGGAAATGCTTTCTCAAACATTGATTGATATCCAGGGCTTTCTAAAAGTAATGCGGCAAGACTGTCCGGATTGGAATTGAATTCTGCTTCGTTTTCTATGACCGCAATGACTTGGTCTCTCATCTTGTGCGCCCGCAAATCATAAAAATATTCTTTGGAATAGACAGAGTTGATGATTGTTGGTGTGTTTCTCAAATTTGCTGTGGACAAATGGTTGGCGATACTTAGTTTTTTCCCATCAGTAAATGCTTTGTCTGCTTGATGGCAAGTGGCACAACTCATAGACTCATTGCTGGATAATCTAGTTTCGTGAAAGAGATAGCCACCAAGTACAGTAATCTGTTTAATGTTTTCTTCTGGCAACAATCCGATATATGAATATGGGTTGAGCAAGTTTTCACTGAAGAGATGTGCAGACTCATCATTCCAACTTTTTTCTTGCTGAGTCTCCAAATGTCTAAATCCAATGTGTAATAAATCTTGAAAAACCAACAATTGATAGGAGAGGGGATTTAAATAGTCTCGGATAAATATGGTCCGATTAAATTTATCGAAGGAATCGTCTGTTTCAATAAAAGCAATCGTTGATTGATATGATCGAATGATCTCTTGGAAAACGGCTTGTGTCTTGTCCGTTAACAAAGGCGAAAATCTTTGGAAGTCGGCCTGCATTTGTTTAAGCACAGTCTTTGACTCAGAGACACCAGATAAAGAACCTGGAGAATCGTAGCCAGTAATTTGCAAGGTTGCAATCCTGATCACTTGCTGTCGCATAGCTTCTACAATGTGCCGTTCCTTCATTGATCTTGTTTGTTCGAATGGAATGATTCCTTTGAGTTCATCGCCCATCAATTCCAGTAGCTTATCAATACCTTCTACATCCAAATCCTCTTCGTGCACCATTTCGTCAATGACCTGCAATCCTTGAGGTTCCAATGCGACATACACATCGCCTTGTTGTCGAGGTACTGGAAGTGGCGCACCATTAAATGATTTTTTGACAATCGGATAATCATAATGATTCAATATGTAAGCGCTTTTCTTGAATGCATGTCTCATCTCAGCATTTAATTCAAGAATCGTCTGTTTTGGAGGTTGTTCCTTGAGTTGATCTTTAAACGATTTAATTGATGTTTGAAAGTTGTTGAGGTTTTTGATGTAGCTGGAGCGAATGGAACTGATCGTATAAGAATCCTTTTCTCCCTTGAAACTTGCTAAAAAGAATATGGAAACAATTAAGACAGTACAGATACGGAGATACATAAAACCTAAGGATTTAAACCAATTTCAAATGTCGGATTAATAGTTGAATCAAGCTAATTTTGATTTTATAATAAATCTGCTAGCACAGCTAAACAACGGATAATGACATGTCGTCGTATCTCTGAGGAACGAAGAGGTAGGCGATCATATCTATTATTATTGATAGTTATTCTTTTAGTCTAGGGTCAAATTGAAAGTCTTCGATTGTATTAATTTTTATTTTTTGAAACTGTTTATGATTCGGATTGAGCAAATAATTATGTTCCATTTTAATAATTGCCGAAGGAACTTTTAAAACAGGGTATTCAGATTCCTCTATCCATTTATCACCTAGTTTCTGACATTCACCATAGTTTTCATATTTGTACCAATTTTTTGAAAGTTGACTTTGCTTGATGTCTTTAACCTTTAAATCATCTGGAATTTTGATTTCCATTGTTCTGAATAATTTGTTTAGACCTTCTCCACTTCTGTGTACCAAATTTTCTAAACTTGTTAAGGCTCTTGTACTAGATGTATAAATGACAAATACCCCTTTGGAATTCCATCTTCCCGGAAATCCAGATGCTTTTAAAGTTTTAGACCATTTTTTGAGTGTAATTCGATATACCTCCATTTTATGCTAGGGCTCCAAATGCTATTCTAGTCAACTCTTCTTCGATTAAATCAATCCCTGTATTTGTGTTCAAAAGCTTTAATGGAATTTGCTCTCCTAATCCAAATGCAGGTTTATTTAGCCAAGAAATGAATGTATCTATCGAACCAAATATTTCCATTCCCTTATTTAGTAGATTTAATAGTTTTAAAGCAATTTCGCTGTTTCGTGGATTAAGCTTTTTCTTTTCCTTTTGATACCTGAGCATTGTTTTCAATGACACATCAAATACTTCTTCAGCTAAAAAATTTCTATTTATCCCAGAAATTTCAACTAGTTCTGTGAATATGATTGAATTTACTCCTTGATTTGCACTTCTGACAATTGATAAATCACTGTTTATTGATGATTTATACTTCGACAAAACTTTAGCTGCTGTCATAGTTAGAATGTTTTTAATAAATATAGGGATATTTGTCTAATTAGAAAAGACATATTTCCGATAATCGAATTTTCGACAACATGCATATCTCAATAAAAAGTAGTAAACTGCTGATTCTGCGATAATGATTATTTAAGTTTCAATTATCCACGTAAATCAATGATTCACACAAAGATTGAAGCCTATCAACACTACTTTCTTTCTTGACCAAAGTCTAAAAAGTAAACTTAGAGTTTAATCTTCTGTTGAGATGAGTATATTTACGTATATCAACCTCACATGGAAGTATTAAGAACCCCTGATGATCAGTTTTTGAATGTACCTGATTATCCATTTCAGCCCAATTATCTTCAAGTTACCCCTGAATTACGCATGCATTATGTGGATGAAGGCCCTAAACAAGGCAATGTGGTTTTATTGCTTCATGGAGAACCGAGTTGGTCTTTTTTGTACAGATTTATGATACCAGTGTTTGCTGATGCTGGTTTTAGAGTTTTGGCTCCAGATCTTATTGGTTTCGGCAAATCAGATAAACCAACAGAAATGAGCGATTATACCTATGCATCACACACGACGTGGCTGCATAGCTTCATTCAGCAATTGGATTTAACAGGTATCAACTTGTTTTGTCAAGATTGGGGAGGGCTCTTAGGTCTTAGAATTGCAGGACTGGACAACGAACGATTTTCGACAATCGTAGCTGGTAATACTGGATTGCCAATTGGGAAGGGCAAACCAACGCAAGCATTTTTAGATTGGCAAGAATATACGCGAACTGTCGAGGTGTTGGCTTTAAATAAAATCATGCAAAACTCAACTGTAAGAACATTGAGTGACGCTGAAATAGCTGCTTACTCAGCTCCCTATCCAGATAAAACATACATGGCAGGGGCTAAAATATTTCCATCATTAGTACCAATAAGTGAAGATGACCCAGCTGTGTCAGTCAACTTAAACGTATTTCAAATATTGTCACAATCGACAAAGCCATTCTTGACCTTATTCAGTGATAAAGACCCAATAACCAAAGGAGGCGAACAAATATTTCAGAAGTACTTCAAAGGCACAGAAGGATTGCCTCATCAAATCATTACAGAAGCTGGTCATTTTTTACAAGAAGATAAAGGCGAGGAAATAGCCAATATCATCGTGCGTTTTATACAAGAGAATGAATAGAAAGTGGGTTAGAATATTAGGAGTTGTGGTCGTTCTGTCATTAATGATAGGAACTGTTATGATGATATATACATCTCAGAATTCAGCAGACCTTGTGACATTATCCGCCAAAGGACAGCTCAAGTCTAATGCAGAATTAAGAGAAGAATTGCATAATAATACGGAAGACATTATTGTCTACACCGTTGGTACATCAGCTCCTTTGCCATCCAGCCGTGCACAAACATGTACGGTAGTTTTTGTCAATGGAAAATTCTTTGTTTTTGACGTTGGCGATGGTGCTGTACAGAAAATGGAAAATCTTCATTTTCCTCTCATGGATGTCGATGAAGTATTTTTGACTCATCTACATTCTGATCACTTTATAGATTTACCATATTTGATCAATCGAAGTTGGCAGTTAGGGAGACCTAAAAAACTTAAAGTTACTGGCCCAGTAGGTGTCCAAGCGATTTCAGAAGGAAGTGAGTTGTTGCTGGCTCAAGAACATGCATACAGAGTGGAACATCATGGAGAAAAAATTATGAATATTGATGCAGCTGGCACTATACCAAATGAAGTCATTGTACCTTCCCAAGGTGAATTGCTTGTATATAACACGGATGGAATAAAAATCACAGCCTTCGATGTAGGTCATGAGCCAGTGTCTCCGGATTTTGGCTATAAAATAGAATACAAAGGCAAAAAATGTGTCCTTAGTGGCGACACAAGCAAAAATAAAAATGTCATCAAACATTCTGCTAATGCAGATTTATTGATTCACGAAGCGATGCTTAAGGAGGTTATATCTCAAGTGAGTGAAGTGGCAGGAGAGATGGGTAATGCCAGGAATCAAAAAATATTAGAAGATGTTACGAATTATCACTCTACCAATATAGAAGCTGCAGAAGTGGCAGCGGAAGCTGGTGTCAAAAAATTGGTTCTCAATCACCTGGCTCCGGTACCAGATAGAAAAGTAATCGCTCGCTTATATACCCAAGGCTTATCTAAGATCTTTAAAGGTGATATTGCTCTTGCGGATGATGGCGATAAATTTATAATAAACTAATTATGAAAGCAGTCTTATGTAAAGAACTAGGTCCACCATCTAATTTAGTTGTCGAAGACATTACTCTTCCGTCACCAGGACCCAAAGAAGTAAGAGTAGAGGTGAAAGCATGCAGTGTGAATTATCCCGATACACTGATCATTCAGGGCTTATATCAGTACAAACCTGAACTTCCATTCTCACCTGGCGGAGACTTTGCAGGCGTCATTAAAGAAGTAGGTGCCGAAGTCAAACATTTAAAAGTTGGAGACGAAGTATTTGGAGCAAGCTCAATTGGTTGCTTTGCCGAAGAAGCAAATGTTGACTCAAAGATGTGTTTTCCAAAGCCGCCTTCAATGGATTTCAAAACAGCAGCATCATTCATGATGGCATATGGAACCTCCTATCATGCCCTAAAAGATAGAGCCAGGTTAAAGGAAGGAGAAACACTATGTATACTAGGTGCATCCGGAGGTGTCGGTATGGCTGCGATAGAACTAGGTAAATTGATGGGAGCAAGAGTTATCGCATGTGCCTCTACTGACGAAAAACTAGAGTTATGCAAAAAGCTTGGTGCAGACGAAGTGATCAATTATACAAATGAAAACCTCAAGGAAAGGATCAAAGAATTGACAGGAGGCAAAGGTTCTGATGTGGTCTATGATCCTGTCGGTGGAGATTATACGGAGGCTGCATTGCGTGCCACAGCTTGGGAAGGTAGATTTTTGATCGTCGGATTCCCTGCTGGTATCGCCAAAGTGCCAATGAATTTACCTCTCCTTAAAGGATGTGATATTGTTGGTGTATTTTGGGGAAGATTTGCGCAAACTAATCAAGGAGCAAATATGAAAAACACCATGCAAATGATTCAATGGCATGGAGAAGGGAAACTCAAGCCACACATTGATCGAGAGTATTCACTTGATGAAGCCTCACAAGCGCTTGACGATATGATGAACAGAAGAGTAAAAGGCAAAGTGGTAGTGGTACCATGATTACATTTTTGAAAACAATACAAAAACATATAACAATATGAGATTAGAAAATAGAGTGGCGATAGTGACTGGAGGTGCAAGAGGAATTGGTCAAGCAGTAGCAGAATTATTTGCAAAAGAAGGAGCTAAAGTCATCATCTGGGATTTACTTGATATGGGTGAAGAAACTGCTGCGGGTATAAATGCAAACGGTGGAGTTGCTGAGTTTACAAAGATATCCGTCACAGATCAAGAAGGAATTCTTGCTGAAACAAAACGAATCCTAGAAAAGTATGGTCAGATAGATATCTTGATTAATAATGCAGGCATCACTAGAGATAAGTCTTTCTCAAAAATGACGATTGAAGATTGGAACGCAGTCATCAATGTTAATCTGACGAGCGTATTTATATGTACACAAGCTGTCCTACCAGCTATGCGCGAGCAAAACTATGGCAGGATCATATCAGCATCAAGTACAACTGGCCTTTGGGGTAATTTTGGTCAGACGAACTATGCGGCTGCAAAAGCTGGTATCATAGGCATGACCAAAACATGGGCTCTTGAATTAGGTAAATATGGCATAACAGCGAATGCCATCGCTCCAGGTTTTACACTTACTGAAATGACGAAAGCAATGCCTGCAGCCATAATCGAAGGGGCCAAGCAACAAATACCAGCAAGAATGATTGCTGAACCATTGGACATTGCTCACGGATATTTATATTTAGCTTCAGAAGAAGCAAGATTCGTAACGGGAAGTACATTGTGCATCTCTGGAGGATCTGTCAGACACTAAATTGAATGATGAGTTTTGGACTAGAACATAAAGTAGTACTAATAACAGGAGCAGCCTCTGGTATAGGGAAAGCAGCCTCTATGGCATTCGCAGAAAATGGAGCAAAAGTTGTCGTTGCTGATGTGAATGAATCTCAAGGGCTATCTGTAGTGAATGAGATTTTGGGTGCAGGAGGAGAAGCCATATTTGTAAAATGCGATGTGTCCAACGCGGAAGATGTCCAAAATATGGTAGACACAACGATGCTGACATATGAGACTTTAGATGTGGCAATAAATAATGCTGGGATCGGTGGCGCTCCAGGGCGAACAATTGATATTGATCACAAGGAATTTACCCGAGTGATGGACATCAATTGCACAGGTGTGTTCTATTGTATGCAAGCGGAGTTGAAAGAAATGGTCAAACAGAAATCTGGAGTCATTATCAATACTGCTTCCATAGCTGGACTTCGGGGTCTACCTAATAGCTTGCACTATGTGGCGAGCAAACATGCTGTAGTCGGCATGACCAAAACCGCTGCGATGGAATATGCAAGACAGAACATTCGCATCAATGCATTGTGTCCTGTTTTTACTGTCACGCCTTTATTTAACCCAGAAGCGATGGATCAATTTAAAGAAGGATTGTCAGATAAATTAAAAAGTGGCATTCCAATGAAAAGATTTTCAACACCTCAAGAAATGGCTGATGCTATGTTATGGCTGGCTTCTGATAAGGCTAGTTTCGTAACAGGCCATGCATTGCCAGTCGATGGAGGATTAACTGCATAATATCATGGGAGAAACGATTATCCAGAAATTTTACGATCAAGAAACGAATAAAGGAACCAAAGCTTTTTTACATCAACCATTCGGTGACAGATGGGAAACCTACACATATAAAGAAGTAGGACAGATGGCTAGAAAAGTGGCCAACTATCTCATATCAATCGGCATGACGAAAGGCAAACATATAGGTCTTGTGTCTAAAAATTGCCGAGAATGGATCATTGCAGATTTGGCCATTATGATGGCGGAGTGTATTTCTGTTCCTTTTTTCCCAACACTGTCTGGCGAACAAATTAATCAGGTCCTAAATCTAGGAGATGTGGACTTACTGTTTGTGGGCAAACTCGAAGTCTGGGATGATATGAAAACAGGTATCCCTGAAGACTTGCCTGTCATTAAATTTCCCGATTATCCAGGTAACGATAGAGTCGATCGCGGTACAGCTTGGGAGGATATTCTTGCTTCAACTTCACCTTTGGAAGGCAATCCTTCAGCAGGTTTAGATGATCTTTGGACAATTGTATTTACCTCTGGTACCACAGGGACGCCAAAAGGGGTAATGCTCAATTATTCGGCTCCATATTCCTTGCTTGAAGAAACAAAAGAATACAATGCTTTGAATATGTCCTTGGAAGGAAATGATCGGTTGTTTTCGTATTTACCTTTGAACCATATTGCTGAACGAGCAATCGTAGAATCAGGCGCATTGACATATGGAAGTGAAATATTTTTCACAGAATCTTTGGCCATGTTTGCTCAAAACTTAAGAGACGCTAAGCCAACCATATTTTTTGCTGTTCCTAGAATATGGACAAAATTCATGTTGGGAATTTTAGACAAAATGCCACAAGGGAAGTTGTCACGAATGTTAAAAATTCCATTTATTTCAGGAATGGTTAAGAAGAAAATTAAAACAGGACTCGGCCTTCAAGAATCAAAAACAAATGTGTCTGGAGCAGCACCAATTCCACAAAGCACAAAAGATTGGTTTGCAAAACTTGGCTTGCCTATATCAGAAGGATATGGCATGACCGAAAACTGTGCAGCATGTACATTTTTGAAAGTAGAAGAATCAAAACCCGGATCAGTCGGCAAAGCACAGCCTGGTGTCGAGATGAGAATAGACCCTGAGACAGAAGAAATATTGATGAAGGCACCTTTTGTCATGCAAGGATATTATAAGTCACCAGAAAAAACAGCAGAGACGATTGTTGATGGCTGGCTGCATACTGGAGATCAAGGCAGAATTGATAAAGATGGATTTCTATTCATCACAGGCAGAGTGAAGGATACCTTCAAAACATCAAAAGGAGAATTTATCGTACCTGCGCGCATAGAGGATAAATTTAGTGAAAACGCAGATATCGAACAGATGTGTTTGCTGGGCTTGGGTATTCCTCAGCCTGTACTCACAGTAGTTCCTTCTGAAATAGGAATGGCAAAGTCTAAGGAAGAATTAGCACAAAGCCTAACCAAAACATTAGATGAAGTGAATAGCGCTTTGCCTAATTACGAACGAGTATCTGCAGTAGTGGTGACAAAGGAACCCTTCAGTATCGATAGCGGAACACTCACACCAACATTAAAAGTAAAGCGGACAAAAGTACATCAGAAGTATAAAGACAGATTGCTAGCAGATTGCGAGTGTCCAGACAAAATAATTTTTGAATAAAATAATAATTGAACTAAATGAATTTTCAATTTTCAGATAAATCAAAAGAACTGCAACGAAAGGTCAGACAATTTATGGAAGACCACATCTATCCCATCGAAAATGAATACAACGAGTATGTAGAAACCAATATGTGGCAGGAGTATCCAGGAATGGAGAAGCTGAAAGAAGAAGCACGCCGGCAAGGTTTGTGGAATCTATTTCTACCAGAAGACTATGGTGACTATTCAGCTGGATTGACCAATCTAGAATATGCACCTCTCGCTCAAGAAATGGGAAAAGTGCCTTGGTCATCAGAAGTGTTTAATTGCTCTGCTCCAGATACTGGCAATATGGAAGTATTGGCTAAATATGGAAATGATGCTCAAAAAGAAGAATGGTTATTACCCTTGCTGGATGGTAAGATCAGATCTGCATTTTTAATGACCGAACCACGTGTCGCTTCTTCTGATGCTACAAATATTGAAACTTCTATTGTGAAAGATGGAGATGAGTACGTCATTAACGGTTTAAAATGGTGGTCTTCAGGCGTGATGCATCCAAGATGCAATGTTTATATAGTCATGGGGAAAACAGACTTTGAAGCTCAACGTCACGAGCAACAAAGTATGATTTTGGTTCCAGCCGATACGCCAGGTGTTAGGGTAGTTAGACCGCTGTCTGTATTTGGTGGTTATGATCCACCGCATGGACATTGTGAAGTAGAATTAAAAGATGTAAGAGTGCCTGCTAGTAATTTATTAGTCGGAGAGGGACAAGGTTTCGCTATCGCTCAAGGAAGACTAGGTCCAGGGAGGATTCACCATTGTATGAGATTGGTTGGTGTTGCACAACGGTCACTGGATTTGATGTGCAAACGTGTGTCTGAGCGAGAAGCTTTTGGAAGATTGATCAAAGATTTCAGTAGTGTCAGACAAGAGATAGCTAATACGAGATGCGACATCGAACAGGCAAGGCTACTCACCTTATCAGCAGCGGATACCATAGACAAACATGGTGTAAAAGGAGCAAAAGATCTGATTGCAATGATTAAGATAGTAGCCCCAAAGATGGCTTGTGATGTGATTGATCGAGCCATTCAAATTCACGGTGGAATGGGTGTGTGTAGTGATACACCACTAGCAGCATTTTATGCAGCTTCTAGAACGTTGAGGCTTGCAGATGGACCAGATGAAGTCCATATGTATCAGCTAGGAAGAAATACAGTTAAACAATATTTGGCAAGGGTAGCCGAAACACAATCAGCTTAAAATTTTATAATGAGTAAAGAAGCATACACAACCACATTGGAATCACTAAATGATTTGAAGGAATATATTGGAAAAGAAGTTGGCATAAGTAACTGGATTACGGTTACCCAAGAAATGATAAATTCCTTTGGCACAACTACGATGGATGAGCAATGGATTCATATGGATGTTGAGAAAGCAAAGTCTCATTCTCCATATGGTGCACCAATTGCCCACGGGTTTTTGGTCATGTCTTTAATGGTCCCAATGAGTTATGAGGTATTGAAGATTAATGATATCAAAATGGGGGTCAACTATGGTTTGAATAAACTTCGATTTACAAATGCAACTAAAGCAGGTGCAAGGATTAGAGGAATTGCATCAGTAAAGGAAATTGAATATTTTGATAAAGGAGCAAAGTACATCACAAGTTGGACTGTAGAAATTGAAGGTGAAGAAAAGCCTGCCATAGTTGCAGAGTGGATTAGTGTCGCTTATAATTAGAAAAAAATGGAATACAAAACAATAGAATATTCGGTTGAAGGTAAAGTCGGAATCATACGATTAAACAGACCTGATAAATATAATGCCATAACACAACAATTAAAATTAGATATGTTGGATGTGTTGGGTGTCATTCAAAATGATAAAGCTGTTAGAGCTGTTATCCTTACTGGAAATGGAAAAGGATTTTGCGCAGGTGCTGATCTCACAAGTTTTGCTGGCGCAATGACTCCAAATGATGTCGAGAATGATTTGAATATGGTTTATGGTAACATCATTAAGAGAATTATAGGCTTGAATAAGCCTGTCATAGCTGCGATAAATGGGCCCGTAGCGGGAGCGGGTTTGGGCTTTGCATTGGCTTGTGATTTCTTAATTATGGCAGATACAGCCAGTATGCGCTATGCATTTATCAATATAGCTTTAGCGCCCGATGCAGGGTCGAGTTGGTTTTTGACAAGAGCTGTAGGCTATCACAAAGCAATGGAAATTATTTGTGGTGGTGATAAAATACCTGCTGAAGAGTGTAAACGTCTTGGATTAGTAAGTAAGGTAGTACCTGTAGATCAGATCATGGCTGAGTCAATGACCTTTGCACAGAAAATGGCTGATGGGCCAACGGCTGCGTATGTCAGCACAAAGAAAATCTTACGATATGGTGTAACTCATGGTTTAAGTGAGTCAATAGACAAAGAATCTGAGCAACAAGCATTAAATATCTTAGGTGCAGATAACATGGAAGGCGTCCAGGCCTTTTTACAAAAACGAAAACCGGAATTTAAAGGAATTGGATATACAGATTAAATGAGTTGGATAAGGTTTGTCAGACATGCTCAAGCTTCTTTTGGAGCTGCTAATTATGATCAGTTGTCTGAGTTGGGATTTAAACAATCTGCAAAGCTAGGTGAGTATTTAGCAAAGCACAAACGCTTATATAATAAAGTCTATATGGGGCCGTTACTCAGGCATCGACAAACCTATGATACGGTCAAAAAAGAATATGAGTTAGCTGGTATATCGTTTCCAGAACCAACTGTTTTAGCTGGTTTGGTCGAACATGAAGGACCTAGTGTTTTGGGGAAAGTGAAAGATCAGTTGGTTGCCCAAAATCCAACATTACAAAAATGGCATCAAGAATCTTTAGACAAACCTGAGACAAAAGTCAGAAACCATTTTCGAATATTCAATTATTTTATGGAAAGGTGGGCAACCAATGAATTGGATGTCGAATTGCCTGAACATACAGATTGGATGAGTTTTAAAGAAGGTGTTCGCGATGCCATCAAGACAATAATGAAAGAATCTGAGCAGGGGAGTCATATCATTGCCTTTACCAGTGGTGGTACAAAAAGTGCCATTATGGGCCAGGTCCTTGGAATGACAGATGAGAAGAAGATTATAGGTATGAATGATACGGTGATCAATACCTCATTTTCAGATTTTCAGTTTACGGGTGAGCGGATATCGCTTCATCAATTTAATCGGATACCTCATTTGCCTGATGATATGGTGACTTATGTATAGTTATAAGCGTCTATTGCTTGAGACCTGATAATAAACTAATTTTGCAGAAGCCTTTGACTTAATATTTAGTAAACTCTAATGATTAAGTACCTTTCTATAATCACACTGCTCATTCTCATTTGGTTTCCTAAAACCTGTGCTGGGATATCCTATGACAGTTTGAGCGTAAGCATAAGGGATAGTTTAGAATTGCTGGATCAAGCTAGTTGTATAAAGATTAATATTGAGATTGCAAAGAAGATTGCAGTTCACGACAAACAGAGATCTAAAGAATACGCAAATAGAGCAATTGATTGTGATTTTCAAAACGAAGACAATGAAGAACTTTACAATTTATATAAGGATTTGGGAGGACTTTATTTCAGCAATTGGGGTGAAGCCGATGAAGCTATTTCTTTTATTCAACAGGCATTGCAGTATACAGAGAGCTACGCAGATTCAAGCAGAACCTTAAGCCTACTGGGTATTTTGCACGGTGAAAAAGGCGCTTTAGATCTTGCAATTGATTATTTCCATCGAGCTCTATTGATTAATGAAAAAAATGATTTGTTTATCGAGTCGGTTGTGACTAAAGCTAATATAGCGAAAGCATATGAGCTTGCAGGCGACCAAGAACAATCCTTAGTATACTATAATCAAATATTATCAGAAGAAATAGGTTCTCTTGACACGTTTGAGCGGGCAAACTATATGAGGATGACTGCTGCTTTATACAAAAAGCAAGGTGACCTTAAAAAATCAGAAACCATAGTCAAAGAGGCTTTAAAAATTCTACCTGAAAAAAAGGCAATACAAGAAGCAGTTGGGTATGATGTTTTGAATGGGTTATATATCATAATTGCAGACATTAACATCGAAAAGAATCAATTAAATAAAGCCTTAGAATATACTCAAAAAGCATTGAAGCTTTCTATTCAAGAAAACAATATTGAGCATATACTAGATGCTAAACTAATGCTTTTGAATATCCAATTTGACAAAGGTGATTATGGATCAGCCATAGATACTGGTTTGGAATTAGTCAATCAAATTGAAGAATCTGAATCAAAAATACGAGGGAATAATGTGCATTTGTTGGTTAGTAAAGCATATAAGGCGTCTGAAAACTATGAAAAAGCACTTTTTCATTATGTGAAGTATGATTCACTTACCAATGTAATCAGTTCTGAACAAGCTAAAAATAATATTCTTTTGACTGAACAAAAGTCAATTGCTAAGCAGAATGAAAATCTTCGGGGTTCTGAGCAATTCTACAAACAACTTTCTAATAGACGATTTGAAACCATTAGTCTTCTTTCTTTATTAGCTGTGTTCATGCTTGGTCTTATTTTTCTTTTGCTTAAAATCAAGAATGAGAACGCAGATCTTACTTCACAACTAAAAGTAAAAAATGTAGAATTAGAAAACTATATAGATTCAAATATTAAACTTGAGCAGTTCGCGTACCTAGCATCGCATGATATGAAAACACCACTTAGGTCCATCAGCAGTTACACTGGTTTGCTTAAGATGAAAAACAAGGACAAGCTAAGTCCCAAGTCATTGGAATACATGACGATTATTGAAAATGCGTCGAGTCGATTGTTTAATCTCGTCACAGACTTATTGGATTATGCTAAAGTCAATTCGCAAGTCATAAACCATTCGACATTTGAACTAGGCCCATTGATTTCAGAAATAAAAGAAGACCTTGACTTTGAAATCAAACGCAATCTCGGCACCATAAAAATTAATGCAAACGATCAAACAATATATGGTGATAGACAAAAGATTAAAAAAGTGTTTTCAAATCTTCTGAATAATTCTTTAAAATTCTCATTTAAGGACAAACCAGTTGTTATAGAAATAGATGTTGTTCACTTAAACGACAAAATAAAAGTTTCTGTGACGGATAATGGTATTGGGATTAGCGAAGATTTTCACAAAGAGATGTTTATGCCATATTCCAGGTTTCATTGTCAGGACGAATATGAAGGAACCGGTCTCGGATTGACAATTGTAAAGGAGATCATAGATAAACATGAAGGTGAAATTAGTTGCTCTTCTAATGTAGGCAAAGGAACAACTTTTGAAATTACCTTACCTTTTGAAAAGGCTGCTTAGTCAGGACATTCTCATGATCAAATGGACAATGTTTGCATGTATTGCCACAACAATATCCTCGCTTTAAGTGGAATTGCTCCGTCATAACAAGTAATCCATCTTCAAAATAGAAATCGTCAGTTTGTTTTTGATTTTTGTCAATGGAATCGCTCATGATTTAGTCATATATAAGTACAATTTAAAGTAATTTTGGAAATACACTTGTCGAAGTACATGTTTCAATTACATAAAATATAAACTATGTCAACAGCAACTCAAGTCAATATTGATGCTTTCCGCTCTGAAACAAGAGAATGGTTAGAGGCAAATTGTCCACAGTCCATGCGATCACCTGTCAAAACATTCAAAGATTATTTTTGGGGTGGCAGGAATCCCACATTTCATTCGGAAGATCAGAAACTTTGGTTTGAGAGAATGAGAGATAAAGGATGGACTGTCCCTCGATGGAATAAGGAATATGGTGGTGCTGGTCTATCTAAATCAGAATACAAAGTGCTAAAAGAAGAAATGGCAAAAATTGGTGCCAGATCTCCGTTGTTTAGCTTTGGTATTCACATGTTAGGGCCTGCATTGCTCGGCTTTGGTAGCGAAGAACAAAAATTACAATACCTACCTGAAATCGCAAGAGGCGAAATGTGGTGGTGCCAAGGCTATAGCGAACCAGGCGCGGGGAGTGA
Source organism: uncultured Saprospiraceae bacterium (assembly GCA_937997635.1). Classification (GTDB taxonomy): domain Bacteria; phylum Bacteroidota; class Bacteroidia; order Chitinophagales; family Saprospiraceae; genus CALFUK01. The sequence continues at coordinate 61,335 of CALLFA010000027.1, read as the reverse complement.
TTTAGCGGGATTGCAAACATCTGCCGAAGATAAAGGAGACCATTATTTGGTTAATGGACAAAAAGTGTGGACGTCATACGCTGACTATGCTGATAAAATATTCTGTTTGGTACGAACAGATAAAAACGCACCTAAGCATACTGGCATAAGTTTCTTGCTGATTGATATGAAATCTGAAGGTGTCAGTACACGACCTATAAAATTGATCAGTGGCAGTTCTCCTTTCTGCGAGACATTTTTTGATAATGTCAAAGTACCGAAAGAAAATCTGGTAGGTGTAGAGAATGAAGGATGGAACATAGCCAAGTATTTGCTTACCCATGAAAGAAGCATGATAGGCAATGTTGCCAAAATGGATAAAACGCTTGACGAATACGCCATAGAATCTATAGGCATTGAAGATAGTGTCCTTGCAGATCCTGTCAATCGAATTAAAACAGCTCAATGGTTAATAGACGAAGCTGCATTTAATTTTACATTAGAACGTGCTTTGGATGAAGCGAAAGCTGGTTCTCCTCCGGGTGCCAAGTCCTCTTTTTTCAAGTATTATGGTACGGAGATGAACAAACGTCGATATGAGCTGATGATGAGCACTGGAGGATTTGATAATCTTGTGTGGGGGGAAGAATACGAAGACGGTAAAACGGCTAGAGATTTTTGCAGAACGAAGGCAAACTCCATAGAAGGTGGAACATCAGAAGTTCAATTAAACATTATTTCAAAACATATCTTAGGATTACCAAAAAAATAAATCATGGCTTTAGTGTTAAGTGAAGAGCAGCAAATGCTCAAAAGTTCGGCGAAAGAATTCTTTAATGGTAATGCGCCTGTATCAGCTTTGCGGCGATTAAGAGATGAAAAGAATGCAGATGGCTACGACAAACGCGTATGGGAGGAAATGGTCCAGATGGGATGGTCAGGACTCGTCTTTCCAGAAGAATATGGTGGCCTTCAATTTGGGTATACAGGTCTGGGACAAATTATGTACGAGTCTGGAAAAACTTTAACTGCATCTCCCTTGATGTCGACGGTTGTATTGGCTGGTACCGTGATCAACGAGTTTGGTTCCTCTGAACAAAAGCAAAAATACATCTCTGATATATGTGAAGGCAAGCGTCTTTTCGCAGTTGCCTTTGAAGAAAAGAATATCCATAGTCCGCATATAGCGAATACCAAAGTAGTCGATAACAAATTGTCAGGAAGCAAAAAGTTTGTCCTAGATGGTCATATTGCTGATGTTTTCTTAGTAACAGCTTCCTCAGACTCAGGTCTAGGCGTCTATGTGGTTGATGCTAAAGGAGCAGGAGTACATGTGGAGAGGCACATTATGATGGATAGTCGCAATGCGTCAACTGTTACTTTTGACAATGCTTCTGTGTTAGACATGATTGGATTACCCGGTGATGGGAAAACCATCATAGATAGGAGTCTTGATATTGCCCGTATATGCTTATCTGCAGAAATGCTGGGCAGTATGGAAGAAGCTTTTTCCAGGACAGTAGCCTATTTAAAAGAAAGAAAACAATTTGGTGTCTCTATAGGAAGCTTTCAAAGTTTACAACATAGGGCCGCTCATATGTATTGTGAAATAGAACTTTGTAAATCATTAGTGATTAAATCTTTGCAAGCAATAGACCAAAATGCAGATAATCTAGCACATTTGGCAAGCATGACAAAAGCGAAAGTTGGCCAAATAACTGAGCTCGTATCCAACGAAGCGATACAAATGTATGGTGGAATAGGTATGACAGACGACGAAGAGATCGGTTTTTTCCTAAAACGTGCAAGAGTTTCGCAACAAACATTAGGTGATTATAATTACCATTTGGACAAATATGCTGTCTTGAATAATTATTAATATAAATAAAGATGAAAATTGCCGTTCTTATCACATTTCTTGCTTTCAACGCCTGCTCGACGAATAAAGCAAATGCCGTCGTTCAAGAGCAAAAAAATAAAGTGATCCATGAACAAGTTGATGGACAAGAAGTTGCGTACTTCGCTAGTGGATGTTTCTGGTGTGTAGAGGCTGTATTCGAATCAGTACGCGGTGTCTCTGAAGTGATTTCAGGATATTCTGGTGGAGAGTCAAAAAATCCTACGTATAAAGATGTTTCTCGCGGATTAACCAAACATGCTGAAGCCGTAAAAGTATACTATGACCCTGAAGTCATTAGCTATGAAACATTAGTCGAAGTATTCTATGGTTCGCACGATCCAACAACCTTAAACAGACAAGGTCCTGATAGAGGTCCACATTACAGATCCTCAATCTTTTATCGCAATGATGAAGAGAAAACAATTGCTGAAAACTTCACTGCTGAATTGAGTAAAAGCGGAATGTTTGATGCGCCAATCGTTACTGAAATTGTGATGTTTACAGCCTGGTATGATGCTGAAGACTACCATCAGGATTACGAACGATTGAATCCAAATCAGCCGTACATACGCTCTGTTTCTGTTCCAAGGTTAAATCGTTTCAAAGCAAAATTCCCACACTTGCTGAAGGAAACGCACGGAACCCACTAGGTAAATGAAGCTGCAAAAGATGATTCATAAACGTAGTTGAGCTTTGGTATATTTTAACCAATCTTTTTTACAGATAGGTTACTAATTAACATTTCAAAAGTTTTTTTAAAATCTTCTGCTGTATAGTTAGTTTTAACCTTTAATTGTGCTTAGTTTCGTGGCTTAATTTTATACTATTGAGCAGTATTAAGGAATCAAAAGAAGTGCAGAAAGGAAAGGAGTTGTATGATTATCAGAAAGAAGATCTCATCAAGATTTTTGATAAATTTCACAATTGTCCACCAAGCTATAACCTAGTTTATCAGCTACCTACAGGAGGAGGCAAAACGGTTATATTTTCTGAGATAGCAAGACGGTATATAAAGGAGTTTAATAAGAAAGTACTTATTCTTACTCATCGTATTGAGTTGAGTCGTCAGACCAACAACATGCTGAATGAATTCGGAGTAGACAACAAAGTTATCGATAGTAGTGTAAAAGAACTGCCAGACCAAGGTGACTACGATTGCTTTGTAGCAATGGTCGAAACGTTGAACAATAGACTCTATGATAAGAAGTTTGAGTTAAACAGTATTGGGCTAGTCATCATTGATGAGGCGCACAACAACTCTTTCCGAAAATTATTCAAGTACTTTGAGCACTGCTTCATCCTTGGTGTAACAGCAACGCCACTCAGCTCTAATTTTAAATTACCTCTTAAGGATAGCTACCATGAACTCATTATAGGTCATTCAATACCTTATTTGGTTAAAAATGAATTTCTTGCTAAGGCAACAACCTTCAGTTACGATGTCAGCCTCAATAAGTTGAAAATTGGCATCAATGGAGATTACACTGTTCGATCTTCAGAAGAATTGTATTCGGGCATGCAAATGCAGAATAAGCTCCTGTATGCCTATGAACAAAGATCAAAAGGGAAGAAGACGCTCATTTTCAATAACGGAATCAATACATCGCAATATGTCTATCATACCTTCAAAGAAGCTGGATATGACATAAGGCACCTTGACAATACCACACCAAAAAAACAAAGAAAAGAAATACTTGAGTGGTTTAAGAAAAAGGACGGAGCCATCATTTCTTCTGTTAGTATCCTCACAACAGGGTTTGATGAACCCACAATAGAATCCATCATTCTGAATAGAGCGACCCGTTCATTGACGCTGTATTACCAAATGATTGGTAGAGGCTCAAGAGCGATACCGGGCAAAAAGACCTTTGATGTTATTGATTTAGGTAATAATGCTGCCAGGTTTGGATTATGGGCTGAAGAAGTTGATTGGCAATTGATTTTTAATTACCCTGAACACTTTTTAGAAAATCTGATTTCTGATGAAGAAATAGAAAGACGCTTTACGTATACAATGCCAGATGAGTTAAAAGCAAAATTCCCAAATACAAAGAATCTCAAATTCGATATAAAGGCAGCATATAAAGAGGCCATCTCAAAAAAGCAGAAACCGACCGTGGTCATCGATCAATCCATCGAACAACATGCCCAAATGGTAATCGAAAACACACCTGATCTAATGGAAGCTCTTGGGCTCGCAAGAGAACTGGACGAAGCCATTGCAGATAGGGTTAGACGCTACAGCTATTGCCTACACAATACCACCCGTAACTTCAGGGATTGGTTGCAAGAAGAATACATGAGACGATTGCGCAGCACCTTAAGAAGTGCCTATTAGGCTTGCAGGCTAAGTAAATGTATGATTTAGCTTGTTTAATGTGTTAAACTGGGTCTGCCATTCACATAATGTACTATTTCTTTTAATGCGACTGGCGTAGGAAGCTGAATTTCAAAGCCTATATGATGCATGTAGTAAATGAAAGATTCAATATTTAAATTACTATCTTAAGTGTCCATTAATTCAACAATTATGCGATACTTATTTCTTCTCGTTGTAACATTTTTTCTAACCTCACTTACTGCACAAGTTGATCTTGGCTATCAATTGCCACATCAAGACATACTAGAATTGGCTGATGCACCGCTGCCGCCTAGGCTTAGAATTAACGCCGAAGCTACTAAAGGAGTGTTACTTTACAGAAAGTCTTTTAAATCGATACAAGAACTTTCGGAAGAAGAATTAAGATTAGCAGGCTTGAGAATAAATCCAATAACTAACATCTCCAGTCGACAACGTTATTATTACGATGCCACTTTATTGGACATTAAAACAGGTAAAGAATCTAAAATCGAAGGATTACCAGAATCTGCCAGACTTTCGAATTTTACCATGTCCCCAGATCAGCAGAAAATAGCATTTACCCATACGACAACGAGGGGCGTGGAGCTATGGGTAGTTAATATATTTAGCGGTGATCTTAGTAAGTTAACCGAAGATAATCTTAATGCAAATATGGGCAGTCCATTTACTTGGATGAAAGACAGTGAGACAATAGTTATAAAGGTGATGCCAAAAGAACGTCCAACACTTGTTAATGTAAAGACAGCAGTACCTACAGGGCCAACGATTTCTGTCAATGAAGGAAAAAAAGCCCAGAACAGAACATATCAGGATCTACTGAAAAACAAAAATGATGAGGCCAACTTTGAAGCATTGGCAACCTGTGAATTATATAAAGTAAATCTCAAAGGAGAGAGCCAGCCATTTATGCCAGCTTCTATTTATAGTAGAATGTCATTCTCTCCCGATGGAGAATACTTTATGGCGACTACTGTCAGCAAGCCCTTCTCTTATTTGGTACCTTATAGAAGATTCCCGTCATCGACTAAAATGTATAAATCCAATGGCGATTTAGTGACCACAATACTAGACGTTCCACTCATAGAAGACTTACCAAAAGGATTTATGTCCACACGAATGGGGCCTAGGAATCACAGATGGAGAGCAGATAAACCAGCCACCCTCGTTTGGGCAGAAGCTTTAGATGGCGGAGATGCAAATAAAGCCTTTGAGTATAGAGATGCCGTTTATCAACAAGAAGCGCCATTTGATGGGCCGAAAGATTTTCTCATTAAACTAAAGAATAGATTTTCCAATATAGAGTGGGGTACTGACGATGTCGCTATTGCTAATGATTATTGGTGGAATACAAGAAATACTAAATCTTATATTTTTTCACCAAGTGATGAAAAGCAAACCCCAGAAATCATCGATGATAGAAATTATCAAGACAGATATAGTGATCCAGGTTCTTTCGTGGAAAAAAGAAATGAATATGGTCAATATGTTTTAGACTTAAATGGCGATAAGTTATATAGGTTAGGCAATGGGTTTTCAGATGAAGGGGTCAAACCATTTGTTGACGCATATAATTTAAAAACTAAAAAAACAGAGAGGCTTTACCATGCAGATGGTATATCAACTTATGAAGACTTGAGTTTTGCAATCAACATGAAACAAGGATTAATCCTGTCACGCATTGAATCAAAATCAGATTACCCTAATTACTATTTGAGAAACATACATACAGGTAATCTTAAGCAGATTACACAATTTGAAAATCCTTTTAAGGCTATCCAAAATGTGCACAAAGAGGTCATTAATTACAAGAGAGCAGATGGGCTTGATCTGTCAGCAACCTTGTATTTACCTGAAGGGTATGATATGAATGAAAAAGAAAAATTGCCAATGTTGATGTGGGCATATCCCCGAGAGTATAAAGATAAGAGTACTGCAGGTCAGGTAACTTCTTCACCAAACGAATTTACATTTCCGTATTATGGTTCCCCACTGTATTGGGTTATGAGAGGGTATGTTGTTTTAGCTGATACAGCATTCCCGATTGTAGGAGAAGGAGACGAGCAGCCTAACGACAGTTTCAGATCTCAATTGGTTGCCAATGCTAAAGCTGCAATTGATGCCGTTGATGATCTTGGTTATGTCGATAGAGAAAGAGTTGCTGTAGGAGGACATTCGTATGGTGCGTTTATGGTTGCCAACTTGTTGTCGCATAGTGATCTGTTTGCAGCTGGAATAGCACGAAGTGGAGCATACAACAGAACCTTGACACCATTTGGATTTCAATCAGAAGAAAGAAATTATTGGGAGTCACCAGAGGTCTATTATACGATGTCTCCATTTATGCATGCTGATAAAATGAAGACACCATTGTTACTCATTCATGGTCAGGCAGATAATAATTCTGGCACATACCCGATGCAGTCTGAACGATACTTTAATGCTTTGAAAGGATTGGGTGCGACAGTGCGTTTAGTCATGTTGCCTAAGGAAAGTCACGGGTATTCAGCAAGGGAGTCTGTTCTTCATATGCTGTGGGAACAAGACACTTGGTTGGAAAAGTATGTGAAGAATAAGCCCATGGTATCTGACATAAAACCATAGTTGCTGCAAGAAAGTCCATGTAGGTGTTTCGCCAATATAGTCCTCGTAGGCGTCTCGCCTCAAGAACAAGCAAGATTATCTTGCTCGAAGAACAGGTAGGACAGTCTCGTATTGCAAGAGTATTCATTGTTTCTCCTAAAGCCTACAGCAATTCTACTGGCAATCTTCAATTTGAGCCTCAAATACAGTACCTAGTTTGACTTCAAATTCTGTTAATATGTCAATTTGATTTTCAGCAGAATATTTTACAAAAAATCCATCAACTAATTGTCTTGAGAAAATACGATTTGAGACTTGATGGTGGTAAAATGATTCTGTACCACTTAAAAATATTACACTGGAACATGGCGATAAAGGTGTCATTTCACAATAGTCAGGTAAACCGTTGTTGTTTGTATCAAACATATCATCGAATCCAGGGCATTGATCCATGATGTCACACACACCATCATTATCTGAATCAGGGGATTGACTACCCGCACAAATACAATTCGTATCGTAAATGTCACCGACAGTACATGGATCATTATCATTACAAGTTTGACCGATAAGAATGTCATTAAGTCCTGGGCATTGATCAGATGAATCACAAACACCGTCGTTGTCTTGATCAACTAAAGTGCCTCCAGAGCAATTACAACTGACATCATAAGTCTCACCTGTTGTACAAGGGTCGTTGTCGTCGCAAGTTTGGCCAATAAGATTATTATCAAAATTTGGACAAGTATCGTTCGCATCACATATGTTATCGTTATCCATATCTAAGAAGGAGCCACCAGAGCAATTGCAATTCAAGTCATATGTTTCACCTGTTGTACAAGGGTCGTTGTCGTCGCAAGTCTGGCCAATAAGATTATTATCAAAATTTGGGCAAGTATCGTTCGCATCACATATGTTATCGTTATCCATATCTAAGAAGGAGCCACCAGAGCAATTGCAATTCAAGTCATATGTTTCACCTGTTGTACAAGGGTCGTTGTCGTCGCAAGCCTGACCAATGAGATTATCATCAAAATTTGGACACTGATCTACATCATCACAAACCCCATCATTGTCTTGATCAAAGGAAGCAGCAATAGTATAGGTGAGCGCAAAGTCAGGTTGGTCACCAAAGCCTGTTACCAGAATGCTGTCATTGCTAATCGTGATTTCAGAATATGTGCTTTCTGTTCGATTAAGCATTGAAGTCAGGGTTAAGTAGTGTACATGATTAAGCATTTCATAATTTCCAATATGCCTATGCCCAGTCATATAGGCAACTACATTAGGACTTCCCTCAAGGATAGTACGTAAGTCATTTCCATTGCACAAAAACTCATGAGGGTGATGTCCAAATAAAATGACATTTTCATCATTTTGCTCCGCAAGCTGAATTCGTTGTGAGACCCATGTCAATTGTGTGGAACTCAATCCAGCTACACCACATGCAGTTACATTGGGGTGTGCGGCTTGTGCATAAGGACCGGTCTCTGTGGTTTCTAAGTAAATGAATCTCCAATTTTCTATCACTTCATCATAGTAGAAGTCAGGCATTTGCAGTAGAGTTGGCAAGTTAGGCTTTTCTGAATCTGGTATATCATAATCGTGATTGCCAAGAGCAAATTTCACAGGTGCAGTTGATTGCTGAATGATTGGCAAGACTACACTGAAATTTGAAAAGTCGCTTTGAATGAAATCACCTAAGTGACCAAGAAACTCTATATTCTCCTGATTGAAATAATCGACACATTCTTGTAAGCGGTCTTTAGATTGACATGTAGCACTACCACATTGACAGTCGGCAATCAAGCCAAAGCTAAATGATGGATTTGGACAAGTGACTTGACTCAACAGAATGGTGTGGTTAACAGCAAAGCTGAAGAAAAACAAGAAGAGACAGTTTGTATAGCGGGTACTCATTTGCGTCATTTTGGCTATGTAAATATACCATATCCAATAGATATCACGAAAACTAGACTTGCTTTATGTCCTTGCAAGCGTCTCGCTAATATGGTCCTTGTAGGCGTCTCGCCTCAAGAACACTGCTCCATTTAGTTTTTTGATTTGGTCGTGTAAATGCTAAATAAAGCTCAGTCAGTAGCACCTTGTCCAACCTAGTGCTTTGCACTTGCTACTTGCACTTGCACTTGCCACTTGCACTTGCTACGTGTACTTGAAACTTGCACTTGACACTTGACACTTGAAACTTGCACTTGTTCTTTGCACAAGCACTTGAAACTTGCGCTTATCAAACCGGCCTCTTCCTCCCCGTAATCTTCTCATAAACCATCCAAAGATCTAACTCAGGATCAGGATCCATTCCTTTACCCATTCTTGCTAATTGAAATGCATTCCAAGGCGTTTGAAGCATGCCAGTCATATCTATTTTGTCAACCCCAGTCAAGAGATCGGGTACTGTGCAATCTGTCATCTTACCACTGATCAAATCTTTGGCTACATCAGGGAATAAGCAGAATGGACGTCCCAATCCTATGAAATCCAATTCGCCGCTAGAGATGGCTTTGCTCATTGTGTCTGCTGTTCTGAAACCTCCAGTCAGCATTAAGGGTGATTTTATCTTACTCCTGACTTTGACAATGAAGTCCATAAAGTAAGCCTCTCTTTTTTTGGTGCTTTCTTTCTGAGTAGTACCAACCATTGCGGCACGCTCATATGTTCCTCCGGATACTTCGATTAAGTCCATTCCAGCATCATCCAGCATTTGGATGACCTCCATGGATTCCTCTTCAGTAAATGCTCCGCGTTGAAAATCGGCTGAGTTTATTTTTATACCTAATGGGAAATCGGGACCTACCTTCTCTCGCATGTTGCTATAGATCTCTAGTACAAATCGTGCTCTATTCTCTAATGAGCCTCCCCATTTGTCAGTTCTCAGATTAGTAAGTGGTGACAAAAATTGACTGACTAAATACCCATGCGCTCCATGGATTTGAGCTCCTTTCATGCCTGCTTTTTTGGCAACAAGAGCAGCATTAGCATATCGCTCAATTAAATCCACTATTTCTGATTCTTCCAAAGGTCGTGGTTGGATATAAAGTTTACTTGGCATACCAACATCAGATGGACTGACTGGAGCTTTGTCCAAGTAAGACGGCGTTTGTCTACCAGGATGATTGATCTGCATCCAAAGGTGAGCGCCATGTGCTTGTGCTTTGTCAGTTAATGTGGTATACTCTTCTAAGAAATTGTCTTCTTCGGCGATCATGACATTGGCATTGACTAAGTGTGCTTGATCGACCATGACATTTCCCGTGAATAGGATTCCTGCACCTCCTTTACCCCATCTGTCATACAAATTGAATAAAGCTTCAGAAGGACGGCCATTAGGTTCTGCTATGGCTTCACTTAAAGCAGATTTTGCTATTCTATTGGGTATTTCTACGCCACACGGCAATCTGAAGGACGTATTGAGTATTGATTCTGACATGGTATTATCTAATTTGGCGGAAAACTATAACATGTCTTAGTCCTTTTATAATTGAGAGCAATGTTTTTGAGTTAAAATACGACAGCCATAACTTTTGTAAATTATCCAAGACTTTGTAGCACATTCAAATAGAGAAAATAGTTGAACTTAAAAGTCTGCATCAATACGATACATCTCCATCATCTTCTTTTCTAATAGACGTTTAGGTATTGATTTAATGAGCAAATTTCTGAAGGATTGACCATGTTTCCAGTGAGCCATTTTACCAGTATTCCAAGATTGTTTGACAATAGTATTTACTTTGGATTTCCTTTTTTGTTGGAAAAGCTCAAATGCATTTTTGTCAGGATGTTGTTGAATGCATTTGCATAAATAGAAAGCATCTTCGATGGCTTGAGCTCCACCTTGTCCCATATTGGGTGTCGTCGCATGAGCTGCATCTCCAATGAGGCAAATGGCATTATCATACCATTTATTCATTGGCATTAAATCTAAAATATCATTTCTAAGTATCTCGTCCTTATGAGTGGCTGAGATCAATTGATTAACTAATGGATGAAAAGACTCGAACATGTTGAGGAGTTTCTCTTTCACATCAGACTGATCATTTTGATTAGCATTATCTAGTGCTACAGCAAACCAGTAAACGGCATTATCTGAAAGTTTAGAAAGCCCAAAGCGAATTTGATTTCCCCACAATTCCATTCCTCTAAGTTGGAACTCTTGTTGCAGTTTGATATTAGCAACACCTCGCCAACATGTTTGCCCTGAATACCTCAGCTGACTATTTGGAAAAAGCTGCTTTCTTACATTAGAATGTATCCCATCTGCACCAATTAGATAATCAGTTTGGTGCATAGTGTTGTCTGTAAAATGGATATCGATTTTACCATCAGAATGAAGGCCGAATGACTCAAAGGATTTACCAAGAAATTTCTTTTCATCGGGTATTTTATCATACAGCAATTGTTGCAATTTTGCACGATGAATGGCTACAGTGGAGTAACCAAATCGTTTTAGAATAGAGTCTTGAAAATTATCTGAAATAGGCGTGAGGTCAGCTTGGCAAAGGCTTATTCTATTGATTGCATTCCCTTCCGATTGCACGTCTTGCAATACTTGTAAAGCATTTGGAGCTAACCATATTCCAGCACCAACTTTCTTTAATACTGGAGCGCGTTCAAATAATTGATAATCTATACCTGCACTTTCGAAAGCTAAAGCAGTTGATAAACCACCGATACCTGCACCAATAATTGAGTATGTCATTATAATCTATTTGTTGAATGATAGGGTGGCGTACAGTGCGTTTGGTTTCGTACGTTCAGCTGTATGCTGTCCTAATCTAATGATATACTCTGTTATTCACCTTTAATAATTCTTATATTTTCTAATTCTTCTAACATGTTTTCATATTCAGCTTTATCTATTTGTTTAGTCTGATATAGCCAAAGGAATGTCTGTTTTTGCTGTTGTATTGGTATATACTTATCTATTTTTAAATATGTAGATCTAAAATAATTTTTCTTTGCAATCTTTATCAAACCAATAAATTCGTCTACTTCCGTTTGTTCTTTTTTTCTATATGAAAAGCTTAAAGTAGAGTTTCCTTTAATATGTTTTATGTATTCTCTTTTAAAAAGTTTCGCAGCCCAAACACTAATTGCTCCAATAGAACCCATAGCGACTCCATTGATTATAGTGGATGATAATTTTTCTTCATTTACTTGATCTAATAAGAATAAAATAAAAAAACAGATATTGATAATTATGGAGACTAAAAGAAAGACTTCCATTTTATTTGCTTTTTTATTGACCACAATTTCGGCGAAATCAATGTTTTCAAATTCTATTTCGTACTTAGAATAGTCACCTTGATGTTTGTACTCAACTAAAACACCGTTTTCAATTATTTCAAAATACCTATAGTCTTTACCTATTTTCTGTTTTAACTTCTGATTTTCATGATTTGACTTCATTTTGATATTTTAATAGAGTATATCTATAGAATAATCACCTACCAATGGGAAAACCTATGGTAAGTATTGTGATGGATTGACTCTCAAATGCATGTGGTGTGATGTCGGTGGGACCAAGTCTAAAAGTGAGATCTTCATCAACATCAAAATCTATTAAATGCCTATCTATAAATGCTTCCAGTGTCTGAAATAAATGTGCCCCAATCACTAAGAGAAAAGCAGTCTCTTTTCTGTTTCTAGTTCTGTTTCTAAATTGAAAGGCTGTATTTTGATCAGGGATAACTCTTCCGTTAGACAAGACACATTGGTCTGGTTGACTAGAAGCATTTCTAATCAAGCTTGTATAACAGCCATCTAGTTGATTAAATAGCCTTCTGTTGTCGATGTAATAATAAATAGCTGCTCCCTCAAGCCCATACACTAAAGGAAGTTTCCACCATCTCTTGTTGTACAATTGACCAGCTCCGGGCAATAACAATGAATACAATGTCGCCCTTCCAGGATTGCCATTAAAAATGGTGAAGAATTTTGTCTTAGTCGTATCCGAACTGATACCCGTATTTGTGGATTGACCAAAGTCTGGCAGTTGACAGTTAGCAGGTGTTGTAAAGCAACTAATCAACACGAGTGATATTATGTAGCCGAATGACTTCATGATATAAATAACGGGTATTCTGTTGAATTAGCTTGTTAATCGATAATATTATCCAATATATGGTTGAAGTGATCGTCTGATTGAAATCCAATTTCAATTTTACCACTTCCTTTATTGTCTCGACTTATCTTGACTTTTGTACCGAATCTCTCGCTCAATTGGTCGATGATTTTCTTCATTTCAGATGAATGACTAGATAAAGGACGTGATGTTAATTTTTTAGGTCTAGTAGCTTTTTTGTTAAGCAAACTCTCCGCTTGACGCACAGATAATTTTTGATCGATAATAGTATTCAATACAGACAACTGTGAGGATGGACTCTCAATGCCAGCAAGAACTTTTGCGTGACCCATTGAGATTTTATTTGCCCTCAAGGCATCTTGTGCATTTGGCGAAAGCTTGAGTAAACGAAGATAGTTGCTGATCGTGCTTCGCTTTTTACCAACTCGATCTGAGACAGTATCATGCGTGAGGTCAAATTCGTCTATGAGTCTTTGGTATGAAATGGCAATTTCTATGGGATTTAAATCTGCGCGTTGGATGTTTTCGATCAATGCCATTTCAAGCAATTCCTGATCTCCAGCTTCTCTGATAAATACAGGTACTTCTTTTAGGCCAATTGATTTTGCTGCTCTGAATCTTCGTTCACCAGAGATTATTCTATACGTGTCATTGCCAATTTTATTCACAGTAATCGGCTGAATAATACCATGAATTTTAACAGAAGCAATCAAATTAGCCAAAGCTTCTTCATCAAACTCATGTCTTGGCTGATATGGATTTGTCTCAATTTTATCAATAGAGATGTAGTTTGAATTGGTCGTTTGTATGGGTCTGGTTGTGTCCTTATAGGCAGTTTTTTCTGTATTGTTGTCAATACCAGAAATCAATGCGCGTATACCTTTACCTAAATCTTTTTTCTTTGCCATAATTGTTAAGCTTCGTTGCCGAGCAATTGACTTAGTTTTTTATAAGTTGGGTCATCATTGTTCTTTAAAAACTCGTAAGCTAAGTTTAGGAAATTGACGGTACCTTTACTATCTGCATCGTATAAGATGACTGGCTGGCCAAAACTTGGAGCTTCGCCTACTTTAGAATTTCGATGGATAATCGTTTTAAATACGTTGTCGCTTACCATAGACCGAACTTCATTAACGACCATATTTGCCATTCTCAAACGCTTGTCAAACATTGACAATACCAAGCCTTCAATTTCCAACGTAGGATTGAGGCTCTTTTTGACCATAGCTATAGTGTTTTTTAATTTTCCGAGCCCTTCGAGAGAGAAGATTTCACATTGTACTGGGATTATGATGGAATCCGCTGCACAAAGAGCATTTATCGTGATCAATCCAAGTGACGGCAAACAATCAATGATGATGTAATCATACTGGTCCCGTATTTCGTTGAGCTTACCTCTCAATACGAATTCTCTATTGTCTTGATTGACTAATTCTATTTCAGCTCCAACCAAGTTGATGGAGGAGGGGATAAGATCCAAAAAATTAATGCTTGTACTTAAAACGATCTCTTTAAGAGAAGTCGCACTAACCAATGCATCATACAAATCGATATCGTACTGGTCCTCTTTCACGCCTATGCCTGACGTTGCATTTGCTTGAGGATCTGCATCAATCAACAATACTTTTTTTTCTAGAATAGCTAAAGCTGCAGCTAAGTTAATAGCGGTGGTTGTTTTTCCAACACCGCCTTTTTGATTTGCTATGGCAATTATTTTACCCATATTATAAGTCTATGATTTCTTCAATTTCTAATATGTGAAGAGTTTTGCCTTTAGCTTCAAACGCTTGTTTCGCTGCCGCATGGTCTATTTCAATATAACCAAAGGTGTCGAAATGGCAACCAACAATGTTGTCGCATTCCACAAACTGAGCGGCAATTGCTGCATCTTCAAATCCCATTGTGAAGTTATCTCCAATAGGTAAAATAGATACGGTTACTTTAGGGCATGTCATCGGAATGAGTTTCATGTCCATGGTAAGTGCGGTATCTCCGGCGAAATACAAACATTCGTCGTCATTCCAAACCACAAAACCGCCTGGATTACCCCCATAACTACCATCAGGCATACTGCTGGTGTGTATCGCATTCACATATTTAATGGTAATGCCGTCTATGGTAGTCATGCCACCGTGGTTTAGCGGATGACCTTTGATTTCTTTTTGACCAAACCAATTCACAACCTCATAATTAGAGATTATCGTGCAGTCATTCTGCCTTGCAATTTGTTCGGCATCTGCACAATGATCAGCATGACCATGAGATAACAATATCAAGTCACAAGCGATATCATCAATATTGGTCGTGTTGTTTAGTGGATTCCCCCCTATAAAAGGGTCAAATAAGATACGTTTTCCACCAAGAGTAACTATAAAACCCGAATGTCCGAGAAATTGAATGTTCATTTTTACTTAGAATTAGACAACAAATGTATTTAGAAAAGAATGGATATGTTAGGTATGAAAGATTAAATTGTCCACATGTTTGAACCCTTCGCTGACATCTTATCCATACTTAACTAACAATTTACAGCCGTCTACCAACATTTTAGTCTTACTATAGCCCGTCGCTGTAGGCGTCCCGCCTCAGCAAAGAGGAAGAAAAAGCAAAGAAGTCTGTTCGCAGTTCTTTAGGAGAGGTAGTTCTTGAGGCGAGACGCCTTCAAGGACGCAAAACCTGCAAGGACACAAAGACTACAAAGCGGTCCTCTGCTCGCCTTCGTAAGCCACAATAAATGAACCTTTGAACCCTTTCTTAATAAACTCCTTTTTTGCCTCGAATGCCTCATCAAGACTGGAATAGTACCCAACCACATACTTATACAAATCATTTTCCTTTCTAATTTCAAGATCGTTGATGTTTTGAAATTTAGAATTTTGAACAAGAAGCTTGTTTTTACCTGCACCAATCTGGACTCTATATATTTTACCATTGTCTAATGGAGCAACTGTATGTGTAGTTGATGTTGTCACACTGGCAGAAGAGGTAGTTGTATGCGTGACCACTTCTTTCGGTTTAGTAGTAGAATTGACTAGGACCGCTTTTGAATGGTCCGCTATACCTGTTGCTCCAGATGCTGTTTTGGGATGGCTTTCAGTTGATGAATTATTTGCAGTAACATCTTGTATATCAGTTTGTTGAGTCACTTCTGTTGCTGTGTTACTTTCAGTAACCTTTGTAGGTTTTGATTCAGTACTTACTGGTGGTTTTGCGGTGTGTTGAATGGGTTCACTAGTGACCAAGATTGAATTGCTTTGTTCATTCCAGTACTCGCCATTAATCTCTCGCTTGTACTCTGTAATCGCTTTTAAAATGGCGTCTGCAACTTCATCTTGACCATTACTACTCATCAGATAAGCCTCGTCATTTCGGCTACTTAAGAACCCCGTTTCAATAAGTGTGCTTGGCATGGTTGCTTTGCGAAGAACCAAAAAACCAGCTTGTTTGACACCTCGGCTCTTTAGTGGGGTGCGATTAGTGAAGCTATTTTCAACCTTCGTGGCAAAATTGATGCTTTTGTCCAAATAGGCGTTTTGAAACATAGACAGCAGGATGTGCGCTTCAGGCGAATTCGGATCATAACCGCCATAGGTAGACTGGTAATCAGATTCATACAATATGGATGAGTTTTCTCTTTTTGCTACTGCCAAGTTGTCTTCTGCTCTATGCAGGCCCATGACATAAGTTTCTGTCCCATTGACATGTGGTTTTCCAATGTAATTGGCATGAATAGATATGAAAAGATCAGCTTTATTCTTATTCGCAAGTTTAATTCGACTATCCAATGGGATGAATACGTCTGTTTCTCGTGTAAATATTACTTCGATTTCTGGATGATAGCTCTTTAGCAAAGCGCCAAGTTTCTTAGCAATGTCCAAAACGATGAATTTTTCTTTGGAATGAGCTCCTGAACATCCGTGATCTTTGCCTCCATGACCTGCATCAATCACAATTTTGTCGAGTTCACCAATTCCCGTAAGTCGTTGAATATCAAACTTTATGATTCTATTAACAACAGCTGTTTTATTGGATTCGTTTTTGTAGGCATACGTGTGTTGTAAGCCATTCAACAAGAGTATACCTGTAACAACAATAAGACGAAATGCAGTGTGAAGTACCTTCATATGTAAGACCTTTTGAATACCTTGTGTATTAAGACAAAAATTGAGTAGTAAAAATAACATAAATAGCTTGAAATTAGATTATTACATAGTACTAATTTTCGTAATATGTAATTTTTCTTTTCTCAACGGTCAACAACCAGTACCGTCATTCAATGGGACGCAAACTGATTTCTCCTTTGATACGATTCCTGCTGGACTTGACACCTTTCCTGGAGCTACTGTTGATACCTCAGTTTTTATCCCAATTTCAGAAGATAGCTTTGAAGGCAATATTGAACATGGCTCGATTGATACCCAATGGGTGGATATACCAAAAAATCAGATTCATCTGGTCGGCAATGCGTATGTGAAGTATCAGGAAAATGAAATAAAGGCGGGATACATCATATTTGATTTTGTCAAAAAGGAAGCGCTGGCTCAAAGTATAGAAGGTCGGAATGGTGAAGCTCTTGAAAAACCGACCTTCATTACCAATGGACAAGAGTTTAAATACGAAAAGCTCCGTTATAATTTCGATACCCAAAAAGGGATTGTTTACGAGGCAATTAGTCAACAAGGTGAATTTGTTGTCCATGGTGCAGTTACAAAATTTGTCAGTAAAGCTAAAGACAGCCTATTTGTAGACGATGTGATTTTCAATAAGAATTCGCTGATAACGACTTGTAATCATCCTATTCCACATTATGGAATCAGAGCAAGTAAGCTGAAATTGATACCAGATAAATTGGCAGTTGTCGGCCCTTCGAGATTAGAAATTGCTGGAATACCTACGCCACTATTCATACCATTTGCGTTTATGCCTCTCATTCAGGGACAACGTTCAGGAATAATTTTCGGTGGCCAACAAGGCTTTGAATTATCAGAAACATTGGGTTTTGGATTTAGAGAAATTGGCTATTACTGGGCTTTAAATGATTATCTGGATTTGAGGGTTGTTGGTGATATTTATTCCAGAGGATCCTGGGGATTACGCGTAGGGTCTAACTATGCAAAACGATATAAGTATAGAGGTAATTTGCAACTTGGCTATTCGGCTCAATTTACAGAAGTCCAAGGTGAACTGTTGCGAAATGCTAATAAATCCTTCAGCTTTGCTTTGACACATAACCAGGACAGTAAGGCTCACCCTTATGTTACTGTGGGTGGAAATTTTAGATTTACGACAAATGATTTTGATCGAAATAACTTCAACGACGCCCAATCGCAACTTCAAAATATCATCAATTCCAATTTTAGAATTAGTCATTCTCTACCTGAATTTGATGCATTAAGTTTGAATATAACCTTGGGACATTCTCAAAACACAAGAACCAGAAGTATAGATTTTACCTTGCCGAATATCCAATTCAGAATGCGACGTATAAATCCATTCAAGCGAAAGTCAGGCACTGGAAAGGAAAAGTGGTATGAGAAAATTAATGTGAGTTATGACTCTCAACTTCGAAATTTTGTGAGTACCACGGATACCACATTATTCACACGACAGACATTGGACAAACTACAAACAGGCGTGTCGCATGAGGCAGATGCCAGTGCTACATTTAATGTGTTGAAACATTTTCAATTTAGTCCCTCAGTTAATTATTCAGAGAACTGGGTGTTAAAGACTTTGGAAAGAGAATTTAATCCTCGTGATGAAGTCAGTATTAATCCATTTACAAATGAAGCTGACACCACTAGAGTGCTTATAGATGATGTGTTTAATACAGGTTTTGCAGCCTTTAGAGATTTTAGTGCTAATGCAAACTTGTCCACCAATTTGTTTGGAACACTCTTGTTTTCTAAAGGAAGATTGAGAGGGTTGCGACACACAATTAAACCCAGTATAGGTTTGTCATTCAGACCAAGTAACCGAGACTTGCTGAGGGTTGTGCGTAATGATGAAGAAGATGAAACAAGTTTGCAAGAGTATACGCCTTTCGATGGCGGAATATTTAGTCGGCCCACCTTAAGAGATCGCCAAATGGCAGTGACCTATTCGATTACAAATAATTTTGAAGGCAAATGGCTAACCAATAAAGGCACAGAAGATGAAGAAGTGAAGACCTTCAAAATATTCAATACGATAGGTATAAATGGCAGCCATAATTTAGTCGCCGATTCACTCAACTGGAGTCAAGTATCTGTTAATGGAAGTGCAGCTCTCATTAAGGGTGTATCCAACTTGTCATTCAATGCTAGATTTGACCCTTATATAGAAGAGAATAATCGAAGAATCAATACAACTGTTTGGTCAGAAAATAAAAGACTTGTGCGGCTAGAAAATTTTCAATCCACGCTGACAACAAGATTTAGATTTAAAGAGATACGTGAATTGTTCTTGAAGCGAAAAAACAAAAAGCAAGAAGAAGAAAATGAAGAGGAATTTATAGATGAAGATTTATTGCTAGACCAGCAAGAAAATGAATTGCGAAATCAAGCCTTTGGATCTTCTGTACGAGATCAATTTCCGGAACGAATCGATCAAGATCGTGAAGAGGGTCTAGAAGAAGGTAAGAAAAAGCGATTGTCTTTACTCGAGGTATTTGATAATTTTAGTGTTTCTCATGTCATAACATATAGAGTTACTGCTGAAGATGATGAAAAATTATCAGAAATTTCAGCACATTCATTGCGATTTCAGGGTAACATTGCGTTGTCTGATAATTGGGATTTGAGTCTTGGTAATTTCTCTTACGATTTTGTAAATAAGCGTTTTGTATATCCTTCGCTTGGCTTTAGACGAAATCTTCATTGTTGGAATATGTCTTTTAATTGGCAGCCGTCACGAGGAACATTTAATTTTCTTATCGCCGTTAATTCTTCGCAATTAGGTAATGTTTTAAAATACCAATACGGTAGAAATCAATTCGATGGCATATTCTAATCACCAATATTAAATATCTTATTATCATGAAAACTTACTTGCTCACCTGTATTATCAGTGCATTTATTTTTCAATCAAGCGCAACGTGGTCTCAACAGGTTGAATCGTCACCCTTGACACTTGATCGGATTTATGATAATGGCGAGTTTAGTCAACAGTCCATGAAACCTATCAAATGGATTGATGGTGGCAACAGTTATGTGATCATCGAAAAAGGGATGAGAGGCAATGAATTGGTGCGTTATAATTCTGCATCGCAAGAAAGAGATATTTATATATCTGGTACTCAACTAAAAGACACACTTTCTGGTGAAGTGATATCTGTAGAGGATTTTAGTCTGTCCTTAGATGAAACTAAGGTCCTGATATTTACAAATACGAGCAGAGTATGGAGAAGTAATACCAAAGGTGATTATTGGGTATTTGATCTAACTACCGATAGGTTAAGTCAATTGGGAAAGGGATTTAATCCGTCGAGTTTAATGTTCGCCAAATTTTCAAAAGACAATTCCTCTGTTGCTTTTGTCCATGATTTTAACTTGTACTTAGAAGATTTTCTACAGGAAAGATTACTACACTAACAACCGATGGCAGTAGGGACATGATAAACGGAACGTTTGATTGGGTCTATGAAGAAGAATTTGGAGCCAGAGATGGATTTCGCTGGAACGATATGGGTTCACACATTGCCTACTGGCAGTTAGATGCTGCAGGTACTGGCGTATTTAATATGATCAACAACACGGACAGTATTTATCCTGAATTAATTCCCGTTCAATACCCAAAAGTTGGTGAAGATCCTTCTGTGGTTAAAATAGGCATTGTGTCTATTAATGATGGAATGACAACATGGGTAACGATCCCTGATTTCAAGAAAGACAGTTATATTCCTGCAATTCAATGGATCAATAATGATGTGTTGCTCATTCAAACAATGAACAGACATCAGAATCATTTGCAGATGTGGAAATACAACATCAGATCTCAAGAAACCACATTGCTATACGAAGAACGTGAAGACACATGGGTCGACTTGAAATATCCTGATCCAACAGCTGTAGGATGGGGGAGAACAGATATGTTTGGTGCTGATGATGGTATGTCGATCTTACGAATGACTGAAAATGATGGTTGGAGGCACGTCTATAAAATAAATTTGACTAATGGCAATAAAACATTAGTCACACCAGGAGACTATGATGTCGCTTCAGTACAAAATAGCTCTAGAAATGATCTGTATTTTATGGCTTCTCCAGACCATAAAGCTCGTCGACATTTGTATCATATCCCACTTAATGGCAAAGGCTCTATGAAGCGTATTACGCCAAAAGAGTTCAATGGCATGAATCGATACAATGTAGCTCCTAATGGAAAATTCGCCGTTCACACTCACGAGTCTGTTACCGAACCAAGATCAGTGAGACTTATTGAATTACCATCTCACAAAACGATTTCGACATTCATAAGCAACAGTATCATCAAACGAAAATTAGCAAAACTGGACCTTCCAACTACAGAGTTTTTTCATGTCACCACAGTAGAAGGTGTCCGCATAGATGGCCGCATGATAAAACCATTTGATTTTGATCCAACAAAAAAATATCCTGTTCTATTCCACGTGTACGGTGAGCCTTGGGGACAAGTTGCCAACGATAGCTATGCAAGTCTGTGGGACATTATGATGAGTCAAAAAGGATACATCATTATCGACATGGACAACAGAGGTACGCCAGTTTTAAATGGGAGTGAATGGCGTAAAAGCATCTATCGAAAGATAGGCGTCATTAATTCCAGAGACCAAGCCTTAGCAGCCAAGGAAGTGTTGAAATGGGACTACATAGATTCACAGAGAACGTCCGTTTGGGGATGGAGTGGAGGAGGATCTATGACCTTGAATTTACTGTTTCGATACCCAGAAATATACAAGACTGGAGTTGCAATTGCCGCTGTAGCATATCAACCGACCTATGACAATATTTACCAAGAACGGTACATGGGCCTAATCCAAGAGAATCCAGAAGATTTTTTGGAAGGATCTCCCATTAGCTACGCAAAGAATTTAGAAGGTGATCTGTTGTTGATACATGGGACAGCAGACGATAATGTCCATTACCAAAATGCAGAAATGTTGATTAATGAATTGATCAAACATGACAAGCAATTTGATTTGATGATCTATCCCAATCGATCACATGGGATCTATGAAGGCGACAATACTCGAAAGCATTTGTATTCGACAATTACCAAATACTTGTTGGAGCATTGTCCTGTCAATGAGGATTAAGCATTAAAGTATGTCGCTGCAGGCGTCCCGCCTCAGCATTAAAAGGTTGCCACAGGCGTCCCGCCTCAGCGAAGGATGAAAAGACAAGTTAGTCATTAGGATAAATGTAATTCTCCTCTTTGGAGGAGTGGCAGTTGCCATTAGCGACTGACGAGGTGGTCTTTCTTACGATTAATCTAAATGCAATAAATCCAACTGCCAAGCTCGTAGGGATTGCGAGCGGCCAAAATCTGGAGCGAATCAAACACTACCGTACGTTCAAAGCCTTGCCAATCAGATCCTTTCAATCCTCATCAAACTCATCAAACGCAAAATATTCATCCTTGAAACCCTCAATCTCTCGACGCTCTTTTTTCGTAGGCCTTCCAGCTCCTCGTTCTCTGCGCTCTGGCTGTGCTTTACCGACATACCATGTTTCGTATTTGTGCATTTCTTCTTCTGGAGTTTTGTTCTCATAACAATCAGCAGCTAGTGTCGCTGAAACTCTTTTTTCGATCAACTTAAGTACCTCAAATTGAAAATTGAATCCATTCTTTTTCACAGAAATAATCTGTCCGACTTCAATGCCACTGGATGGTTTAAGTGTTGTTTCTCCTAACTTGATTTTCCCTGCTTTGGCTGCATTGGTCGACATTGTCCGAGACTTGAAAATCCGAATAGACCACAACCATTTGTCGACTCTAACTTTATTCATCTCTCACTAATGGTGGATAATCTAATTCCCAAGACTCCATCGTTTCTTTGACTATTTTAGCGATCAGGTAACTGCGGTACCATCGTTTATCAACAGGTATAATATGCCATGGAATGTCTCCACATTTATTAAACACGTCTTCAAAGCATTCCATGTATTTGTCCCAATGTTTGCGCTCTTCCCAGTCACCGTCATTGTGTTTGTAATGCTTATCCTTCTCGTCAATACGCTGTTGCAATTCTATTTCTTGTTGATCGTAACTCAAGTGCAAGTAGAATTTTAGAATCGTTGTATTGTTGTCAGCGACTAGTAATTTTTCCCATGCATTGATGGCTTCCATTCTCATAGCCACGCGATCGTCATCTATCCAATTGTGTACACGTTGTATCAATACATCTTCGTAATGTGATCTGATGAATATTTGGGTTCTGCCCTTTCTAGGAGCCAATTTATGACATCTCCATAAAAAGTCATGGGCAAATTCTTCTTCAGTCGGCTTTTTAAACGATTGAGCTGTCATCACTGTTGGGAGACAATCTTTGAAGACATCTCTTACAGCACCATCTTTACCACTGGCATCCATTCCTTGCAATATCATCAGTAAGCTGTGCTCACCATGTGCAGCCATCTTGGTATGCAACTCTCCGATTTCTTCAGCGTACTTATTTGTTAGTTTTTTAGCATCCCCTTTGTCTAAGTCTTCAGGTGGTAAAGTTGAGTAGTCGCTTAATTTTATCATTTCTGTAGTCTTCGTTTATCAAATCATTTTACTTCTCTTGACCAAATAGTTTTGCAATATCTGTGTATAACCTACATTGATATCAGCTTCGACGTAGTCTATTTTATACTGTAAGCATTTCTGCTTCAGATCTTCTTTCATACCTGCAATTTTATTTTGGTACAATTCTTTGACTTCATTGGACTGTAGTCTGATTTCTTCACCACTTTCCATGTCCACGAATAAATATGGTCTATTTTCAAACTCAAATTCTACTTCAAGTTTTTTATCTACCACATCAAATAAAATGACTTCGTGTTTGTTGTGTTTCAAGTGTTGAAGTGCCGCAAACAATCCTTCTTGATTATCGCCTTTGTCAAACATGTCACTGAATATTACGACCAGTGATCGTTTGTGAATCGCATCTGCAATTTGATGAATGGCATCAGCTGCAGATGTCGTTTTCTTCATTTCAGGTTCGTTAATCAATTTGTCTAGATAGGTCAGCATTAATTTATAATGAGAAGTACTAGACTTGCAAGGTGCTTGTAGATTGAGACTAGAATCAAAAAGACTCAAGCCAAAGGCATCCCGCTGCTTTTTCAACAAATTCATCAAACTAGCTGCTGCAATTGATGAAAATTGAAGTTTATTGATGTGATCTGTTTTATCGGATGGTTTTTCCGGAAAATACATGGACGAAGAACTGTCTATAATGATTTGACAGCGTAAATTGGTTTCTTCCTCGTACTTTTTGACAAACATTTTATTTGTTCGAGCATATACCTTCCAGTCAATATTTTTAGTGGATTCACCTGGATTGTACAATCGATGTTCTGCAAATTCAACAGAAAACCCATGAAACGGACTTTTATGCAAACCAATGATGAAGCCCTCAACGACCTGTTTGGCCAGTAGCTCTAGATTGTCAAATTTCTTTAGGTTATACTGTTCGAAAAAACTCATTGAACAAAAATAAGATTCAGTTGTGACAAATACCCTTATAAAACAAAAGCCTTTGTCCAATTATTGAACAAAGGCTCTGTTTATTTTCAGATTTTTTCTATTCTAGTTCTGTAGAATAGCTTCGAGCTTCCCTTGTAGAGCAGCTTTCGTAGCCGTGCCTACATGTTTGTCAACAACTTCTCCGTCCTTAATGAACAGAATAGTTGGTATGCTTCTTACGCTATACTTCATAGAAGTTTCTGGGTTTTCGTCAACGTTGACTTTACCAATTAGCGCTTTACCATCAAAATCTTTTGCAAGATCCTCAATGATTGGTCCAATCAAGCGACATGGACCACACCACTCTGCCCAAAAATCAACAACTGAGACGTTGCCATTGTCAAGAGCGGTTTCCTTAAAATTTTTGTCTGTGAATTCAAATGCCATTATATGCGTTTTATCGTTATACTTATGTAACGCAGTTATTCGTGAATAGTTCTAAACTGTAATGAGAGTTAACAATTGTTAACAAGTAAAGGCTTAGATTCACGCTTTCTTAACAGATGTACATGAAAAAAACTGGATTTTTAGCTGGTTTTGCACTTTTTACAGTAATACTCAGTCGAATCCTAGGTAGAGAGTCAGCCTTCGTAGAGAGGTTTTACTACGGCGGATTGTATCAAGTTTTTAGAATTATTTATGATTATACACTAGGTTTTCTTCCAATTCCCATGATGTATATATTCATTTTTATCATAGGATTTTGTTTGTATATAATTATAAAGGCATTTTTAAAGTCCGACAAAAAAGGGTTACATCGACTCAAAAGGCCTGTTCGAATACTCGTAAATGTCTTGTCCATACTTATACTTTGCTTCTATTGGTTTTGGGGATTCAATTACAACAGACAATCCATTGAAACCACAGTGGGTTTGGATTACTCTAAAATGGATACCACTGATTTGATCCAACAATATGAATCAACGGTAGCCGCACTGGTAGATTTGAATACAACATTTAATAAAGAGGAGAAAGTAGAAGCTATACGTAAGAATCCCACTGAATTTGAAACAAGCTGTCGTAAAAGTCTGACCAATCAATTAGACCAGTTGTCTTACTACACAAATGGTCGTGTACGTATCCGACGCCTTCGTCCTCAAGGGGCTTTACTTAGGATTAGCACCGCTGGCATTTATTGGCCCTTTGTATTTGAAGGACACATTGATCCGGGTTTACATCCGATGACTTGGCCATTTACCATGACTCACGAGATGGGGCATGGTTATGGCTTTACTGACGAAGGTACTTGCAACTTCTTGGGCTGGCTCGGTTGCATAAATAATGATGATCCATTTATTCAATACTCAGGCTGGATAGGTTACTTGCGATATGTTCTATCAAATCTGAGAGGTGCTGTGGATGATGATGCTTACCGCGACCTTTACGGGAATTTACCTTCGTTTGTCAAAACCGACTTGTCAGAAATAAGAGAGTATGCCATGCGGTATCCAGATGTCATGCCTGCCATTCGTGATGTCTTTTATCACAATTATTTAAAAACACATGGTGTAAAAGGTGGATTGATCAATTATAGTAAAGTGGTCAAGTTGGTTCATGCTTGGGAATTGAAACAAGCGAGTGAAGTGCAATCGAAGTAATGTTTCCTCCAAGGGACACAAACAGGGTGGGTCCTTTGATTATGTTATTAAATTCAATTGAAGATGGTTATTAAAAACCATACGCATTGGCCACGATGACCGGATTTTATCCTTATCTTATTTTTCATAAACTAAGCCCAACGAAGGAGTCAAGCCCAAGGTCCGATGCCTAGCAACTGCAACATCTAACAGAATGCTATTTTGAAGATTAATTCTAAATCCAAAGTTGACCGTATTTCTGCCAGTAGAGAATCCCAAATTAAATTGTAGTCGCTCATGTAAATCATAAGATAAACCGCTTCTTAAATCCCATTGGTCCCAATCTGTGCGAAGGACATCAGTGTAAATAGAGACTTTTTTATCTAGGATAAACTCAGCACCCAGAGCGACCAACGATCCTGTATTCAAGGTTTCATTTATGTTAGAGGAGATTGGGTTCTTGACAATCAAACCCAGATTTATGCCTTGGTTAAT
The DNA here is from genome assembly GCA_937997635.1 of uncultured Saprospiraceae bacterium. GTDB lineage: Bacteria > Bacteroidota > Bacteroidia > Chitinophagales > Saprospiraceae > CALFUK01. The sequence continues at coordinate 34,648 of CALLFA010000027.1, read as the reverse complement.
TTTATACTGGGCACCAATTTCTACGGACAGTTGATTGGTGCTTCCAAATTCTTTGGCATCAATCCGACCGAGATCAAAGGCTACAGAAAGATCAAAGTCTGGACTTAAGCTTCGTGCATAAGAGACCAACAACAACTGTTGTTTCAGTTCGTCTAAACCATAGGAACCGATGCCAAATGCAATGACACTACTCTTATCTACTCGTTTTGCAACACTAAAATTTATGCTGTTCAGTTCAGACAAGCCAAACCGTTGCTCTGAGGATAGCGAGACACTAAACGAATGTATTTCCGTCAGACCAGCATGATTTAAAAACACCGATCCTGGACCTCCACTCGTTGCCACAATAGCTCCTTTACTTAAAGAATGACTAGGCAAAAATAACGAAGATGGAAGCTGTGCAAATCCCTGTGATAAGTAGATAAAGCAAAAGAACAATGTTAGTTTTTTTATCACAAAGCGAATATATGCAATACTATTCTACAAAATTACGTCAAAAGTGTGTTTATACAAATGTTGAACTAAGCACCATATGACGAAATTAAGACGGAATCATTCAAAACAAAATAAATCAGGTAACTCGTTTATGACAAGAATAGTCAGTTTTACCGTCTTATTGATAGCAGCAATTTTTGGAGGATATTCAATTTTAGATGATTTTGCCAATAGTTCTAGTTCTTCATCCGGGTATGAAGATTCTACCATACAATATGACGATAGCCAGTCATTTACGTCTACAGATGATAGTTATCTGCCTAGCGTAACAGGAAAAAACCAGCTTGTTCAGCATAAATACTATTCGTTGTCCTATAATGAAAAGCATGAAATACCTGAATGGGTAGCCTACGAACTGACAAGGAAAAGCCTGCAGGCAAAAAATGTCAAAAGAGCAAAGCGATTTAACTCCGATCCTAAAGTAAACACCAGATCAGCAAAACACAGTGATTATACCCACTCAGGTTATACAAGAGGGCACTTAGCTCCGGCTGGTGATATGGCATTCAACGAGACAGCGATGCAAGAATGCTTTTATATGAGTAACATGGCCCCACAAATTCGGCCATTTAATAATGGGATCTGGAAAGAGCTTGAAGAGACTGTAAGAGATTGGGCCTACGATAAGGGCAGCTTGTATGTGGTTAGTGGTCCAATTATGGATGGTATCTCAAAGCAGATAGGTCATAATAAAATAGGTGTTCCAAAATCATTTTATAAAATTTTGGTTGATGGCAATGATGGCATAGCATTCAATATCCCACATGATCGATTAGAAGATAGGTTAGAATCTTACGCAATGTCAATCGACGATTTGGAGAGGCAAACTGGCATAGATTTTTTCCAAGGGTTTGATGATGCTGTTGAGCAGCGATTTGAAAGTAGTTACAATATAAACAAATGGAAATTTGACAACAAACGCTATCGCCTAAGAGTAGAAAAGTGGAATCACGAGTAAGGTGCATGTCAAGGAAAAAACTATTTTCACTGGATAAGATACTTCGGATGATTATTTTCGTCTTAACAAATATTAAACAAAATCAGATATGAGTCAGTCAGATACATTCAAACAACATATAGAGGAAGGATACACTTTCGATGGTAAGGTGATCAACATTGGCGCTGCAATGCTTGAAAGAGAAGTCCAGACAGGAAGCATTGTAAAGCTACCAGTAAAGATGTTTAACCGACATGGTTTGATCGCAGGTGCTACAGGAACAGGTAAAACAAAAACTGTTCAGATTTTAGCAGAGCAGTTGTCTGAGCTAGGCGTACCGTCAATGTTGGTTGATATAAAAGGAGATTTGAGTGGTGTCGCAGTTAAAGGAGAATCAAATGAAAAATTATCACAGCGTCATGAGAAAATAGGCATTGAAGCATTTGCTCCAGGAGAATCTCCAATAGAATTTTTAACCATATCTGACGAACCAGGCGTGCGATTAAGAGCTACAGTCCATGAATTTGGTCCCGTTCTATTTTCCAAAATACTTGGATTGAATGACACTCAAACTGGAATTTTTAGTGTGATTTTTAAATATTGCACAGACAATGATTTACAGTTGCTTGATTTCAATGATGTCAAAGAGGCACTGAAATTTGCTATGTCTGACGAAGGAGCAGCTGAAATTGAAAAAGAATACGGTAAAATATCTTCCACATCAGTAGGTGTGATTCTAAGGCAAATTGCAGCTTTGGAAGAGCAAGGTGCTGAGCGATTTTTTGGTGAGCCGTCATTTGAGATTCATGATCTGATGAAGACCAGAGGAGGGAAAGGTGTGATCAACATCATGAGAGTGACTGATCTTCAAACAAAGCCTAAGTTCTTTTCTACGTTTATGCTTCAGTTATTGGCCGAAATTTATGAAGAGTTGCCAGAAGAAGGAGATTTAGAACAACCAAAATTTGTGATGTTTATCGACGAAGCTCACTTGATTTTTTCAGACGATACGCCCAAAGTATTGGCTGAACAGCTGGAAGTCATGGTAAGGCTCATCAGATCAAAAGGCGTTGGTATCTTCTTCATTACACAAAATCCAGCTGACATCGATGATGATGTTCTAGGCCAATTGGGATTAAAAATTCAACACGCATTAAGAGCATTTACTGCCAAAGATCGTAAAGCCATTAAAGCTGCTGCTCAAAATTACCCAGAAACAGACTTTTACAATGTGGAGCAATTGATGACAGAATTGGGCATAGGTGAGGCCTTTGTCACAGCATTAAGTGAAAAAGGAAATCCAACTCCACTGGCCCACACTTATCTGCGGGCACCCAAATCACGGATGGGAGTATTAGAAGACAGTGAAATGAACATGTTTATCAATGAAGACACCTCTGGTCTCATAGGCAAATACGCACAAGACGAAGACCCTGAAAGTGCGGCTGAGAAGTTGCAAGCAAAAAAAGCTGCCTATGAAGCAAAAGAGAATGAAGCGAAGGAACAAGAAGAAAGAGAGAAAATCCAGAAGGAACAAGAAAAAATAGCAGCTCAAAAAGCAAAACAAGAAGAGAAAGAGTCCGACACAAAATCTGATGCGATGGGCAAAGTTGGTAAGGAAGTGGGTAAAGGATTACTCAATGCAGCTATTGGATTTGGGTTGAGAGCAGCAGGTGTAAAGACTAGACGTAGAAAATTTTTCTAAGCAAGAACCGTCGCTGCAGGCGTCCCGCCTCAGCAATGCGGATGAGAAAGCAAAAAATGTCAGTCCCGTGGATCTTGAGGCGAGACGCCTACAAGGACGCAGTTTCCGTCGCTGCAGGCGTCCCGCCTCAGTAAAGCGGATGAGAAAGCAAAAAATGTCAGTCCCGTAGTTCTTGAGGCGAGACGCCTTCAAGGACGCAGTTTCCGTCGCTGCAGGCGTCCCGCCTTAGCAAAGCGGAGGAGAAATCAAAAAGTCAGTCCCGTGGATCTTGAGGCGAGACGCCTGCAAGGACGTAGTTCCCGTAGCTACAGGCGTCCCACCTCAGCAAAGCGAGGAGAAATCAAAAAAGTCAGTCCAGCAGTTCTTGAGGCGAGACGCCTTCAAGGACTTAGTTCCCGTCGCTGCAGGCGTCCCGCCTCAGCAATGCGGAGAGTAAGTAAAAAAGTCTGTCCTGTGGCTCTTGAGGCGAGACGCCTACAAGGACACAATTTCTAAAGTAAATTTTAATGAAATGTTTGCTAGCACTAATCGCTAGTCCAAAAGGGTTGTATTAATTACCATGCTTAACCACCCGCGAATCATCAAGAATATCTTCTTGGTCGTCTTGGCTGTGTCTTTGGCTGTATGCCTTCCAGGGCATTGACTTATAGTATTCACCGGCAAAATAAGAGATGATCATCGAGAATTCTTTTGGTCCTCTGTAACCTTCAATTGGTTGAATGACTTCAAGTTCTTCATCTATAAAGACAATGGATGGATAACTTAGCATGCCTTTTAACAATGTATGTGCAAACTCATGATAGCCTTTTTTGCCCATTTTGACATATTTGTACAAGTTGCCATCGTAGACAAGGTCTTCTTTTTGTTCAGCATCAAACTTAACAGGGTAGAAATTTGCATTTAAGTAGTCTGCAATTTCTTTCTTTTGAAATGTACTTTTGTCCATTTTCTTACACCAGATACACCAGTCTGTAAACACATCTACGAAAATCTTTCGAGGTTCTTGTTCTATTTTCAATTGAGCCTCTTCAAAGCTCATCCATTCGACCTGACCGTAGCTAATGGAGCTTAGCAATAACAGCGTCATGGCGGACAGTTGACGGAGCAAATTTGATGTATTAACTCTATTTTTCATATATCCTCTGTTATGAAGGGACAATTTCACATATAAAAGAACAACATAAAGCCAATTTTTGCTCAACAGATCAATTGGTTTAAATCAACTTTAACGTTTATTAAGAGTTCAACTGACAGTCATTGTAGATGAACTGTATCGTATCGTCATCAATTACCTGCTTTTCTCCCTTGATTCCCTTTATTAATGGCGATTTAACCCCTGTTAAGAGTTTTTGAGAGTTTGTGATCTGTCTGCACTCGTCCCATATATTTTCAGCGATAAAATGTGCTAATGTTTTCGATCCACCTTCCACCATTAATTTACAAATACCATATGTAGAGAATAAAAGCTGAGTCAACTCTGTCAATGATTTATTTTCATAGTCAAAGATGCAAACTTCAAAGTTGTCACAAGAGTCAATGTGTTTAGAGGTGACCACGATTGGACGTATTTCTGACTTAGCATACAAATGACTAGATTGATTGCCTCTGAATGTTGGGTCTAAGATGATCGGTCTTGGACTTTCACCAGGGTATAGGCGAGTCGACAATAATGGGTCATCAGTATTTAAAGTATTGACGCCAATTAAAATACCATCGCATTCTGATCTCCATTTGTGTGTAAGCTTTTTCGTAAAGTGATTACTTATCCAGACTTGCTGATCTTTCTTGGCCATGTAAAAGTCAGCCGATTGAGCGTATTTCAACAAGATATACGGTCGTTGTTGTGCGTTGTGCACATTGAATGCTCTGAGTAATTGCTGACCTTCTTTTTCACAGATGCCTGCTGAAGTTTTTACACCCTTTGATTCTAAATAGGCAAGGCTTTTTCCACCGATAGTAGGATCTAGACAAGAAACAACGACTTCTTTTATGCCAGCAGTTATAATGGCTTCAGAACAAGGGCCTGTTTTTCCTGTGTGGTTGCATGGTTCAAGACTCACGTAGATGACAGAGTCTTTGAGCAGATGTTTGTCTTCTTTTTTTACGGATGCAATTGCATTAACTTCGGCGTGTGCTTGCCCAAACGTTTGGTGCCAACCTTCCCCAATGATTGTATTGTTGTATACGATGACAGCACCCACATGTGGATTGCTTTTGACATGCTTGCCTCCTCTTTTGCCTAATTCAAAGCATCTTTTAATGTAGATGTTATGCACAGATTCAGACATGCATCAAATCATTGAAGTTAATTTTTCTATGGTATAATCAACTTCCTCCAATGTGTTCAAATGCGAAAAGGAAAATCTGACGGCGTTGTAGTCGCCTGCTAGACCAATGGCATTCATCACGTGAGAAGCACTTTCAACACCTGAACTGCAGGCACTTCCTGAAGAAGCACTTATTCCGGCTATATCCAGATTGAATTTCAATAAATCTGATTTTGATGTTTTAGGAAAACCAACTGACAGTATGTAGTTGTGACCATCCTCTGGGCTTATGATTTTTATAGAGCTGTTTAAAGCCTTCAATTTTTGAAGGAATGCGCTTCTTAGTGTTGATACTTTTTCTTTTCGGGCTTCCATATCCTGTACGCTTAAATCAAATGCTTTTCCTATTCCAGCAATGCCATAGGTATTCTCTGTTCCTGCTCTCATATTTCTCTCTTGAGACCCACCGTATATGAGCGGCTTTATGATGTTGTCGCTGTTTACATAAATGAAGCCTATTCCTTTAGGTCCATAAAATTTGTGACCTGATCCACTGAGGAAAGAAAATCGTTGAGCAGATACGTCGACTGGATATTTACCTAATGTCTGGACGGTATCACAATGATAATAGGCGTTGTGTTTTTCACATATTTCAGAAATGCTTTTCGTATCTGCTAAAGTCCCAATTTCATTATTTGCATGCATGATGGACACAAGTACTGGACCTTCTACCTCTTGTATTTTCTTTTCTAATTCTTCCAATTGAATGTGCCCTTTTTCATCAACTGACAAATAATGAACTTGGACAGAATTACATTCGCAAACATGTTTAGTGCTGTTCAATACACAATCGTGCTCTGTTGGAGAAGTAATTATGGATTTGACATTCAGATCTCGAACAGCTGCCTGAATGGCCAAATTATTCGCTTCAGTTGCAGAAGAAGTGAAAAATATTTCTGCAATACTGGCCTTCAGATGCTGTGCGATTGTTTTTCTGGATTCCTCTATATAGCTACGTACAATTCTACCATGCTGGTGAATTGAAGAAGGGTTGCCATGATGCTCCTTCATAATCGGAAGCATATGATCTAAGACGATAGGATCAAGGGGAGTTGTCGCTGCATTGTCAAAATAAACTCTCATATTAAATGACTAAAACTTGATTTCACTAACTGGATATTTTTATTTGCGATTTCTTCTGAATGCGCCTCTGCATAAACACGGATGATTGGTTCAGTATTCGACTTTCGTAAATGTACCCAACCATTATCAAAATCCACCTTCAATCCATCAATATTGTTTAATTTTTCTCCAGCGAATGCTGTTTGCGCTGTTGCTAAAATTTTCTCAATATCTATAGATGGCGTTAACTGTATTTTTTGTTTAATAATGTAGTATTCTGGATAGCTGGTTTTCAATTCGCTGAGGCCTATGTCTCTTTCGGCGAGTAAAGCCAACATTAGTGCAACTCCTGCTACAGCATCCCTACCGTAATGAAGTTCAGGTAATATGACACCGCCATTCCCTTCGCCGCCGATGACAGCATTATTTGCTTTCATGGCATTGACGACATTCACTTCTCCTACAGCCGAAGCGATATAATCTTTACCGTATTTGGTTGTAACATCTGCCAGTGCACGTGTCGAGGATAAATTAGAAACTGTATTTCCAGGCTTTTGGGATAATATGTAATCTGCTACTGCAACCAAGGTATATTCTTCACCAAAGGCTTTTCCGTTTTCATCGACAAAGGCTAATCTATCCACATCAGGATCTACGCATATACCTAAGTCTGCTTGGTTTGCTTTTACTTCATCGCATAATTGAGTCATATGTTTTGGCAAAGGCTCTGGATTGTGTGCAAAGTCTCCTGACACGTCACTGTTGATTGTTACCACTGATGCACCTAGTTTATCTAACAACTGGGGCAGTATCAAGGCGCCAGTCGAGTTGATGCAATCCACGACGACTTTGAATTTTTTTGTTTGAATTTTTTCAATGGGCAAATAGGGTAGTGCGAGTATTTGATCGATGTGAATATTTATGTAATCGTCATTCTGTCTATAACTGCCTAACTCCATAACTGGAGAAGCGTTTATATTTTTCTCTTTTATGAATGCCAATATTTGAATGCCATCTTCATGAGAAATGAACTCGCCTTTATGGTTTAAAAATTTAAGTGCATTCCATTCTTTGCCATTGTGACTAGCTGTAATGATTATTCCTCCGGCTGCTTCTTCGATGGGCACAGCAATTTCTACAGTAGGCGTAGTGGACAAACCTAAATCAACCACATCAAATCCCATCATCTGAAGTGTTTGGCAGACGAGACCAGAGACAAGCTCGCCAGATATGCGGCCATCTCTACCGACAACGACTTTTGTCTTATTGTTCTCTTTGGCTTTCAAAAAGCTTGCATATCCTGCCGTACATTCTACAATGTCTATAGGTGTAAGATTCTCACTCACTGGTCCTCCAATAGTTCCTCTAATACCAGAGATCGATTTAATCAATGTCATATATCCAATTATAAGAGTGCAAAGCTATCGATTTCTTATGTTTATGAATAAAAATTTTATCACATGTGGGAAAGTCTTGTTGAGATTGATAGACAATTGTTTGAATGTATTCATTTTGACCTGTCATCAGCATTACTAGACTTTCTATTTCCGATCCTCAGAAATCGAGATACATGGATTCCCATTTACATAATCATTATCTTCTTAATGCTTAAAAAATTTGGGAATAAGTATGGACTAATGACAGTCCTTTCACTTATTGCATCTGTCGTTGTGAGTGATGTAATCAATAGCCACGTTTTGAAAAACATCATTCAACGGATAAGACCATGCCGATTAGACAACTTTACACGGGATGTACATGAACTGGTCCATTGTGGCGAAGCATTTAGCTTTCCATCATCACATGCAGCCAATCACTTTACAATTGCATTTTTCCTTTTGTTGGCGTTTAACCATTCTCCCAAAACGATAAAATTCCTCATTTTGATCTGGGCCGCATCCATTGGTCTTGCTCAAGTTTATGTTGGCGTTCATTATCCAGCAGATATTGTCTCTGGAATTATTGTTGGTTTTGTAGTTGCTAATTTGATTTGGTTTGTGTACAAATCCTTAATTCTAAAGAATAAACCTTTATATTAGCTTTTTTTATATACGTTAATACTTACTATGGCAGTCATTGATGGTAAAGCACTTGCAGAAACGATCAAACTTGAAATCAGAGAAGAGGTTTTATTACTCAAAGAGCAACGAAAAAATATACCTCATTTAGCTGCAGTTTTGATAGGCAATAATCCTGCAAGTGAATCTTATGTCAAAAGCAAGGTGCGTTCTTGTGAACACGTTGGATTTGAGAGTACATTGATTCGCAAAGATGATTCAATCACTGAACAAGAGCTTCTAGATATAGTAAAAGATTTAAATGAAGAAGAAGATATTGATGGGTTTATCGTCCAACTGCCGTTACCCAAGCATATAGACGAACAAAAAGTAACCTTGGCGATCGATCCCAAGAAGGATGTTGATGGCTTTCATCCAGTTAATTTCGGTAGAATGGCCCAAGGACTTCCATGCTATTTGCCTGCGACACCTTTTGGGATTTTGACAATGCTCGAACGTTATAAAGTAGAGACAGAAGGCAAACATTGCGTCGTTTTAGGAAGAAGTAATATCGTTGGTTCGCCGATGAGTATTTTGTTGAGCAGAAAGGCCTATCCAGGCAATTGTACGGTAACACTCGTCCATAGTCGAACCAAAGATCTGTCTGCCGAGATTAAACGTGCAGATATTGTGATAGCAGCGATTGGGATTCCTCATTTTGTCACCGCTGATATGGTCAAAGAAGGCGCTGTGATCATAGATGTAGGGATCAACAGAGTAGAGGATGATAGTCGAAGGAGAGGGTATAGACTTGTCGGTGATGTTGAATACGATGCGGTTTCATCTAAAGCTTCATTGATCACACCAGTGCCAGGAGGCGTAGGTCCTATGACAGTCACTTCATTACTTTTAAACACACTAAGTGCGTCCAAAAAGGAAATTTATAGCTAAGTTTAATTATGAAAATTAATTGTGCATCTAGTTCTAAGACCATTTTTGACCAAGTGTTGGTCATCCTTGGCCAATTATCTGATGAGCACTACAGTAAACCACTTGATGTCTTTAACGGGTCGACTATAGGCCAACACTTCAGACATATCCTTGATTTTTATATTTCTGTGCTGAGAGGTGCTAATAATGGGGAGCTGAATTATTCGCATAGAGACAGAAGTTTGTCCATCGAAAAAAGTACGATCCAAGCAAAAGATGCTTTCATAGAATTACAGGGTAAAATAGATCAACTCTCTGATGAGACGCCTATCAAAGTGGTAGCCGATTTTCACACAGAGATAACTTCTGATGATGTGATTGTAAACTCTTCTGTGGGTAGAGAATTGATGTATGCTTACGATCATGCAGTCCATCATTTAGCTATCATAAAGATTGGTATAAATCAAAATTTTCAAGAGTACAATATTGATCAAAATTTAGGAGTTGCACCTTCAACTGTCAAACACAAAGCTTCCTCTCACCATTGAATGATCAATACCTAGAAATCACATTTCAACACGATCAAGCTGACCCAAATGTTATAACAGCTTTTCTGCAGTCATTGCCTTTCGAGAGCTTTTGGGAGGAAGAAGAATTTGTGCTCAAAGCCTATATTAATCACAAGCATTATATTGAAAAGGATCTTGTTGAATTAATTAATAGCTTACCTTTTAGTATCAAGCACACTAGTACCCGAATAGAAAATCAAAATTGGAATGAGGTGTGGGAATCTAATTTTGAATCGATCACTGTTGATGACTTCTGCTATGTCAGAGCAGATTTTCATCCAAATGAAACTACATGCACACATACGATTACCATAAACCCAAAGCAGTCGTTTGGTACAGGACATCATGAAACCACTTATATGATGATGCAAGAAATGAGTACCATGAGTCTTGACTCATTGAGCGTTGCAGACTTAGGAACGGGCACTGGAATCTTAGCTATACTGGCTGCAAAGATGAATGCATCTACCATTATTGGTACAGAAATAGATCCTGGCGCTTTAGAAAATGCAATGGAGAATGTTAAGTTGAATGGAGCAACAAATATAAAATTGACCGATCATAGGCATGTATTTGCTGACAAGAGTGTGGATGTCACGATAGCAAACATTCACAAAAACACTTTAATGGAAATGGCACCTGCAATTATGAAAATGACAAGTGATGGTGGCCACATTCTATTATCCGGAATTTTGAATTCACAATCGGATGATGTCCAATCACATTATGAACAACTCGGTGCGGAGTGTTTCAGTAAACGTACGAAAGGGGATTGGGTGATGTTGCATTTGAAAAGTATCTGAGCATGTAATTGAAGTGTCTTTTCTAGGACTGTGTCCTTCAGCTAAAATCTCTCAAAGCCATATACACCTCCCTCATCGGCAACCCAAGAATATTAGAGTACGATCCTTCGATTCGATTGATTTTACACCAGCCGATCCAATCTTGAATCCCGTAAGCACCTGCTTTATCAAACGGTTTGAATGTGGTGACGTAGTATTCAATTTCTTCCTCTGAGATGGAGTCGAATTCTACGATTGAACGTACAGATTGACTGAATTGCTTTTCTTTGTTTTTTAGACAGAAGCCGGTGATGACTTCGTGAGTCGTTTGTGAAAGTTTGCTTATCATCTCTACAGCCTCTTGATGATTTATTGGCTTATTGAGAATTTCATTTCCCAAAAAGACAGAGGTGTCTGCAGCGAGTATAAGCTCATTATTGGCACACTCTTGGTTGCAAGCATGTGCTTTTTCAACGGCTAGGTATTCTGGAGCTGTTTTTATTGGAATATTATCAGGAACAATTTCGTCAATATTGGATGGATTAACTGAGTATGGAATATTGTTTTCGGACAATAGAAAACTTCTCCTAGGCGATCCAGATGCCAAGATGATATGTAAATCGGAAATCACTATTGGTTATCGCGCCATTCGTATACCCACTTAGCTTGGATTTGTTCGAGGTGACCCTCATTACATTCTTCCTTTGTACCAACGAAGTGAGGCAATTCCAATACCCATTCCATTAGTTCAGTGAAACGGATTCTGTAGATTTTACTTTCACTAAAATCATCACCAAATTTATCGTACAGTTTGATGGCTACGTCTTCATGATCTTTCCATGTAACTGGTAAATCGTCAAAATCTTTGAAACTCATATTGCTTTACTTAATGTTCGTGACCGATGATGGATGATTGATCTGGTATGGTCACTTCCAAATCTGCATTTTCGTCAAGAATGATGCATTGACAACCCAGTCTAGACTCGATGGTAGGGTTAGTCGCTCTATCAATAAAATCTTCTTCTCTATCAGTAATTTCTGCTAAAAATTCATCTCCCTTTTCTACGTATATATGGCATGTGCTGCACGCGCAAACTTCTCCGCAGTTGTGGTTCAGATGTATGTCATTATCCTCAGTGACTTCTAAAACGGAAATACCTTTTTCCACGTTCTCTACAATCTTTTCAGGGATTGAGGGATTTTCAAACTTAAATTTAATTTTTGCCATTGAAGCTTTAGATAAATTTTTGCAAAAGTACGTTAATAACATAAATTAACAATGGAATGCCAGTCTTTGTTCCATTGTCATTGAAATGTTAATTATTTGAGCCCAAATAGTGGCTTTCTATCCTAAATTAGTGTAGATTGAAACTGTAAACGCTAAATACTTCTGTTGAAATGTCCCAAACCTTCGAGCACACAGATCAAAAGCTTTTAAAGTTTAAAGAATTAAAAGTCTATTCTTCTACAGAATGGCTAGCTGACAATAAAAAAAAATACAGACAAGTCTTTGATCGATTTGAAGTAACCTATATATATGCGGAGCTGTCTTTCTACAACAAAATGTTCGACAGAGAAAATTGGAAAGTTGATATTGACCTTCGGTGCTACGAACTGAAGAAGAATCGTAAAAAACTCTGCTCTCTCAACATCAAAAAACAAGTCTCTAAGTTTGATAGCGTTGTGTATGTCAGAGAAGGATGGGGCAATAAAAAAGAAGGTGCCTTTTGGAAAAGTGGAACATATTACTGGGAAGCTTGGATAGATGGGAAGAAAGTGGCTACTAAATATTTCTATATCGAAGATGCTGGTAACAACTATTCTTCACTCGAAAATCCATATGTCGATATATCTTCGTTGAAATTATATGAAGGTCAATACGATGATGTTATTGAAGCCGAACGAATCTACCATAAGATGTTTAGCTGCGAAGAAACAAGGTACATCTACGTTGAGATCATTCTGAAAAATCTCGTTGTTCATTCTAATTGGCATTGTGAACTGTTTATAAAATTTTACAATCAAGCCAGAGAACTCAAAGGTCAAGTCAACAAACTCCACAATGTGAAGGCCGATGATGAATTTGTTAAAATCACAGCAGGCTGGGGGACCAATGTCAAAGGAAGTTGGCGTCATGGAAATTATACTGTCGAAATAATATTCATGGATAAACTGTTAGCAGTCATCCCTTTTGAAGTCAGTGACGAGTTTGTTGAAGGTGTCATACCAGTACAGTTGCCAAATTCTAGTTCTCCACTTTTACTTACTCAAGACGAGACCATAAATCAGTCCTTTGAAGAAGTAATGTCTGATTTAAATTCATTAATAGGTTTAACAGAAATCAAAGATCAGGTCGAAGATCATTCAAAATATATTCAGTTTTTACAACTTAGAAAAGATAAAGGCTTTGATGAGAATGAAGAAATAAACATTCATTCTGTCTTTACTGGGAATCCAGGTACAGGCAAAACAACAGTTGCCAAAATGATGGGTAAGTTGTATAAAAAGATGGGACTACTGTCCAAAGGTCACGTACATGAAGTCGATAGGGTAGATCTTGTTGGTGAATACATAGGTCAAACTGCACCAAAGGTGAAAGACGCCATAGAAAAGGCAAAAGGTGGTGTGTTGTTCATCGATGAAGCCTACGCATTAGCAAGGGCAAATGATGATAGTAAAGATTTTGGTCGAGAAGTTATCGAAATTCTTGTCAAAGAGATGTCTAATAAAGAACGAGAGTTTGCAGTCATAGTGGCTGGTTATCCAAATGAGATGAATCATTTCATTGATTCTAATCCAGGGCTTAAGTCTAGGTTCAAGCTCTTTTACCATTTTACAGATTATATGCCGCAAGAACTTTCTCAGATTGCTCAGTTTGCGGCTGCTGAAATGGAGGTAGTCTTTACAGATGACGCCAAGGTGAAAATTGATGAAATCATTACGGAAGCATTTAGAAATAGAGACAAAGCATTTGGGAATGCAAGATTCGTGTATGATTTAGTTGAAAAATCAAAAATTAATCTAGGTCTCAGAACCATGAATGGTAAAAGCCCGAATGCGCTTGACAATTCCTCTCTCGAAACAATCATTCTAAAAGACGTTGAAAATCTAAAGCTCGAGCGAAAAATTCAAAAGCCTCACATACCGATCGATTACGAATTATTGGATTCTGCTATTGGTGAATTAAATGCATTAATAGGAATTTCAAAGGTCAAGGAACAAATTAAAGAACTAATTGAGATTGTCAAATACTACAGAGAAAGTGGAAAAGAAGTGTTGCATAAGTTTTATCTACACACGGTATTTGTAGGGAATCCAGGTACTGGTAAAACGACTGTTGCACGAATTTTGACTAAGGTGTATAAAGCTCTAGGTATCTTAGAACGGGGACACATGGTCGAAACAGACAGGCAAGGGTTGGTCGCAGGATATGTAGGGCAAACAGCCATTAAAACTGCGGAAATAATCGACGAGGCATTAGGCGGAGTTTTGTTTATTGATGAAGCCTATGCGCTTTCAGGTTCTAACTCAGGTAGAGGAGACTTTGGTAATGAAGCCATTCAAACCATTCTCAAGCGGATGGAAGATCATAGGGGTGAGTTCTTTGTGTTTGCTGCTGGATATCCAGATAACATGGAGCATTTTTTAAAAATTAATCCAGGTCTAAATTCGCGATTCGACAAAATATTGAAATTTGATGACTATAGTCCTTCTGATTTATGCGAGATCGCCAAGAAAATGTTGACCGATGAATCTCTACAAATCAATGAGGATGCAGAAAAACTATTGTCAAAAGAATTAGAAACGCTCCATATCCAAAAAGACAGATACTTCGGTAATGCCCGGACAGTGCGTACGATTGTTTCTGATATTATCCGTTTCCAAAACTTGAGGCTTGCTTCAGAGAAGAAAAGAAATCAGGATAACATTCATATTATTGAATTAGAAGATGTCAAAAAAGCACTAGATGCTAAGGCGGAGCAAGTATTTATAAAGTCTACTATTGGGTTTAGGTAATGTTGTTTAGTATGAAGTGTTGAATTGTTTTTACAAGAGAATAAAATCTATTTCTAAGCCAGTAGATGTCCAAAGGTTTATGAACACTTACAATCCATAATCAATTAAAAACTCTATTGGAGTGTATTATCTAGTTTGTCTATACTAGAATGATAAGGTATCAGCCAATACTATATTGTCTTTTTTCCATCCATCCGAAGGCCAATGCAGCTATTCCGAACAGGATTAAGGTAAACACTAAATCTCCGAACACGGTAGCTGGGAAAAATGGTAATCCTGCTGTGTAGCACTCTATTAAGCCGACCATGTTTTTTGGATATAGAGGGATTGTTAACCATGACCCAAAATTCGTCAATGTAAAAAATAACACAGAGGAACCAACAGATGCACCTATGATTTGAAAAAGCTTAAACTGCTTCACAAGCATTCCAATGCCTACGATAAGGATAAGGCTTAAAAAAGTTGTGACCATGTATGGCTGAAAAAGAACAAATCCTTCTGCTTGATAGAAAGACCTGTACAAGGTGTTATTTAAAATAACATCTGAAGCGAAGAGTGCAATCAAAGGCAAAAGTATAGCCAAAGCCTTTCTAGATTTTAGATATGAGCCTGCTAATAATGCCATACCTGTAATAGGCGCAAAATTATATGGATGAGGGATCAGTCTATAAGCTGCTGCGCATATGATCAATAATCCAACTACAGTAACCCTATTTTTCATCATTGAAGATTGCATAATGAATATTTTGGTACAAAAATAACACAAATTTTATCCATTGCCAGTGTCTAACATTATTCATAACTTAATCCACGTCAAATAATCCAAAAGGAGATTGTTTTTACTGATTTATTACACAGCAGCTTGTTTGTTGTCAAGACAAAAAACGCAGTGAATGCGGGTATTCACGAGTATTTTCAATGATGAGAACAGATAAAAGATCAAATAAGAAACGGTCAAACTATTTTCATTTTGGTATAATTGTAATCTTAAAATAAATCGAGAGATTTGAAGAACTTAGATTCAGTCATAAAGACTAATTGCAGTTGATGAATGCTGAGGTGCAGTGCTCTGCTCATCTTACTTTTAATAAATAAATTCATGATTCCTGAAATTGAATTCATACAGATGGGTGGCACGATAGACAAACACTATCCTGTGAAGCAAGGTGCATATGCCTTTGAAATTGGTGCTTCTGCAGCAATAGAGTTCGTAAAGCAAATGAAATTACCTTATGCGGTGAATACCATTTCTATCGCAAAAAAGGACAGTCAAGATCTGACAGACGAGGATAGAACTCAATTGTATAATCACATATCCAATTCAGCATGCTCGCGCTTCATTATCACTCATGGTACAGATACAATGATCCAGACTGGCCTGCTTTTATCACACATCGTTGACAAACTTATTGTACTTACTGGTTCGTTTATTCCAGCTAGTTGTCATGGTAGTGACGCTTCAGCTCAGTTGGGAGCAGCCATAGCAACGTGTAGATTAAAAGAATCTGGCGTTTTTATTTGCATGAATGGGGAAATTATACCTGCCAAAGAAGCCGTAAGAAACACGGAAACTGGTATTTTTGAATATGCAAAATCTTAGCGTTAAAGAAGCCTACGATAGAATACACAGTCACATCCATCAAACAGCGGTCATAACGTCAAGTTTTATCAATGACCATACAGGCGCCAGTTTGTTTTTTAAGTGTGAGAACTTTCAAAAAGGTGGATCCTACAAAATACGTGGGGCATTACACGCAAGTCTTTGTTTGACAGAAAATCAACGCTCGAAAGGACTTGGCACTCACTCGTCTGGTAACTTTGCGCAAGCCGTGGCTATTTCTGCTAAATTGACGAATACAAAAGCTTATGTTGTTATGCCTTCAAATGCTCCTGCCGTTAAGCGTGCAGCAACTCTTGGTTATGGGGCAATTGTCGAAGAATGTGAACCTACACTACAAGCCAGAGAAGAAACATTGGCAGAAATAATTGAAAGAACTGGGGCTTCCAAGTTGCACCCTTCAAATGATATAGATGTTATTGTGGGTCAAGGGACGTGCGCCTATGAGTTAATAGTAACGCATCCTGATCTTGATTATATCGTTGCACCAGTAGGTGGAGGAGGAGTAGCTGCGGGTACTATTTTAGCTTGTCAGCAACATTCGCCAAATACAAAAGTGATTGGGGCTGAACCAGAACAGGCAGATGATGCCTACCGATCTTTGAAAGAAGGCCAGATTGTACCGTCAGTAAATCCAATTACTATCGCGGATGGACTGAGGACGCAGCTTGGTCATCATAACTTTCCGATCATTAAGGACGGCATTGACCAAATTCTCCTTGTGAGCGAAAAAGCCATCATCGAAGCGATGGCTCTTGTGTGGAATAGGATGAAACTCGTCATTGAGCCATCAAGTGCTACAACCCTTGCAGCTGTAATTGCAAATCCAGAAGTGTTTAAAGAAAAGAAAGTTGGTCTGATCATCACTGGTGGTAATGTAGATTTAAGTAATTTACCCTTCTAAATCATCAAAATTATGAGTAAACCACGGGCAGGCCATTATTCTCCATCAATAAAAGCTGGATCTTTGGTATTCACATCAGGAGTACTGCCGATTATAAATAGAGAAACAAAAGAAACACCAAATTCTATAGAAGAACAATGTTTATTTGTGTTAACTAAAATTGAAGAAATTGTTGGTGAATATGGTTTAAGTCGAAAGGATATTGTCAAGACAACTGTATTTATCTCAAATGGGGATGATTGGGCAGCTGTCAATGAAATTTACTATCAATTTTTTGGAGATCATAAACCTACGCGATCAATAATTCCGGTTTCAGAGTTACATTATGGCTGCAAAATTGAAATTGAGGCAATAGCTTTAATGAGGAATTAACTTTAGATGGTTTCATTTGCAATCAATTAGTCGTATTTTTGGTGACTATTATTTAAAAATTAACACAAATGCACACCTGAATCATAAGATTTAGGCTTCTAGGTTGAATTTTTGGTTAAAGATTTGCTTTAATCAAAGTAGTGATTTATGATAGATCTTAATATACTTCAAGAAAGTCCCAATAATCCGGCGTTTTACATGGTATTGTTTACCGTGTTATTTGCGTTTTTTATGTCTAGTATACTGGCAATTACTTATGACTTGACAACTCGAACAACCTATAGAAGAGCTCATTTCCTACAAGCATTGTGTTTAATATCAATGGTAGCAGCTATGGTTATGCAAGCAATAGGAGACAGTATAGGTCGTGGAATGGGTATGTTAGGAGCACTAGCGATCATTCGATTTAGAACTAATTTGAATGATCCTCGGAATATGACATTCATGTTTGCTTCGCTTGCTGTAGGTATTTCATGTGGTGTTTTTGGCTTTTCAATTGCCTTGACTGGTACACTCATATTTTGTTTGGCTGCGTTTGTATTACGATGGTCACCGCTGAGTGGATCTAATGAGTTAATTGGCGTTTTGAGACTCCAGTATCCGATGCAAAATGACCTAAGAACTGAAATTGAAGGGACCTTGAGAAACTTCTGTAAGGATTTTGACTTACAAGAAATGAGATTCTTACCGATGAAGGTAAACGAAATAAAGAATGAAACAGGTGAAATTATTTCTACATCTCTTATAAGAGAAGAGTTGATAGAGTTGAATTATTTAATTAGACTAAGAAAGGATGCAAATATTGCGGATTTTACATCCTCCACAAGGAACATATTGGGAATCCACGATGTGCGGTTAAAATTTGAAAAAGCACCAAGATCGTTATAGAGATATTATGACCAAGTTCAATACATTTTATTTCATTGTTTTTGCTGTAGGAATAGTCCTATGGTTCATGACCACCGTATTTGATCAGCGAGTCAATTCATTTTATGGTGTTGCTCAGAATAAAGAGACTGAGGTAAATAAAAACTTTGATTTATATGTCAATCACATATACGTGTTGCCTGGAGAGTTAGTCAAGAAAGGGCAAAAATTGCTTGACATTTCCAGAATCAGAGAAGAAGAAAAACTAATGGAGCAGGATTTAAGAATTGACGAATTGAGGGCAGAAGAACAAGCGTGGACTCAAACACAAAACGCAAAAATTAGAGATCTTGAAAGCCAGAAAGAAATAGAGTTAGCTCAATTAGATGCAAAAAAGGATGAGTTGAATACTCAATTGGAGCAACGAAAATCCTTGTTTGATGGATTGAGTTCTGTTGGAGTGGAAGATGCAGATTTCAAACATATAGAAGATAGAATTGAAGCTATTGAGAACGAGAAATTGTTGTTGCAGCAATCCTTTGATCAACGTCTGGCTGATGCTAACGGGGCTTTGACAGCAGGTAGAAACCCGTACAGTAAGCAAGTCGCAAGATTAGCAGCTGAAAAGAAATTCTATGATGATACTAAAGTTATCAGTGAGTCAATTTTAGCGCCTCAAGATGGAAGAGTGGGTAACATTCATTGCAAATTAGGTGAGCATATACCAGCATTCAATTCACTATTGAGTATTTATGATCTGAATCCAACTTTTGTTCTGGGTTATGTCCAAGAGGATCTCGTAACCAGTATGTCCGTGGATGATGAATTTATCATTAAATCAGCAAATAAAAATAAAAACCTGAGCTACAAAGGGAAATTGACGGGACAAGAATCTAGATATACACCAATAGACGCTAGATTCAGTCGAGACCCTTCGGTTACCGCTTGGGGGCAGGAAATAAATATCCAATTACCAGAAGATAATTTATTCTTACAAGGTGAAAAAGTCATTTTGGAACACATCTCTAAAAGCATGATAAATGTACAGTCTTCAGACGTCGAGCAAGCTTCCAAACTTGATAAATAGCATTTACATCCTCGTATTCACTGTTGTTTCTATTTCCTTATTTGGGCAATCGAATACAGTCAACACAGGTGAATTCTTACAGGTCATATTCGAAGATGTCGATACAAGATTGTCTTCTTCAACGAATCAATCTGGAGAATACACTTTTAAGGCTCCCATTATTGAAGAATACGAGTTTAGGACGGAGACCAATGATTTTGATCTGGATAAGCAAGATTATTTGATTCGTGTAAGTCCGACTACTAAGGCGATAAGAGAAGCACAGCAACGACTATTTGAAGGATACCTGTCCCAACCTAAAGATGACCCATTTTCTTTAGAGCTTCGATTTATAGAAGATGCCTATGAGTACTGGATAGATGAATACTTTTCATTTGAACTCCAAGACTTGCTTGAGGAGCAGAAAACGGTTTTAGATGACAAGATGAGTGTCATTAAAAAGCAACTGATTATAGGTGATGCAGATTTCTCTGATTTTGTAAAAGCCCAAAATGACCTCAAAGATTTAAACCTAAATCAATTGCAAAATCAGCAAGAAAATAAAATGTATGCTTTCCCATCTAGCCTAAGTGGAGTGGAGTATACTTTCGAAGATTTGATATCAGTCGAAGAAATAAAAGCCTTTGTTACAGCATTTGATCCTTCATCTGTAGAAGATCCAAATAGACTTGTTAGCGATAATCTAAAAAGAACGGAGTTGCAAAATGAACTTGATCTTGAAGAAGCTGAGGCAAAACAGATATTGAGATTTGCCGAAATATCCTATGGTGGACCTCATAGTGATCCTTTCAGAGAAAAGGTATCTGTTGGTGTTGGCTTGCGATTGCCTTGGGATGGCGGTAATCGTTTAGATTTGCAAGAGCTTAAAATTGAAATGGACAACTTGGAAACGGAGGCCTTATTTGATCAAGATAAATTGTTTTTAGACGTAAGTCGGTCACGCTTCGAAGTGCTGGAAAGCATAAGAGTTTATGAAGAACAGTTATCATTGAGAGAAGCGATGAAGGAGTCTAATAGGGAACTCAAACAGATTTTGAATGAAACAAATAGCTCAAATCCCACCTTTATTTTAGAGCTTAATCAACAGAGTATTGAATTGGAAATTGACAAGATCAATTCAGCAAAAGATGTGTATGAAGAATACTTAGATTTTCTTGAAGACAGTCTGTTAATGACTCAAATGCCACTGAAAAACTACTTATTGAGCTCAAATTAGACCACTCTAAAGCATTAAAAGACAGTCTATTACACATATAAACTGTCTGCTACTACATATAAGAACGACAATCAGCTTTATTTTTTACTATTCGATATACTTGCTTTAGGGGAATGTCTTTTCTCGTATCGTCATTTCAAAAAACTTACACCTCGAAGCGTAAGTTTTGATAACCGAATTTTACAAAATAACCAAAACAGTATGTATAAGATTAAGTCTTTTACTAAGTGTCTCTTATTGCTCATTTTTATCTCAGTATCATCGCTTAAAACGTTGTCCGCTCAAAATTGTGGCGCACTCGTTTGCAACAATTCCGTTCAAATTAGTTTGGGCGTCAATTGCGATTTTGAGATAGAACCAGATATGGTTCTTGAAGCCCCCAATATTGACTACGACTACGAAATTTCTCTCTTTGATGAGAATGGGGATTTTATTGGAAATGCAGTTTCTGCAGCTCAAGTAAATACCACTTTACAATATCAAGTAAGAAGCTCGTGTGATGGCAATACTTGTTGGGGTACAATCGATTTAGAAGCGAATGTACTACCAGTATTAGAATCTCCTTGCCAGTTTATTGCTGGTGATGCTGATTCATACGAAGGTAGATTGTCGTCGTCCAATTCATCAGGAGTCCTAGAAATTACCGCAACTGACGAATGTCAAAAGGTAATCAATCTCATAGGAAACTCCAGTGTTAATTACAATTCGGGTAGTCCTGGTAACCCTATTTGGTCATCATCCGATATTGAAGTGATCGTGCGAGATGCTGCTGGCGTAGCCGTGTATTCAACTGTCTTCTTACCTGGAGCATTTAGCGATGTGATTGCTTTACCTACTGTAGGTGATTATACTGTCGAGTTTAGTTCGATTGTAAGTCAGGCTTCTGGAGATATATTCATTGAGGCAGCAGTACCAAATTGTAATGTCGGATGTGTCAGTTGGTGTGGTGGAAGTTTCCCTGAAATATTCTTAACGCCAGAACAAGCGATGACTATTATAGATGAAAGTTGTGGTGCGTCTCTCGTTGGCGATGTAAAAGTTATTCGTCAAACGACAGGTAATATTTGTGACGAAGAGGGCGTGTTGCATGTGATTAGCTATACGGCTAACATTACCTTACATGGCGTTACTCAGAATGCAGTTTTATTGACACAAGCATACAGAGAAGAAAAAATAGACCTAAGCCCTAATGGAATTGCTCAAATTGAATTTCCAGAACCAGTAGTTCTAGATTGTGAGTTGACATTGGATGATACTTTCGAACTAGGAAGTCCAGCGTATATCGCAGAGGCAACTGGAAATCCAGCACTAGCATATCCTACTTATGTAGATGAACATACATTTGTGCCTGACACTAATATAATTGAAAACATCATCCACTTTGAGGAAGTTGTTGGTACTAGAGATACTATGGTCCAAACACCTTTGGATTTAGATGGAGATGGAACTTTAGAAAATGTTTGGGTGATCATCACCGTAGTCGATAAGATTCTAAGAGACTCTATCGAGCTTGATACTGTGATCGGACCTGGCTTTTCTAATCCAAGAGTCCCAGTTATTCCAGGAGAAATGTTCTGTAATGTCTTGACAACGTTTTCTGATTTAGAATTTACAGCTTGTGCTGGTGGTACAAAAATAATTCGGACTTGGACAATGCTGGATTGGTGTGATTCACAAGTGCAATTAGGTGGTACACAACAAATTGAGATTAGTGATCAAACAGCTCCCGTAGTGGAGAGACCAGATGATGTCATTGTATCTATTGATCCTTGGCAATGTACGGCGACATACGAATTGCCAGATCTTGTCTATGAAGATAATTGTTCTTCTTCAGTAGAAGTAGAATGGAGACCGAGCCATGGGATTTTTGCCGATGGTTATTTATTGGGAATGTCTCAAAATCAGGGACCTATCGATGTGATTGCATTAGTAACTGATGAGTGTGGGAATACAAGTGAAACAACATTTGGAATAGCTGTTGTGGACAATATACCTCCAGTTATGGTTTGCAAAAGTTCACTTTCTGTATCCTTAACTTTCGCTCAGTCAACACCAGAATCTGGAATTGCAAAGGTATTTGCAGAGACTTTCGACGCTGGTAGTCATGACTCAGGTTGTGGAGATGTCACTTTTCAAGTTGCACGTATGGAAGGATGTTGTGGTGACGAGTGTGCTGGTGGCGAAACGATCTGTTTGACGAGAGATAAATTTGGTGTCTGCGTAGAAGAAGGTGTTGTACCTGAAGCAGATGACTATGGTGACTATGTTCAATTCTGCTGTCAAGATGGTGGTCAAGTTGTTCAAGTTATTTTGTTAGCAACAGATCAAAATGGCAATCAGAATCAATGTATGATAGATGTCTTTGTGACTGATAATTCTACACCAACATTGCTATGTGAAGATGTGACCATCGATTGTGATGAAGATCCAAATACGGCGGCACCGCCTACTATTGTAGGTCAAGCATGTTTTGGGGAATACGAATTGGAAATTGCATCTGTAGAAGATTTGGCAGGAACATGTGGTAATGAAACAGTCATCAAAGAATGGTTTATAGATAACGATGGTTCTGGGGATCTTTCTCCAGGTGATGCGTTCTGTCAACAAGAAATCACTATTTCTGCAGAAGGTGGCTTTGACCCGTATACAATCAAATGGCCCAAACACATGAATGGCCAAATCGAAGACGGTTTGAACATCGAATGTAATGATGACAATGAAGCTAAAATCTTTGTGGACCATCCTGTAGCTATGGGCGACCCAGTAGAGTGTATTCCTGAATTTACAATAGAAGACATCAAACCTGTTTGGTGTGAAACAAGTTGCGGACTAGTCGGATATAGTCTAGAACAGGATACCATTGCGACATCAGATGCTTGTTTGACGATTGTTAACAGATGGTCAGTAGTTGATTGGTGTACCTTTGATCCAAACAATGAAGCAAGTGAATCCGATGATACTGATTTGTTTATAGCTGTAGAAGATTGGGCTCAAGGTGTTTGTGCCAGTTGCCCTGAATCAGCATTGCACCCTGATCCTGTATACTTTTCTTATCTGCAAGTGTTTATTGATGGCTACTATTCATACAGCCAAATTATAAAAGTACAGGATAATACGGCACCTACAATTGTAGTAGATGATGAAATAGAAGTGAATACAACAGGAGGTGCAGCAGCTAAAGATGACGACACTCCTTGTTTAGGAGAGGCAGCAGTTGTGGCGGTTGCATCAGATTTCTGTGGTTCCCAAGAATTAAATGGTGACCAATTATCATGGACAATCGAATGGTATAAAAATGCACAATTAGTAGATGTGTTTGCCCGAACAGGAACTGAAGCGGAAGTAATCATTAATGGGACGACTGCTGACAGCGATCGGTTGGTGTGGATTGTTGATGATGGTTGCGGTAATTCTGCATCAGATGAGACATCGATCAGTTATGTTGATCTTGTTGCACCTACGCCTTTATGCTTGGCTGGATTGACGACTGCGTTTACTACTGAAGACGGCACAGTCTCCGTATGGGCTTCGGATTTTAATGTCGGAAGTTTTGATAATTGTTCTTCGGATGAAGACTTATCGTTCTCAATCGTTCTGTCTGGTGATGATCCAATTGAAATAGGGCAAGAAGGATTCGAAGGCCAAAGTTCGATTTTATTTGAATGTAGTTCTTTGATGAATTTTGCAGAGTTGGATGTTTACGTTTGGGATGGTCAAGGCAATAGAGACTTTTGTACTGTTGGTATTTTTATTTCCGATAACGGCAGAAATTGTCCAGAAAATGCGGATCAATCTTGTATAGATGAAAGCATTATCAATGACAACATAACATGTGCAACAAACAGTGACCCTGTATGTGGATGCGACAACATGACTTACTCCAATGCTTGTGAAGCAATGAAGCGAGGTGTTGTGTTATTTGTTGCTGGTGAATGTGCTGGCGGTTCAGGTCTGCAAATTGCAGGTCAAGTCCAGACGACGGATGGTGAGTTTGTAGATTTTACAGAAATGTCAATTGTGGCGAATTTGCCAGAATATCCAAAATCCAAGATAAATAATATTGATGGTAGCTATGCTTTTTCTTCGAACCCTGTTGGCTTGGATTATAGTATTACTGCTAAAAAAGAAGACACATACAATAATGGAGTTAGTACGCTGGATTTATTATTAATACAAAGACATATACTAGGGATTAATCATTTTACAAATCCTCACCATGTTATTGCGTCTGATGTGAATGGTAGCCAATCAGTGACTGGTAGTGACCTTGTTGTACTACGTCAGAGAGTTTTAGGGACAGTACCTAATGATGTGATGGTTGACGATAGTTGGGTGTTTGCTGTTGAGAATCAAAACTTTGTTGATACACTTAATCCATGGCCATACAAGTCAGAACTAAGTTTGCTGACTCTCAATGAAGATGCCATGACTGAAAATTTTATCGGCATAAAAATAGGTGATGTTAGTGGAGATGTCGTAGCAAATGCACAATCAGGCTCATCAGAATTAAAAACTGAAGAGGACGTGACTATCAGTGCCGACAAAGAAGTTGTTCAAAAAGGAGAATCTATTGACGTCAAAATTGAAATGAAAGAATCGTTTGATGTCTATGGTTTCCAAATGGGAATTAAACACCAAGGATTGGAGTTGACAGAAATACGTTCTGATGTCATTGATATTGACGATGAAAGTTACAGGACAGAAAATAATCAGACTAAGCTAAATTGGTATGATGGATTTGCGATTAATGGAAACATTAGCTACACCATGAGCTTTGTTGCTGAAGAAAATGTAAATGTTTCAAAAGCAATCTATTTGTCTGACGAACTCATGTCTAATGAAGTATATGTCAGTAATGCCTTGGAGACAAGAGAGTTAGTGCTTGATAATAATCGTGTGCTTGAAGGATTTACGAGTCAAGTTTTGGCTAATCCAATTGTCGATAATTCTTCGATTGAAGTTGTTAGCTCGACGACTGCAGCATATCAGTTTACACTATATGATGCCACAGGAAATGAAGTCATTACAGAAACTTATGACTTCAATGAAGGAGTAAATACAATCCCTGTACAAAAGCGAATATTCCCAGAAAGTGGGGTTTATTATTATCAATTACAAACTGGTGATAACATTGAAGTAAAGCCTATAGTCGTGATAGACTAGTTAGTTGTACCCAGCGCACTTGATTGTGACAGATTTACTACTGCCCATTTTATTAATATCTGCGTTGCATATTTAATAGGTCACAATCAAATCCGTTGGGTATAATAATTGACATTTGTAAACTGCACCTGAGCAATTAGGTGCAGTTTTTTTATGTAAAAACTTGACCTATGTGACATATTTCATTATATTTGTGACAAATGACACGTTATGTACGATTCTAATTTGCCTAATGCATCACTTCAAGAAGCTGCTCTAAGTTACGAAACACAGCAGACTAAATATTCTCAATTGGTTGCTATTATAGGTGGTAAGAAGGCGCTCAAGAAAGACATTAATAGTGAGATGGATTTAGTTGATGTCACGAGAGTTGGACTGCCCAAGAAGAGTTTAGACACTTTAGCAAAGAAGTTGGGTGTTAGCATGGAGAGGATGAGCGCATTGTTGCACATATCGCATCGCACTATACAGCGCAAGTTACCTACAGATCACCTTAGTGTACATGTGTCGGAGCAGATTTTATCTATTGCGGAGGTCGTTCGCAAAGGCCTAGAAGTTTTTGAGGATGATGAGCAAGAGTTGGAAGAGTGGTTGCATGGACCGATTAGCTCTCTAGACTATAAGAAGCCTATTGATTTGATGGACACTACGTTTGGTACACGTATTTTGATCAAGATTCTTGGTAGGATTGAGCATGGTGTTTATTGATGGAAGTTTACCGTATTGCCAAAAAGAAATACTTGAATGATCTGTCTGGATTTGGAGCTAAATTATATGGAGGCAGATGGAATAGGGAAGGACTACAAATGTTATACACATCTGCTCATTTATCTTTAGCTGTGCTGGAAATATTAGCCAATCAATTTCGGAAAAAGATAGACCACCGTTTTGGATACATCAAAATACAAATACCCGATAAGTCAATCTTAGATCTAGGAGATATGGGCAATCTATCTGTTGATTGGAGAGTCAGTCAATATGCTCAACAGACTGTAGATCTTGGTTCTGATTGGCTACTGTCTCAACAATCCTTAGCCTTGAGAGTCCCATCTGCTGTACTTGCACAAGAGTCCAATATACTAGTCAATCCTTTTCATAAAGATTTTAACAAGCTTTCTGTTATGAAAACTGCAGAAGTAGAATTGGATGGAAGGGTTATTGCAAAATAAGGCTCACCAATTCAGCTGGTAAGTGACGCCATTAATAATCAATCAAGTTACTACTTCTACCACTATAGCGATTTATGAATTTCCCAGTAAGTCAATACTTAAAGCTTATTCATCCTTGTCCACTAACCCTGCTAGGTCAAGTAAAAAGGCATATTCCATGGCAGTCTCTCGATGTCTTGCAAATCTGCCAGATGCTCCTCCATGACCTGTATCCATATTACAATACATATACAATGGGTTGTCATCAGTCTTTAATTCTCTCAATTTCGCGACCCATTTAGCCGGTTCCCAATACTGTACTTGAGAATCAAATAACCCTGTTGTCACCAAAGTCGTCGGGTAATCTTTCGCTTCAACATTGTCGTACGGTGAATACGATAGCATATAGTGATAGTATTCTTCATTGATTGGATTTCCCCACTCATCCCATTCGAATGTTGTCAATGGAATTGTCTCGTCCAACATCGTGGTTATGACATCCACAAATGGTACAGCAGCAACAACACCTTCCCATAAATCTGGTTCGATATTCATGATGGCACCCATCAGTAATCCACCAGCACTACCACCCATTGCAAATAATTTATCCTCATTGGAATACCCATCTTTGATTAGGTGTTTACCACTATCTATAAAATCATAGAAAGTATTTTTCTTCTTTAGTAATTTTCCGTTTTCATACCAATGTTTACCCATTTCTTGACCGCCTCTGATGTGCGCAATGGCATAAACAAAACCTCGATCCAACAGACTTAACCTTGTCGAGCTGAAGTACGGTTCCATATTACTTCCATATGAACCATAAGCATAGAGTAGGCATGGTGCTGAGCCATCGATAGGTGTATTTTTGTGATGAATAATGGAGACAGGTACTTTGGCACCATCTCGTGCTTCAGCCATGATCCGAGCTGTTTTATAATCTGATGAAGTAAAATCTCCAACGACTTCAGATTGTTTTAAAAGCACTCGCTCTTTGGTATCCATATTGTAATCATAGATGGAATTGGGCGTCTTCATACTTTGATATCCAATTCGAATAGTCTCTGTATCGAAATCTAAATTTGTTGATGGATAGACCAAATGTGCTGACTCATCCAATTCGATATAATAGTCTGTATCACCCTCCCATGTTTTTATACGCAATTCTGTAATTCCATCTATTCGCTCACTCAACGCCATATAGTTTCTGAATGGAGTCATCCTTGAAAGGAATACTTCAGGTCTATGAGCGATAACTTCACTCCAATTGTCTTTTGATGTTTTTTTAAGAGGAGTTTTCATTAATTTAAAGTTTGGCGCATTTTCATTACTTCGCACGTACCAATGATCGCCATAGTGACTCAAGTAGTATTCGTGTTTACCTGCCATGTCTCTAGGTTCAAATAATTGAAATTCTCCTTTGGGATTATCGACCGATAAATACTGATATTCAGATGTCAATGTATGTCCTGAAAATATCATGATAAACTTTCGAGAAGTTGTTTTGTATATGGTGACATTGAAGGTCTCGTCTTTCTCATGGAACACTAAGACATCATCTTCTTGACTTGTTCCTAAGGTGTGTCTGTATACTTTTTCTGAACGCAAAGTGACAGGGTCTTTCTTTACATAAAAAATAGTCTTGTTGTCATCGGCCCAAACTGCAGATCCACTGACTCCTTCGATTTTATCGTTCAACAATTCACCACTTTCCAGATCTTTAAACTTTATTGTATAGATTCGACGACTTACTGTATCTTCAGAATAGGCAAGTAATTTATTGTCAGGACTGATGGTTGTATTGTTGATGTTGTAATAGGCGTGTCCTTCGGCTAATTTATTCATGTCTAGGTATACTTCCTCCTTACTTTCAAGAGACTCTTTCTTTCTGGTGAGAATAGAGTATTCTTTACCTTCTTCATATTTTGAGATGTAATAGTAGCCATTGTATTTATAAGGTACAGACAGATCAGTTTGCTTTATCCTCCCCACAATCTCATCGAACAACTTGTCTTCAAACTTATCGAGGTGTGCTGTTTCTTTTTCTCTGTAATCGTTTTCTGCATTCAGGTAGTCTAATACTTTTTGAGTGTGGGCATCTGGAGTTTCTGCAGATTTTTGCTCATCTGTCAGTCTCATCCAATAATAATTGTCTATTCGCTCATGTCCATGTGTGACCATTGACTTAGGTTCTTTTGTTGCTATTGGTGTTGTACGCTTTATTGGATTTTCCATATCAGTTTTCGTCATATCTACGGTTGGCAGAATTGATTCTTTCGTTTTGCACGAGATTAAAATTGTTAATACCAAACAAATGTAGAGAGTCTGTTTAAAATGCTTCATATTTGTACTTAAAGTATGACTGTAAATTAACATTATTCCTGACTAGTTATTTAAAAACCATCATCGATTTTTGAAACTGCGAAGCACCTATAGCCAAATTTTAACTTTATCTATCCCAATAATGTTGGCGAGTGCAGCTCAAAATGTTGTCGTGCTTACTGATAATGTATTCTTATACCATAAAAGCGCTTTGGAGTTTGCTTCCATTGGTATCATTGGTGTTTTCTATCTGATTATAGCTGCGATTGGCTATTCATTCAGTAGGGGTGGCCAGATCATCATTGCGAGGCGATTTGGTGAGCATAATGAGGATGGGATTGGCAAAAGCGCAGTTAGTCTTTTCTATTTGGAATTACTATTTGCTCTGTTGGTGTTCTTTTTTATTCAATACTATGCAGATTCATTCTTCGCTTATTTTGTCTCTAATGAAGACATACTTGCCAAATGTTTGGATTACATCTATCCGAGATCGTATGGGGTGTTTTTTAGCTTTACTGGTTTGGCTATGATAGGTCTCTATACGGGCATAGCAAGAACCTCCTTCATTATTTGGGACACATTACTGCTAGTCGTCATCAATTTAGTTCTCAATTATTGTTTGATTTTTGGAAGGTTTGGTTTGCCTGAAATGGGAATCACAGGTGCTGCCTGGGCAAGTACAATTGCTGAAATAGCTGCTTTCATTGTGTTTGTCGTCTACATGATTTATCAGCGAGCGTTCCGCGAATTCAACATAATACAAAATTTGCGACCAGACTTTTCTGATATCTGGAGTACGTTCAAGTTGTCTATTCCAATTGTGATCCAATCTGTTGTTGGTATAGGGAGTTGGTTTATCTTTTTTTCAATGATTGAGAATTTGGGTTTGCGTGAACTAGAAATGTCAAATCTTATCAGAAATGTGTACTTGATTTTATCCATTCCATGTTGGGGCTTTTCTTCGGGGATTAATACGATGGTTAGTAATTTTATGGGCCAGGGTCAATATGAAAATGTATTTAATATTATCAAAAAAACAAGTCTACTGTCTGTTAGCTTGAGTATGCTGATTTCCCTGCCAATCATCTTTTTCCCAGAATACTGCTTGTATCCTCTTTTTGGGTCTGAGGATATGAGTCTGTTTGAAGATTCAGGTCCATTGTTTTGGGTCTTAACTGGAATTATATTCATATTCTCCATAGGAGGTATAGTGATCAATGGATTAATGGGGACTGGTGCTACACTGATTGGCATGTATATTCAGACAGGACTGGTGGTGTTTTACCTCATTGGTGCTCATCTGATTATAAATGTCTACCAGCTTTCGCTCGAATGGGCGTGGTCAGTCGAGATTTTTTATTGGTTAGCGATAACAATTTTGTCGCTATTGTATCTCCGGTTTGGAAAGTGGAAAACATATAAAGTGTAGTCTATACGCTACACTTATTTGGTTTACAATAACATTGCTTGTACGAAGACCGCCTCAAAAAATACTGCACCAAATCCTTATTATCCAATCATAACAATGTGTTAACCTGCATGTGTTAACCTGCATCAGTTGTAATTGGCTCAGATATCATCTTGACATTGTCTACTGGACAAGGACTAGTATAGGACTGGTTTACAGTTTGCAGAATGTGAATTAATACAACCTACAAATAGACTACATATAGACTACATATCAGCCTCATTTAGGTAAGAAAACGCTGTAAGACTTTGACTTTGACAATAGTATAAGTTAATTTAAGCGCACAAGCACCCAACCATGATTAATAACACTCTGCTTATAGATGACGACCCTAACACGTTATTTTTACATCGCCATTTTTTAGATTACTATGGGTTTTATGATAATCTACTAGAATTTCAAGATGCGAATCAAGCATTAACAGTTTTAGCGAAAGATTTTTCCAATGACCAGAATCTGGTTCTTTTAGATCTAAATATGCCCACGATGTCTGGATGGGAATTTGTTGATAAGCTGTCTTCTGTATTGAGCAAAGACCAATTAGATAAAACAACCATTGTTATTGTTTCTTCAAGCAGTAATCCTCGAGATATTTCAAGAGCAAATGAACATCCTCATATTTTCACCTTTATAGAAAAGCCATTTCTAACTGACGATATAGAGTTGTTAATCGAGAGATTAAAGATTGAGTTTTATGAAAAGAAAAATCGAAAGTTAGTTGCGAGTCAAACATCAAATCCATAATCCAAAAGATGAAAAACTAAGAATGCATAATCTTATACTAATTGATGATGATCAAAATCAGCTTTATTTGAATAAACTCCTATTTTCGGAAAAGGGCGTTTTTGAAAAGATTGAAACGTTCGATAGTCCATCGCATGCTTTACAGCACATTAAACAAAAAAATGATGTTTCTAATGATATTGTGGTTGTTGACATTAACATGCCACAAATGAATGCATGGGATTTTTTAGATGCAATAAATTCAGAATGCAGTTCTCAGAAGAAGGATAATCTTAAATTATTTGTTGCCTCTTTTTCTTCTAATCCTAAGGATATTAATGCTGCAAAAGAACATAAATTAGTAACAAAATTCATTGATAAAGACAAGCTTGTTCCTGTAGTGACAAGCTATTTAGGTAAATAAAAGACAAATCAAGCGGAGAGTCTTTTTGGCATCTTTACTTTGGCGAAATTTGCAACTTCTTCGACTAATTCAAATTTATCAATATACTTATAGACTAGATCGTGCTTATTTGCCTTTTCAATATCTTTTGGATTTGCAGAGTGTGAAGCGATAAAGAGATTCAGGTTATTAAGTGTTTTATTATCTAGATCAGTATTAAACCTGTCTAAAAGCTGCCATGCGTTCATTTGAGGCATGTTGATATCTAAAACAATGATGTGGTTTTTGGGATTAAAATTTTGCTTCAAAAAATCTAATGCGTGTAATGGATTTTGAAAGGTTTTGACGTTTTGAATCGTGTTTTCTTCAGACAATAAAATTGTATTTAGAAATAGCTGATTCTTATCATCATCTATTAAGAGGACATTATACATTTCACCATTTTTTGTTCGATAATATGCAGTCTTCAGATTAAAACAGAGTACAGCACTATAGGTAATTGAAGCGAATTTTTTAAAACTCTTCACTGCCTAATAGGATCAGGCCACACTCTTTACTTGCTGTATGTTTCTTAGTCTTTCTAATAATAATTCAATATCAGGAGGTAGAAAAGGCTTTTCGATATAAGAAGAAATATAGGGATGAGCATTTGCTCTTGAGATATCTCTCGGATTGCAAGAAGAAGATACAATCACTATATAGGTGGTTTCCAATTGTTTGGGCTTCAATTCTGCGCAGACCATCTCTACGAATTCCCAACCAGACATAATCGGCATATTTAGATCAAGTAAAATGAGATTTTTATCACCTGTATCATCTACTAAGAGCGATTTCATAGCTTTTGAAGCGTCTTGAAATTCCAATAAGTTTTCAAAGAAGTTGTACTCATTTAGAAAATAACGGTGCAGATAAAGTGTGTCAACGTCATCATCAATTAGGTACGTGTTTTTAAACATTGTTTAAGGCTTGTGTTTCGGTAAAGTTATATCCTTATTTAAATAGATCAAGTCGGAAACACCGTTTGTTGTTTGTTTTGTAGTATCGATGTAGAGATTTTGTAGACAGTTTTTGAGGTGATCCAAGTGAATTGACCTTCATTTGTATGTGGATAATACCATTTTTGGCTAAGTGGTGTAGTTTAGCATGTTAGTTGATAAAAGACCAGTATTAGAGATGTGTTGACTAAGAGACACCTCTAATAAAATGGCAAGAAAAGGTGCTCCCTTCACCTAAGGTCGAATTGACTTCAATTTTACCAGTGTGTATCCTCATGATTTTGTTAGCATGTGCGAGTCCGATACCACTTCCTTCATATTCTTCGGTTTCATGTAAGCGTTGGAATAATGTGAATATCCGACTCTGCTGCAATTTTGAAATACCAATACCATTATCTGTAAAATGGATGATTTCATGGATTGAAGATCGTTCATGTGAAATGACTATTTTGGCTTGATTGCCTGTAGATTGGAATTTTATGGCATTGGATATCAAATTTTGGAATACAAGACTTATCAGATGGGAGTCACCTTTGATAAATGGGAGAGCATCTTTGCATATAATCTCAGTTTTTGATTCATCGATGATGGATGCCAAATTTCTCATAACAGTTTTTAATACTTCATTCAAGTCTACTTTTTGGAAACTGATGTCCGATTTCACCTTTGAGTAATCAAGAATGGACTTAATGTTTTGTTTCATTGAAGTCGTGGTCTTAGACATTATATTGAGACAGTTCTTGACAATGGATTCATCCTCAACTTCTTTTAGCTCATTCATTAATACTTTAAGTGATGATTGCAAGGTGTTTAAAGGTTGCTGAAGATCGTGTGAAGAGACGTAAGAAAATTCTTCCAACTCCGTATTTATCATTTGCAATTTGAGTTGATTTTCTTTTAATTCTGTGAATTCATTAAGAAAATGGATTATAGATTTAACATTGCCATCTGGAGTCCTCTCGAAAGGCTTGATCGACCATTTAAACCAGCGAACCATGCCATTGCTATCGTAAATTTTCGTATCTATCGCAACGGTGTCATTGGTTTTTTGATTAGAGCATTTGTTTATCGTTTCAAATAACACAGTAAACTCTTCAGGAGGCATTATTTTCCGAATGATTTGAAACGGTTCTTCTCCAGGAAATTCTTCCAGACTACCATATCCCAAACTTTTCAAAAATGTACCAGTATTATAAATCAGCTTGTGTGTATTGGCTTCTGACAAAAAGGTATGAAAAGGGCTGATGGCAGTTATATTGTTAAGTAATTTGTATTGATTTTCTAACTCTACTTGAGTACTTTTTAGGTAGGTTACTTCTTGAACAAAGTGAATAAATGAAGCTATTGAATTATCTGACCATTCATATGGCATACAAGACCACTCAAACCATCTGGTATTTCCGTTGACATCTTTTAACCTTACTTCCATTTTATAGGTGTCTTGGACATTTTTATCTGTAATGTTATCCAGAAAACTGACATATGCTTTTAACATCTCCTTCGACATTGCTTTTTCCAAATAACTTGTTGACGGTTCTCCT
>CALLFA010000026.1 GCA_937997635.1 uncultured Saprospiraceae bacterium | reverse complement strand
TCTAATATAACCGGAACATGATTGACCCTATCCATCAGTAAAGATAATAGAGTGATATCTTGATCATCAACCTCACCATTGTGCAATTCTTCGCTGATTAGCTTGAACATATCAACTGTGGCCTCTTCCCTCTCAGCCAATCTAGACGTGATGTTCCAGGTATAGATCAATATGAACGACATAAAAGCTATAGCAGCTAGTGCTAATAAAATTTTCCATCTGGACCGTTGTGAGTATATATCCATTATTCTGTTAAAGACAGTTTTACAACGAAATTATTACCTTTTCAGGTACATTCTTAAACAAATGCCGTACACCAAATTTAACTTCTTTTGCATCAATAACAGTAGATCGTATGATTAAGGGTCGTTTCAACGGATTTCTACCCTCGCTTATTTGGACTATTGTCATTGTCATTTTGTCGGTTTTACCAGGAGAAACAGTCAGATCAACATCGTTTCTAGAGCTTTGGAATGTTGATAAAGTCGGTCATTTGATCGTTTATATGATCCACAGTTATTTGCTTTTGTATGGATTTTCGAAAAGAAATGACAGAAAGATGGAGACTGAGCAGGTAATGATCGTGATTTTATTGAGTGTTGGACTTGGCGTGTTGCTTGAAGTGATCCAGCATTTTTGGACTCATGATCGTCAGTTTGACCTTCTGGATATGTTTGCAAATGTATTGGGCACTACAATAGGCGTGGTACTTTTCAAGCTGTTGCACAAATAAGCATACAATTATTGTTAGAATAAGACCATTTTAACCCCAAAAGATAGCTTAAATCAAAGGATTTAAAAAGAATGTGCGATGGATTGCTTTTTTACAGATTGTCATTTTGACTTTCTTGATATAATTGCTAATATTATACGCTCAATCGAGGGGTTGATGTTATAAAAAAATTAGAAAACTTGAAGTTATGATTGATGTTTCGTTAACAGGTTCGCAAACAATGCTAGCAGCCCTAGCTATAATTGCTGTTACCATACTCGTAATATTTATTTTACGAAGTATCTTCAAAAGCCGTTCTAATGAAGATTTGACTGAAAAGTATCGGGATAAAGTATGGAGTTCTCCTTTAAAAAGTCGGACTAAATATCCAGATGTAAATGGATTTCAGTTCTCAAGGACTTTATTGATGTATGGAATTGCTTCAGCACTTGCATTAACATTGTTCGCATTCAGTTGGACAACTTATGAAGATGCAGTATTTATTCCGGAAGATGCTTTGGAGTTGGATGAGGAGATCGAGATCGAACCTCCTAGAACTGCAGAACCACCACCGCCACCACCTCCACCACCACCACCGGTGATCGAAGAGGTGCCAGAAGAGCAAATCGAAGAAGAAGATGAGCCGGAATTTGTGGATCAGGATATTGAAGAAGAAACGGTAATGGAAGAACCAGAACCAGTAGTAGAAGAAGCTCCACCACCGCCACCTCCTCCACCACCGCCACCGCCAGAGCCGGAGGTTGATGAAATATTCAAAGTAGTGGAGCAGATGCCTCGTTTTCCAGGTTGTGAAAATGAGCCCGGCGATAATAAGGCAAAGGAAGAATGTGCGAAGCAAAAAATGCTTCAGTATATCTATAAGAACCTAAAGTATCCAGCAATCGCTAGAGAAAATGGTGTGGAAGGCATGTGTGTCATACAGTTCGTTGTTGCCAAAGATGGCTCTGTAACGGAAGCAAATATCGTTAGAGATATTGGTGCAGGTTGTGGAGGTGCAGCATTGAGTGTTGTTGAAGGCATGAATAATCTGCCTCAGAAGTGGACGCCAGGTAAGCAGAGAGGGAAAAATGTGAAGGTGCTTTACACACTCCCAGTAAGATTTAAATTAGAAGGATAAATCCTCCTATAGTTTATAAATTTAAAAAAGCTTGCTCAAGAAATTGAGCAAGCTTTTTCTGTTTGAAATACTTTTGAATTCGATCCAATGGGTCATGACCCATTGCCGTATTCTTTTTTTGTTAAATCGAGAGAGGTATCTTCTACCTGGATGAAACCTGAGGCAAAGGACTCCGTTCCTTTTTGCCGTATATTGAAAGAGGTATCCACCACCTGGCTGAAACCTGAGACAAAGGACTCCGTTCCTCTTGCCCTATTCTCCACAGATTACTTCACTTCAAAAGTGATTTTTAGATTCACTCTGTATTTATCAACTTCGCCATCTTTGACTGTCACACTT
This sequence comes from uncultured Saprospiraceae bacterium, assembly GCA_937997635.1. Taxonomy (GTDB): domain Bacteria; phylum Bacteroidota; class Bacteroidia; order Chitinophagales; family Saprospiraceae; genus CALFUK01. The sequence goes on along the minus strand of CALLFA010000026.1, from coordinate 16,067 downwards.
TGACTTTGTACAAATGCCGATTTTATACCCTTTAAAGATTCGCCAGCTTTTTTAACACCTTTTGCCGTTGCATCTTCCCAACTATCTGAAGACTCTGATAAGACTTCAATTACTTTCATAATTGCCATAGTATTTAATTTTTTGATTTGATTTGAAATATTCAAGTAGATAACGCAACTGCGTACACTTTCATTTTAAATCAAAGTTTGATTATTACAATGAGTGACAATTCATATGAAAACAGATTTATGACAAGAAAGAATTGACATCAGAACTTTTCATATTAAATGCTTCTGCCACAGCGTCATACACAATATGACCATCTACCATATTTAGTCCCTTTCTCAAAACTGGGTTGTCATGACAAGCTTTTTTCCATCCCTTGTTGGCCAATTGAAGTGCAAACGGGAAGGTCGCATTCGTCAATGCAATTGTCGAAGTGTAAGGAACAGCTCCAGGCATATTGGCAACACAGTAGTGCACCACATCATCAATGACAAATGTAGGTTTTGCATGCGTTGTCGGCTTACACGTTTCGATACATCCCCCTTGGTCCACAGCGACATCTACTAATACTGTCCCTGGTTCCATTATCTTAAGCATGTCTCGAGTTATTAACTGCGGAGCTTTAGCGCCTGGAATGAGTACAGCGCCAACAACAAGATCAACGTAGCGGACCATCTTCCGAATATTGTATTCATTAGAATATAAGGTAGTCACATTAGGAGCCATGACATCTGATAAATAGCGGAGCCTTTGTAGATTGATATCCATTACAGTAACATTTGCTCCTAGACCTGCTGCCATCTTTGCAGCTTGTGTGCCAACAATCCCGCCACCAAGAATCAACACGTCGGCAGGAGGTACTCCAGGCACACCTCCTAAAAGGATGCCTTTACCAAGCATGGGTCTTTCTAGATATTTAGCACCTTGCTGTATGGCCATTCGACCAGCAACTTCAGACATCGGTACTAGTAAAGGTAGAGATCCATCTTCCTCTTCTACTGTCTCATAGGCAATGCAAACTGCTTTTCTTTTTTTCATTGCCTGTACCAAGGGTTTGTGTGAGGCAAAATGAAAGTACGTATATAGAATCTGGCCCTCCTTGATTAATGGATACTCCTTTTTTACAGGTTCTTTGACCTTGATGATCATGTCTGCTTTGGCGTAGACGTCTTCTATGGTCTTCACGATTTTTGCACCAGAGTCTTTATAGTCTTTATCAGAAAAGCCACTTGCTTTTCCAGCATCTTTCTGTACGTAGATGGTGTGCCCAAATTTGTACAAGTCTTTGACGCCAGCTGGAGTCATGCCAACACGATTTTCGTTGTTTTTGATTTCTATGGGAATGCCAATTTTCATGTGTTATTTGGTTTGATGTGGATTGATACTACTAAGATATTAGGTTTATGGAGATGGGGTTAATTTGATGTGGATATATTATATCGACCTTTATATAACTGTGGTATTGTAAGTATTGAAAAGGAATTAATAATACTCCACAAATGATTGAATTCTTTTTCGAACATCGAAGTAAGCTATGTTAGATTTTTTTTATTTGGAATTTAGTGATCCTCTAAAAGTTGATGAGTTGAAAAAATACAACAAAGAAAATCCAAATGATAAGAATTGGGGTTATTATGATTGGAGATTTGAAAAATTATACCCTGACTTTAAAAGCAAATATGATAACCAACAATTAGCCTTAAAAGGTAGAGATGAATGGAAAAAATTTGATGTTCCAAAATGGAGTGGTTTATCTCACTAAAGTATTTATATTGTATATCAAGGTTCATACTAGAGTTGTTTCAAATGCGCATTTGAACGATTCCTTACATGACAGTTGTTTTCCAAGACACATCATTATCCTTTATTAGGCAGATCAATTTTAAATTTATACCTTAAAGCAAATTCATTTCTCTGACCTCCTTCAGAGATATATTATAATCACATCTACTACTTCAAATTATTCAATCAAAGAATCTATATGATGAGATGTCTTCTTTTTTTGGCTCTTGCTTTTTTTGCCGGATCTAATATCCTTGCACAACCATATCCAGACTATATTGGCTCAGGACAATCTAATGGGGTTGTTGTCAATTCAAGTGATGAGTTTTACGCTCCCACGATGTGGCAAGACCCAGCCTTGGCAATCAATACCCTCAATGGTAAAGGACTAAATTTCGAACACTATCAAGCAGGACGATTTCTTAGTCAAGCAAGTATTGGATATGAAAAAAGACATATAGATGATGTCGTAGCAATGGGTATAGAAAACTGGATTGACTACCAAATAGCGCTCCCTCCTTCTTATATTCTGCCGGCATCAATGGACATTGTCGGTGGGATAAACGATAGTATTCTGATTGCAGATGGTGGAGACTCTACGAACTATATCCGAGATCCAGATTGGCTGTTTTTTAATTATGCCTTTTGGGACACACAAATGACTAATGAAGATTTATTGCGACATAAAGTCGCTAATGCTTTGGCACAAATAATGGTTGTTTCCAGAGTTGGCTTTTTACGTAACCATGGTAATAGCCTCTCCTCTTTTTATGACATTTTAATGGAACACGCATTTGGGAACTTTGAAGATCTTCTCTATGATATAACCTTAAGTCCAACGATGGGCCATTTCCTGACTTATGTAAATAATCCTAAGACCGACCTTTCCCAAGGCATTCATCCTGATGAAAATTATGCACGTGAAATCATGCAGTTATTCACGATTGGTTTGTATGAACTCAATCTAGATGGGTCACGAAAAGTTGATGGCAATGGGGACTGGATTCCAACTTACGGTCAAGACGACATCAGAGAGCTGGCAAAAGTATTTACCGGACTGAGCTATGGGGCAACGTTTGATATAGGTTACGGTAATTTTGTGCCTCGATTTGGTCTGTTACACTGGTACGCAGACTTTACAGTGCCCATGATTATGTTTGATACAGATGACCCTAACACCAATGAAGATGAGGACCAGCATGAAAATGGAGACAAAGTGATATTCGGGGACCAAATTGTAGAAGCAAATTCGTCTGGATTAGTTGAAATACAAGATGCCATAAACATCATTTTTAACCACGAAAATGTGGGACCATTTATAAGCCATCTGCTCATACAACGAATGGTCAAATCAAATCCTTCACCAGCATATATAGCTAGAGTTGCTACTGTATTTAACAACAATGGCCAAGGAGTCCGTGGAGATATGGAAGCTGTTATTAAAGCAATATTATTGGATGAAGAAGCCAGAAATTGTAGCTATCAAGACAATGATGAGAATGCAAAACTGAAAGAACCCTTTTTGCGTCTTCTTCATTTTACGCGCACCATTGATAAAATATCTCCAAGTGACACATATTGGAACCAGGCGGCTCAATTGTATACAGATGTTGGTCAAGATATATTAGCGGCTCCTTCCGTTTTTAACTTTTGGCTACCTACGCATACACCCTTTGGTCCAATAGCTAATGAAGGACTAGTCGCCCCAGAATTTCAATTGCACAGTAGCAGGACTAGTGTTGGTTATATGAATTATATGGATAGGTTGACTACCGTAGGTAATATTATGTTTAACCAAAGAAATTCGAATACTGTATCGTGGGACAAGCAAGGGCTTTACCCATTGATTGAAGATCCAGAAGTCTATTTAAATTGGATGGATATGCGTTTTACAAATGGCGATTTGTCGGATACATCTAGACGATTATTCAGGCGTGCATTATTGGATATAAATTCTGTTCAGCATCAAGAGTATTATCAACGATGGAGGGTCGAGAATGGGATGTATTTTATGTTAATAAGCCCTGATTTTGGTATCCTCCGTTAAAGACAATAATTATGAAAGACAGTATCAAAGATATAGGTAGAAGACAATTTCTAGGTCAAGCCAGTTGTGCAGGATTGGGGTATTTGACCTTTATGAATACGCTATTGAATTTTAAAGCATTAAATGCCGCGGCAATTAGTAATGCATCAGTAGCCACTGGCAATGAGTACAAAGCCATCGTTTGCATCCTTCTTGCAGGTGGATCAGATTCGTACAATATGCTGATTCCACATGAGCAAATGAAGTATACTGAATATGCAACAACCAGAAGCGGTTTGGCAATTCCGCGGTCAAATTTGTTACAGCTAAAAAGAAATACGGCAAGCGATCCAGCTAAAGAATTTGCAGTCCATCCAAGCATGACAGAAATTCGAGACTTGTTTGATCAAAATAGAGCTGCGATGCTGACTAACGTTGGCACATTGCTCAATACGACAACCGATAAAAATAAAGTCCTCAATAATATTGATGTGCCACTCGGACTGTATTCACATAGCGATCAGATTGAGCAGTGGCAAACGGGCATTCCTTCAGCAAGAAGTTCTGTAGGCTGGGCTGGTAAAATGGCAGACATCATAGGCTCATGCAATAGCAACCAGAATATTTCGATGAACTTGTCTATGAATGGGCCTAATATTTTTCAGACAGGTAACAATACTGTGGAGTATTCCATGTCACCAGGCACTGGCTCGGTAGGAATAGCAGATTATAATCCCCAATCAAATTTTATCCTCTCTGAGATAAGAACCAGAACAATTGATAGTTTAATAGCACACCAATACCAGGATATATTCAAACAAACTTACATTGATGTGATAAAAGGTGCACGTGATGCCCATGTTCAATTTCAAGATGCCTTATCAAATGCAATAGCGTTTACACCAGGACTATTCCCAGGCGGTTATCTAGGATCAGCAATGGAAACCATCGCTAGGACAATCGATGTACATAGCGTGCTCGGATTCAAACGTCAAGTGTTCTATGTTGTCTTTGGCGGTTGGGATCATCACAATGAACTTTTACAAACGCAAGCCGGCATGTTGTCTCAACTATCACAAGCTATTGGCTCTTTTATGGCGGGACTAGATTTAGTCGGCAAACAGGATGATGTACTGACAATGGTAATCAGCGAATTTGGTCGTACACTTGGCTGGAATGGTAATGGGTCGGATCATGCTTGGGGTGGAAATTCGATGGTTTTTGGAGGCCAAAACTTATTGAATGGGGGTAAAATATTTGGCAGCTATCCAAGCTTAGAAGCGGATTCTCCCATTGATGTAGGTGGGGGAGTTCTTATCCCAAGTTTATCGACCGATGAATACTTTGGAGAAGTGGCAAAATGGTTTGGTGTATCGCCTTCAGACTTGAATAGTATATTTCCAAATCTTGGAGAATTTTATGATTCCACCAGTTCAAATTACCCCATTGGATTTATTAACGCTTAATTCGATTAGCTGAGATTTAAACAGAATAAAATGAAATGTATTAAACTATGCTTGCTCTTGATGTCACTAGTTGTGTCTGTTCACGTTGCTTTATCGCAATGTGCTGAAGATCGACATACCACTAATTTGACAGACGGTTGGATGAGCTGTAACACGACTTTAAATCCGCAAGCCGCCATGGGTGACAGTCATTGGATCCATTATGATCTTGGGTTTGTCTATAATATCTATGCCATTAAAGTATGGAATTTGAGCCATCCGTCATTTATCAAAAGTGGTATAAGGGAAGCAGTATTTTCTACATCAATGGATGGAACAAATTGGACGACTGTAGACACATTTACCATTCCTAAAGCTCATTACTCAGGCAAATATCCAGGTCAGCTAAGTGTTGACTTAAAAGGTGTCTCAGCAAGACATTTAAATATAACTGCATTGAGTAATCATGGAGGTGCCTGTGTGGGGTTTTCAGAAATTAGAATTCATACCCAAGCGTTTAGTCAAAATGACCTTGTACTTGATTTCAAGGCTTGTGAAAATGGAGGTGAGTATAGAAACATTTATCCAGGTGTTGTAGGAGGAGGAATATTTTCTGGACCTGGGGTTACGGACAATGGAGATGGTAGTTTTAATTTTGACGCAGATGTTGTAGGCCCGGGATCGTATAGTGTACAATATAAAAATGGTCCATCTATTCTTAAAGATAATGTGTTGGTATTGCCATGTGGTCATACAGATTGCCCAGACTGTGACAATTGCGGAGGCTACGCTCAAGCATTGGTGGATAGTCCTAATATCCCAGATGGAACCTACATCAATGAGCAAGTCACTGCAGCAGGTCAGGTACTTACGAATAGAGATGTGGACTTTAGAGGTGCGATTGAAGTCGAATTAGGTCAAGGATTTGAAGTCAAACAATCTAGTAACTTCATTGCACAAATAAGAGAATGCTATGTTAATGGTACTACCAACTCTAGCTTTGAAAGTGACTTTAGCTCGTGGTATTTTGAAAATCGAGATTCTGACGATTATGAGGTTAATTTTTCAATCAACAATAACGATTCATATGAAGGGCAGAAAAGTGCTCAAATAGAGGTGGTAGATTTTAATCCTTCAACTTGGCGGGTAGAACTCGGTCAATTACAGATTCCACTTGAAGCTTCGAAAAGATATCGAGCAATTATACGAGCAAAATCTGTTGATGCAGAAAGTTTTCATGTTAGAATACAGCAATCAGGAGATCCCTACATATTGGTTGTTCCCTCTGAATTAATGGCACATAGACCTTATTGGGAAGACCATATCTTAGAGTTTGATGTTGACGAAAATATTACTGGCACCTCTTATCTGGAGCTTTGGGTCGGCTCATCTGTAGGTACACATTTATTTGATAACATTAAGATTATTGAAATAGAATAAGGTAAGTAAGAAATCTTCATGAATCTTATAATAATGAAATAGAACATTATGATGAAATAGAGCAAAATGATGTAAGGTTGATCTAAGAAGTCCCAACGATAAAAGTGTCGGATTAATTTTATTTTTTGAAAAAATTGGTTGCTTAATTAGACTAAATTAGGGTATACCCCAATATCGATTAGAAATTATCTAATTAGTTTAATTCTCATTAAATTAAACTTTCTACAATGAAATATCTTTTTAGTCTAATCACCCTTTTACTTTTTACACATGTACTGTTTTATGAAAAGCATTTTATATATTTCTCATGTTCAAACATTATGTTATTTTTAGAATGACCTGTCTGAACAAAACGCACTGAAAAATGATACGATTTACTCTCACACTACTCTGCTTTTTATTCACTTTTAATCTTTTTTCTCAAATCATTAAAGATCAAATTGATTCGAAAATTAATCAAGGGATTCAGGTTTCTGATCTAAACATACTAGAAAAAAAAGACCTTGAGATAGCAGTACAAAGTAGATATGTTTCTAAAGCTGAGTATTATGAAATATTACCTGATGCTCTTACATTTATTCAGAAAGAAAATAGTGAGTTGCTCCGCATTAATTTTGGTAATGATATAATTATGCTGCAAGCAGTTAACATCTTTGCAGATAATTATCGGTTAATTACTTCAGATGGTCTGGAAAAATCTGCCCCTGATATAAAATTTTATCACGGTTATATAAATGGAAATGCAAATAGTCATGTTGCTTTTTCTTTCTCAAAAAATGGACTAAAAGCGTACATCACTGACGATAATGGTACCTATGAAATAAATAAATTGAACGAGAATACTTATGAAGGGCATTTCATTGCAGATGCAGTAGATAAATTCGATTTTACTTGTGATACAAATGCAGCGAATTTTAGATCAGAAGATCATAATAATTCCAGAGCACATACAGATTCATACCAAAAAAAGTCCTCTGATTGTGTAGAGATATTTTTTGAAGCCGATTTTGCTACCTATCAGGATTTTGGATCATCAGTTACAAACTTAGAAAACTGGCTTGCTGATATTTTTAATGAAGTCTCCATTTTATATGCAAACGAGTCTATCCCGATTGCGATTTCAGAAACCTTTGTATGGACATCATCATCCAATCCTTTGGATACAACTTCCAATACTTTTCAAGCCTTACGCGCTTTTGCGCATTCGCGACAGAATAATTACAATGGAAGATTAGCACATTATATAAGCACTCGACCCTTAGGTGGAGGAGTTGCTCAAGTAGATGCGCTATGTGACACCTATTCACCAAGTGGTTCAGGTCCTTATGGTGTTAGCGCAAGTTTAAAAATTCCAGTTGTTCCTTTTCCTACCTATAGTTGGAATGTATTGGTCATTGCGCATGAATTAGGACATAATTTTGGTAGTAGACATTCGCATGACTGCGTTTGGGATATTGACAACGATGGCATTGCAATGGAGCGAATCGATGACTGTAGCAGAGGGTCATGTTATGACAGTTTAAATGTTGTTATTCCACCAAATGGTGGTACGATTATGAGTTATTGTCATCTAAATAGTGTTGGCATTAATTTTAATAATGGATTTGGACCATTACCTGGCGCTTTAATTTATGATAAATATTTAACTGCATCATGTGTTACAGGTGGCTGTAACGGTGTGTGTAATATCGTTGGTTTAAATGCAGTATTATTGGACTGCGATAATAATGGTACCGCAGTTGATTTTTCGGATGATATATTTCAGATCGAAATAAACCCTGTTGGGTTTAATTTAACTGGAGCGTATACTGTATCTGGTTCGACTTCTGCAGTTGGAAATTATGGTACACCATTAATTTTAGACAATAATGGAAATGGATTCACTCCAGGAACTACAGTTTCTATTATAGTCACAGATTCAAACGATTCGAATTGCTCTGATTCAGCCCAAGTTGACATTCCGTCTGGTTGCGTCAGTTTTAATAATTGTCAAGATGCGCATATGGTAGGCTTACCCTATTCGGGAGTTGATCCTGGACCGAATTCAGGCGATGGTGCACTAAACTTTCCAGCAGCTCATTCCAATTGGTACAAGTTTGTCGCTAATTGTAATTCAACGGTAACGGTCAGTTCGTGCTTAGGTGGTGCAGATACCAGACTATGGGTCTATGAAGGAAACTGTACAAATTTAATCTTGCATGCGCAAGCTGATGATGAATGTAAAGATGAGTCACAAAGCTTTTTTAAAAATGCTAGTGAAACTTCTTTTCTAGTCTACAATGGAAATACATATTACATCGAATGGGATAATCGATGGTCAGAAGACGAGTTTAATTTTACGATAGAATATAATCATACAAGCTGTGGACCATGTGAGATTTTAGATGCAGGCATAGTGATTACTGATTGTGACAATAATGGTACTCCGAATAATTCTACTGATGATACCTATGATATTTCAATAAGTCCAACAGCTATTGATTTTGGAAATACGTATTCAATCACAGGTGATTTAAGCGCGACAGGAACGTATGGCAATACAGTTGAGTTCAGCGGTCTTACTGCTGGCAGTACTGATTTGAATCTATCAATCACAGATAGTAATGATCCGAATTGTACATTAAATATGACGATTAATAATCCTGGGAGTTGTTCTTTTGATGCTCCGCTTGTTGTACCTAATTGTAATGATTTTGAAAATGGACAGTTGTTGCCAAACTGGACTGGTGATATTGATGGCATAGGTAATAGTACATGGGCCTCCTGGAGTGTGATTTCAGGTCCCTCAGATCCTTTTGATAACACTGGTCCAGTATCAGGGAATAATTCTGAGTATTATTTATTTTTTGATGCTACATCAGCACAAGTCTCTGATACATTTATGCTTTACTCACCTGTTTATGATATAAGTAATATTTCCAGTCCGCAGTGTAGTTTTGCTACCTATATGCAGGGGAGTTGTGTTGGTACGCTATTGGTAGATATTGAGGAACCTGCAGGATCGGGTAATTATACTAACATATTTACCGAATCAGGCAACATTGGAGAATTCTGGTTACCACAAATCATCCAACTTTGCGATGTTACAGAAACATTGATCAGTTTCAGGTTTTCAGTAATTCATTGTGATGGAAGTAGTGGCGTGCCTGTTCGTGGAGATATAGCGATCGATGACTTTTGTGTAGAAAAAGGTCCAGACTGTTCCGAGTGCGCAATTTCAAATCCTGGATTCATTCCTAGCTTTTGTGAGGATAATGGCACTCCATCAAATCCAACTGATGATTACGCAATTGTTTCTCTTGACCCAACAGGCAATTTGTTGGGATCTGGGTATACAGTAAGTGGAGATATATCCGATTCTGGAGTATATGGCTTAAGCACAAGTGTTCAAATTCCCACTGGTTTTGGTGATCTTAATCTCACGATAACAGATAATGATGATGCAAATTGTATCAATAATTTTAATATCATCGATATTGGTTCTTGCTCAGATACTCCACCAAACCCAACACCTAGTTGTGAATCATTTGAACAGTCACCTTTACCATCAGTTTGGTATGGGGATGTGGTTTTAAACAGCGATGGCGCTCCAGGAAAATGGAATATTAGAAATAGACCTACTGCTACTTTTAATACCGGACCACCAGGAGGCTATAATAGTGAGAAATATATTTTCTTTGAATCTGGTTCTTTTGGTAATCCGTTATCAGCGGGCGAGTTTGCTGTTTTATATACACCGATTTATAATGTAAATGGCTTATCAAATCCTATGTTAAGTTTCGCTTCATATATCTCTGGTGATTGCGTTGGAAATCTCACCGTAGAGTTAGAATCACCTATACATTCTGGTATTTATACAACAATTTATTCTCAATCTGGAGAGGTTGGAGACTTTTGGGAAATACAGTCCATTCCATTGTGTAACCTAGCCGATACATTGGTCGCATTTAAAATAACAGGGACCACATGTGATGGCTCAATAGGACCAACTTATCAAGGTGATATAGCAATTGACGAACTTTGTGTCATTGATGGAGTTGACTGCTCGTCATGCGCAATTGCTGGTGCAGCACTCATGGTGAGCGACTGTGACGTTAACAATACGCCCATGGATAACAGTGATGATATTTTTTCTATGTCCATTATACCAAGTGGTTATCTCCTAGGCAATTCATATACTATTTCTGGAGATGTAAATGTAAATGCTAACTATGGAGGGCCATTAAATATTGACAATTTACCTGCTGGTAGTGGTGATTTGAATATTACAATAACAGATGATAGCGATTCAAATTGTTCTCTTCAGATAAGCATTCAAGATCCAGGATCATGCTCAAATTTCACGCCGACTTTGGCACCAGTTTGTATTGATTTTGAAGATGGCTACTTACCACAGTCTTGGCTTGGTGATTTAGCTGATCTAGGGTTAGCAACACACTGGAGTGTAGACAGTGGCGGTACTGGTACTCCTAGTACAGGACCATCGTCCGGAAATAACGGCTCATCTGAATATTTGTATTTTGAATCAAGTGGAACCGCAGCTTTAGAAAGTGCTTACGTCTATTCTACTTTGTTTGATATTAGTAGCCTTACAAATCCATATTTGAATTTTAGCTCGCACCTTTATGGAGAATGTATAGGTACGCTATCCATAGAAATAGAATCGCCTGCTGGATCTGGTAATTTTACAAATGTATTTTCACTGTCTGGCGAACAAGGTGATTTTTGGCAAGATCATGAAGTTGCCTTATGCAGTTTCACAGATCCATTAATCGCAATTAAGATTATTGCTATTGCTTGTGATGGAAATGCTGGACCAGTCTTTAGAGGCGACATAGCTATTGATGACCTTTGTTTGCAAGAAGGACCGCCATGTCCTTGTCAAGATATCATTGTACAAAACTCGAATGAAATAATAGATGGACTATACGAGGCAGATGATTATATAAAATCAGCAGCAACAGTACAAGCTAATGGCTCAGTAATTTTAAAAGCGAGTAATTCGGTTGAATTGTTATCTGATTTCTATTGTCCACCAAATACTGCGTTACATGTTTACATAGAAGGGTGTACTAATAATTAGAATTTATCTAATGCAAATGGTATCGTGTGTTGGTCATGAGAAAGATTTGATTTTCATCTTTTTATACAGGAAGAGTCTCAAATCCGTTGGGTATATATGATATCCAATGGGAATTTAAGTTCAAAGATACTGCCTGTATCATTGTTTTTAATTAGAGTAATGTCACCTCCCATTTTCTGCATTATTTTTTTGCATATAGACAGACCTAGGCCACTTCCTTCGTAGGTGTAGTGGCTGTGGAGTCGCGTAAACATGGTGAACACTTTTTCGTGATACTCTTCTGAAATGCCTATTCCGTTGTCTTCTACGAAAATAGAGTGGTGTCTATTTGTTTCTTTGTGGTAAATGTTTATTGTAGGCTCTGTTGATTCGTTGTACTTTATTCCATTTTCGATTAAATTTTGAAATAGAACGACGATTGAAGAATGGTGAGCTTCAATTTTTGGCAAGTTATTTTGTATAATTATTTTGGCATTATTGATCTGGATATAATTTGAGATTGATTGCTCTACTTGTTCTAATAGCTTATTTAAATCTATTTGCTCAAATTGTTGATCTTCTTGCATGGATTGCTTAGAATATTCAAGAGTATCTTTTATTAATTTGTTTAGTCTTATGCCACCTTCTTTTATAAAAGAAAGATACTCGTGCGTATCCTTATCTTCACTATTGCTTAATCTTTTTTCTAATAATTTTGTAAAGTTTATAATGTTATTTAATGGTGTCTTGAGATCGTGAGATGCAATAAAAACAAATCGTTCTAGCTCCATATTTGTTTCCATTAAAATCTTGTTAGAATGTTCAAGCTGATCTGTACGTTCGGCTACCTTGTGCTCAAGCATCAGATTATATTCTTTCTTTTGTCGTAAAAGTTGGTAGATTAATCCAAGTATGACAAAAAGAATGATAACCCCAGCAAGTAAAAATCTTTGTTCTAACTTTTGTTTGTTTATTTCGAGAGATAGTAGTTCGTTGGCTTTCGCCATTTGTTCTGTGTTATATTTTGTTCGGAGGTATTCAGTCTGTTGTCTTCTCTTATCATTATCAATTTGGTTTCTTATCAAGTTGTATTCTCTTAAATCTTTAAAATGCTGATTCATAATCATTTAGTGCTGCATTGGCGTATAAGATTTTTCATAGGTCTGCATTTTAATGGTAAGTTCAGTGGAATCTGTACTCGCCAATATTTTATCATAAATTTCTAATGCATGCTTATGATCCTTTTTTGCAACAAATATATCTGCTTGCAATATGCTACGATTATAGGCAAGGTTTGGGTCATCTGTAATTTTTGATAGTTCAATTAGTTCTTTATTGATTTTTTCGGCATTTGCTATATCATTCTTGCTATAATATGCAAAGCCTTTCGCGTATAGGACGTCGGACTTTATTATGTTCAGTTTGTTATCATCTGCTAATTTTTCCGCTTTAGCTAAATGTTCAAAAGCTTTTTCATAATTTTCCAGATCTATATAGGAATTTGCCAACTCTATATGAGTAAATGCCATAGTTGAAGGTTCGACCTTAATTTGTTCCCAATATTCTATAGACTCATTTAAGAATTTAATGCTAGACTCATAATTACCTTCTTCTTTTAGTAGTATTGCCAATGAGTATAGATTTCTATAAACCGTTTTAAAATCATGTATCGATTTGCCACGTTCAATTTCGGAGTAGTAAGAAATCTGTGCAGACTCAAGATCTCCAAGACTCATGTCAGTAAAGCTCTTTAGGTAATTAAATGTGGCAATTTGATCAGTGGTAATATCCATTTCATTCAATCCCACTGATGCTTCAGATATGATTTGATAAGCAGCTATGGGTTTAATTTTATTATATTCTAGATAAATGCGATTTATTATAAATTCCATTTGGAGCGAATCAGAAATCTGATCCTTTTCTTCTTCAATCAACTGCAGACAAGAGTTGACAATATTGTCAGATAGCTCTATATTCTTGTACATATTGCTGATTAAAGAATCTAGATAGACAGAAAACTTGATCTGAGAAGAGGCGTTTTCCGTAAAATCTAGTTTATATAGTGTATCTACTTGTGCACTAAGTATGCCTATATTGATCAGAAAGAATAACGTGGAAGCTTTTCCGAGCATATTGTGTTTTGTGAGTGAACTGTGAAGGTGAATGAAGTTAAAGCACTTAGATTCTATTGATTTTTATTCTAATAGATATTTTTTGCTAGTCTGGTCGATCATATCGGACATTTTGTAGCATGATTAAGATATGCGTTTATCTGGAATTGTATGTATACTCATTTTGAAAATTAATCAAATTGATGCTATTTACTATTTAAAAATTATTTCAAAAAGTATGGAATTCAAAGATGTTTAAACTCAATTACTTGTCTCCCACTTTTTTTAGGGTATCTCATCGTTGACTAATTTATGACAGTTAAGATGGATACGACAATATCCAAGAAATAGATGTTATAGTCAAGCATATTGCTATAATAAGGACAAACTTCTAATCATTCGCAGTGTTCTAAGAAGGATAATCAAAAGAAAAATTTCAAATAAAGTTATGGATATGAGTAGGGTATATGATGATGTTTACGTACTCCATGTGTAGAGCATTTCCTCTCGTTATTTTAAACACCCTTTCAAATGAAAACTATATCCTTAAAATCTCTCTTTTATACCTTATCTGTGTTAATGATCTGTGCTTCTGTAATGAATGCACAAGCTTCACGACCTGTTGGAATCAACTTGACAGCTGTCAAAGATTGGAGCGAAGAATTTGTCTTTGTAGATGTCATGAATCAATCCAGAGATTGGATTTTTCATGATCTAGCTCCTGGCGCCGATTGGCAAAGTGATGTGGAGATACCACTTAGACCAGATGGATATCCTATTGAAATCCCTTATAACAATGGTGTAGATCCAGCACAATCTGCCAGAACACTATTCTATTTTGGAGAATTGGAAAATATATTTCCAGAAGGTAACTACCGAATAAAAATTGATGGTACAGGCCAAGTCAGATTATGGGGTGGAGCCAATGGCACATTCCAATGCCCCGTAGACACCTATGTGACAGTAGAGAATAGCGGAGGTGGAATTGCTTTAGAAATTGAAGAATCGCTTGCATCAGACCCTGTACACAACATCAGATTCATCATGCCCGGATTCGAAAATGTATATGAGACAGAGCCGTTTCATCCATCTTTAGTAGAGTTTTTAGATGACTTTCAGGTGATACGATTTATGGATTGGTTAGAAACAAATAATTCTGAAGTGAGAGAATGGGGTGATCGCAATCTACAGTCTCATTATACCCAAACATCTGAAAATGGTGTCGCCTATGAGTATTTAATTGAATTGTCTAATGCACTTCAAAAAGACCTTTGGGTCAATGTGCCTCACCAAGCCAGTGATGATTTTATCACACAGTTTGCAAGATTATTGAGAGATAATGTTGACCCCAACTTAAAAATATATTTGGAATACAGCAATGAAGTATGGAATGAAATCTTCACGCAAAATACCTATGCTAGCGAACAAGGTCTGGCATTAGGCTTTGAAGGAGAGCCTTGGGAAAGAGCATGGACATTTACAGCAAAACGATCAGCTGATGTCTTCCATATTTTCGAAAATGAATTTAATGATGATGACCGATTTATTAAAGTACTTCCTGGCTTTGCTGTGAGTAATTACATCAACAATTTTATCATCGAACGATTTAATGACATTGAATTTAACCCCAATCAAGTAACTGCAGATGCATTGACCATTGCGCCATATTTTGGTGGCGCAGTGGCCGATGATCTGGCAGATGCAGGATTGTCACAGTCAGCGACAGTTAGTCAATTACTTGACTTGTTAGAACAGTCACTTCCAGAATCTTACCAATCGATGGATGAGGCCAAAGCACTTGCAGATGCAAATGAACTTGACCTTATAGCCTACGAAGGCGGTCAACATTTGGTAGCTAACTATCCAAATAATGATGATCCGGTGTTTGTTGAAAAATTACTTGAAGCGAATCGAAATCCACGAATGCAAGATTTTTATTGTGAGTATATGAATTACTGGTATTCTACTGTAAACGGAGGTATGTTTGCTCTTTTCTCTTCCCACGGCGGCTACAATCAATTTGGTAGCTGGGGGATCAAAGAGTCATATGAAGATGTTGATTCACCAAAGTATCAAGCTCTAGTCAATTGCGTTTTCTCGGAAAATGAAGGAACAACAAGTGTGTCTGCGGATGTTATATTAAGTTCTGATTACATTGAATTATTAGCAGATACAGACCAAGACGTTTTCACCAT
>CALLFA010000025.1 GCA_937997635.1 uncultured Saprospiraceae bacterium | reverse complement strand
GACTTGTTTTGTTTTACTCAATTGAAGTTTTGTTTGCCAAAATCGAGGCTCATTGATATCATAGTCCTATTTTACACCGATAAATATGTATATGATCACAGGATACACAACGGGCGTTTTTGATTTATTCCATATAGGACATTTAAACCTATTGAAAAACGCCAAAGGTCTATGCGATAAACTTATCGTTGGTGTTACCACAGATGAATTAGTTGCATACAAGAATAAAAGAGCAGTTATCCCATTTGCCGAACGCTTAGAAATCGTGAGAAGTATCCAATATGTGGATGCCACAGTAGCTCAACAATCCATGGATAAGATGGAAATGTGGCAAAAATTGAAATTTGATGTCATCTTCGTCGGTGACGACTGGTATGCACATCCGAAGTGGGAAAAATATGAAGAAGAATTCAATGCAGTAGGTGTAAAAATTGTATACTTTCCCTATACCAAAGGAACGTCATCCACACTCATCAATGAGATTTTATTGAAAGAACGAGAATCTTTGTCAAAACCAAACGATTAATGAAGAGGATCATTAGCGATTTGGTTATGCATGCCGTTTCGTTGGTCTTAAAATTGTTGGCCATAATTATCCCAAAACAAAAAGGATTGGTCATCTTAGGAGCTAGTGCAGGTAAAAGATTTGCCGATAACTCAGCCATCGTATACCAATACATCTTAGATCATCATAAAGAACTTCGACCTGTATGGCTAGCTAATTCACCAAAAGTTATCGATCAAGTAAAAGCGTTAGGAGGAGAAGCATATGCTCGTAGATCTGTCAAAGGCATTTGGTTAAGTCTTAGAACCCCCATTTTTCTAACCAGTCATGGGATAAAAGATGCGTTGATGTATGTGCCCATAATTAAGAGGCCAAAGCATGTGTATTTACATCACGGCATCCCATTGAGGCGAGGATGGTTAGACATTAAAGATGCACCAAAAAAGTCTATTCAATCAACTCATCAAAAAATCAGAGTGAGCAACTATATGATTGCTCCTTCGACATTTGCTGCAGATCAACAAAATCGTTTGCTGCCTATTGGAATTGACAAATTTGCTCTTACTGGCCTTCCCAGAAACGATGTGTTTTTTGATAAAACTTTTGATCTGAAGCAGTTTAAAACTGAATTTAAATTACACGAGTTTACTAAGGTCATTTTATATTGTCCAACTTGGAGACCTTGGGGTCCGACACAATTTTTCCCATTCGAAGACTATGACCTGGATGGATTGATTTCATTTTTAGGCCTTTATAATGTTTGTCTGATACTGCGTCCTCATCATGTAGACCTTAATCATCGTGAGAATAGTGACTTTTGGAAAAGCATCGAACATACAGAATCTATTAAATTATTGACTCATGATATCTGTCCTAATGTGAATCAACTATGCAGAATTTCGGATGCTTTGATCACGGATTATTCATCCATCTATTATGACTACTTAATAATGGATAAACCCGTGATGTTTTTATGTTATGATTATGAACGATACAATAATGAAATTGGGTTTTATCCAGATTTCCAAGCGATAACACATGGCCACAAACCTGACAATCAAGTTGAATTTTTGACTGCTTTAACTGAAATTACGGAAGGCAAAGACTTGTTTAGTGTGGAAAGAAACCAATTAAAGAAAACATTTTATAAGCATATGGATGGACAGTCAACTCGGCGCGTGGTTGCTCTAATAAAAGATCTCATTGATGGATAAGTTTAAGATAACTATAGTAGGGAACTCCATCGCGTTCAGAATTCGTCCACAAATCGAAGGCTCAAAAAACTATGGTCAATACATTGAACAAACATTAAATGAACGTTATCCGCACAGACATAATACAGTGGAGAATACAGCTTTTAGCAGAGCCACTGTCACAGACATTCAAGCCATATTACATTCATCAATTCTTCAAGAACATGCAGATGTATTCATTATTAACCTGGGTGTGTGTGATGCTTCCACAAGAGAAATACCCTTTTGGTATGCGGAAATAATCAACCGTAAAAAAGATGGCCTATTGAAGTTTGCTTTTCAAAATTTTCACAATGTTTTTTTCAAAAAGAATCGTCGCTTTTTCGTCAAATTGAGAGGTAAAAGAACCTGGATTAGTCAGGATAAGTTTGCAAAAATATACACCCAAATTATAACTGAAATTCAACGTGCCCATAAATCAAAAATCATTACCCTTAGCATCAACGCTGCCGATGATCGCGTAGAGAGCATACTTCCTGGGAGCAGAGCAAAATATATCATTTACAACAAAATCATTCATGATATTTCTAAAAAACATCACGCAGTTTATTTGCCATTGGATGACTTAAAGAGTAGTGTGCATTTTCCAGATGGTTCTCATTTTTCTGATCTAGGGCATAAAATTGTAGCGGAACGAATTATGCAATTGCTACACACTGACAATTCCTAGCATTATGTCCAACGCTAATGTCCATTTGTATCCTGGCAAGGTAGTCTTATAGAACAACAACAGGAAAATAGCACAATTCTTAACTAAGCAATCATATTCCGTATGTCTCCTTCCATTCAAATTTTTATTTCATAAAGGCAAACAAAAGCCAATATATTTTCTCATTTCGCGCTTTTTCCATTATTTTTCATAACCGTGTGTTTCTTCGTATTACCAATCTAAAACATTTACAGTGAATCCAACAAACACTAAGGACCCAGAATACTTTCACAAAGTTGTGGATTGTCAGTATGCTTGCCCTGCACATACACCTGTTCCAGAATACATCAGGCTAATTGCAGCAGAACGATATACTGATGCCTTTATGATCAATTGGGAATCAAATGTATTCCCAGGTATTCTTGGTCGTACTTGTGATCGACCATGCGAACCTGCGTGCAGAAGAGGTCGCGTAGAGGAAGAACCCGTTGCCATCTGTAGATTGAAACGGGTTGCGGCTGACAATAAAGGGGAAGTCAAACATTTAATGCCTCAAGCTCCTTTTCCTATGAACGGAAAAAAAATTGCCTTGATTGGAGGAGGTCCGGCATCATTGACAGTAGCAAGAGACTTAGCACCGCTTGGTTATGAGCTTCATCTCTTTGACGAATGGATTAAAGGAGGCGGCATGATGCGGACACAAATTCCAGCTTTCAGATTGCCTGAATCGGTACTGGATGAAGAGGTGAATTACATTTTGGATATGGGCATTCATACTCACTTCAACACCTTTGTAGACAGTATGAAGGAGGTACTTTCAAAAGATTATGATGCTATTTTTGTTGGAACAGGTGCCCCAAAAGGACGGGAGTTGAAAATTCCTGGATATGAAGAAGCAAAAGACAATATTCATATCGGAATAGAATATCTGGCTGATGTTGCCTTCGAGCATAGAGATAAGATTGGCAAAAATGTAATCGTGCTCGGTGGTGGAAATACAGCCATGGATTGTTGTAGAACTTCAAAACGCATCGGTGGAGAAACTGTAACAGTAGTTGTGAGAAGTCCGCGCAAAGATATGAAAGCGTCTCCATGGGAAATAGAAGATGCAGAGCTGGAGGACATTCCTATATTAAACAATATGCCACCAAAGGAATTTGTGGTAGAAAATGGAAAACTAACCGGAGTTATTTTTGGAAAAGTGCGAGCCGAGTACGATGAAAACGGAAAGCGATCCTTAATTCCAACTGGTGAACCTGATGAATTTATTCCAGCTGATGATGTCATTATAGCGATAGGTCAAGACAATGCCTTTCCTTGGATTGAAAGAGACCTTGGTATTGAGTTTGGAAAGTGGGATATTCCAGTGTTGGACAAAACAACGTTCCAATCCACATTACCAAATGTATTCTTTGGAGGAGATGCTGCCTTTGGACCAGAAAATGTGATTACTGCAGTAGCGCATGGTCATCAAGCAGCAGTCTCCATACATCACTTTTGCCAAGGCATTCCTGTTACGGAGCGACTCCCTCCATTTACAAATTTGACATCCCAGAAAATGGGCATTCATGAATGGACTTATGACAATGGAATCGCTCATGATTTGAGGTACAAAGTTTCTCATGAGGAGAAGAAAAAATCTTTAGCTAATCGAAAGGTCGAAGTAGAACTTGGATTCTCAGAAATTGAAGGGTTTAAAGAAGCACAACGTTGTTTGAATTGTGATGTACAAACGGTATTTACGACTAGTCTCTGTATAGAGTGCGATGCTTGCGTTGATGTGTGCCCTACAGATTGTATCACATTTACTGCAAATGGTGAAGAAGAAGAATTAAGGAAGCGATTGACTGTGCCAGCCATGAATACCACACAAGATTTATATGTGTCTGATGTATTACCAACAACTCGAGTAATGATCAAAGATGAAGATGTCTGTCTTCATTGTGGACTTTGTTCGGAGCGTTGTCCAACAGCGGCATGGGATATGCAAAAATATATGTACAACGTGACAAAAGTTTATCAAAAAGATGGAGAGAAAGTTTGTTGTTAATGATATGGTGATTCGGTTTGCCAATGTAAATGGTACCGGATCTGCTTCGGCAAATGATATGTTTGCCAAGTCCATTTTTAGAATGGGTATTCCCATTACACCTAAAAATATATTTCCTTCAAATATTCAAGGATTACCGACTTGGTATGAAGTAAGAATAAACGGAAAAGGTTATCTCGGAAGAAAAGCAGGAATAGATATTTTAGTAGGTGTAAATCCGCAAAGTTTTATGCGCGATGTGAAGTCAGTAAAAAGTGGTGGATACTTTATCTATGATAATTCAAAACCTTTACACAAAGAATACATTCGAGAAGACATTAATTATATCGGCATCCCGATGATCAAATTGGCAATGGACAATTATCCGAGTGCCCGTTTACAACAATTGTTTAAAAATATAATTTATGTTGGTGCACTGGCCACATTGATTGATGCTGATATAGATGTAATCAAATCTGTCATTAGCGAACAGTTTGAAAAAAAGCAAAAGCTCATTCCACCAAATTTCCAAGCCTTAGAATTGGGAATTAATTACATCAAAGAACATTATGATTATCCTATTGATGTCAAAGTAGAAAAAGCAAACAATGTTGGCGATTCCATTTTAATCGATGGCAATACCGCTTGCGCACTTGGAGCCATTTATGCAGGAGCTACAGTCATGGCGTGGTATCCAATCACACCTTCAACTTCAGTTGCAAAGGCTTATGAGACTTATGCCAAAAAGTTGCGAATAGACAAAGAGACTGGGAAAAAGAAATATGCCTTTGTGCAGGCGGAAGATGAACTTGCAGCCATCGGAATGGTCATCGGTGCAACGTGGGGTGGAGCTCGTGCTTTTACGGCCACATCAGGACCAGGAGTATCATTGATGAATGAATTTATCGGTCTCTCTTATTTTGCAGAAATCCCTGTCGTGCTTATCAATGTGCAGCGTGGTGGCCCTTCAACTGGAATGCCAACTCGATCTCAACAAGCAGATTTAATCTCTTCTGCTTATGCTTCTCATGGAGATACTAAACATGTCTTACTGTTCCCTTCAAATCCTGCAGAATGTTTTGAAATGACAGCTCAAGCCTTTGATCTTGCTGATCGATTGCAAACCTTGATCATGGTCATATCCGATTTGGACCTCGGGATGAATAATCACTTGAGCCCTCCGATGAAATGGGATGACGAAAGAAAATATGACCGCGGTAAAGTGTTCACTGAAGAGCAATTGGAAAACATGACTGAAAAATTTGGCCGATATTTAGACGTGGACGGTGATGCCATTCCTTATCGAACCTACCCAGGTACACATCCAACGAAAGGATCATTTTTTACTCGCGGAACTTCGCATGACGAATATGCTAAATATTCAGAGTTAGGTGAAGTCTACTTGAGAAATGTAGATCGATTGGCTGATAAATGGGACACGGCAAAAACGATGGTGCCGCCTCCAGAACTATATGATGTTAATGACGATAAAAAGTCACTTGGATTAGTGTTTTTTGGAACAACAACATATGCTGCTGTGGAAGCCATGGATTTATTGCAAGAACAAAATATTGCGATCAATTCTATGCGCGTTAAATCATTTCCATTTACCAAGGAGGTAGAAACATTCATTAGCGAGCATGATAAAATATTTGTTGTCGAACAAAACAGAGATGCACAATTCAGGACCTTATTAATAAACGAATTGGAAACCAATCCAAGTAAATTAATAAAAGTATTAAACTACGATGGTACTCCAATTACTGCTCAAACCATTATGTCGCAAATCATAGGAATGTTAGAACCTGTGCCTGCAGAATTAAATTAGGTTTTGGCGTACTGTATTTTACAAGAAAAAATTATTCTAATCTTTTAAACTATGTCATATTTAAAACCATTATTCCACCACCCTTCTTTAAAAGAAAATAAGGTAGGTTATGTCAAAGCGGATTATGAAGGCGTGATTTCAACCTTATGTGCGGGGTGTGGGCATGATTCGATTAGTGGTGCAATTGTTCAAGCTTGTTACGAGGTGTCTCTAGAACCTCATCGGTTGGCTAAGTTGTCAGGCATAGGTTGTTCGTCTAAAACACCTACTTACTTTTTGAGTAATTCACATGGGTTTAATTCTGTTCATGGACGGATGCCATCGATTACGACTGGGGCAAATATGGCCAATAAACATTTGATATATCTGGGTGTATCGGGGGATGGTGATACTGCTTCGATAGGCATGGGACAATTCGTACATGCCATCCGTAGAAATCTAAACATGGTATATATCGTCATGAACAATGGCTGCTATGGTTTGACAAAGGGACAGGATTCTGCAACAGCTGATTTTGGTTCGATAAGTAAGACAGGAGAAAGCAATCCTTACAATGGTATTGACTTAGCTGGATTGGCTTTGGAGTTAGGTGCATCATTTGTCGGAAGGAGTTTTTCTGGAGATAAATCCCAATTGGTACCAATGATAAAAGCAGCGATGTCTCATCCTGGTTTTGCATTACTAGACGTCATCTCTCCATGTGTTACCTTTAACAATAATAAGGAATCAACTAAATCTTATTCACACGTTAGAGCCCATATTGAAAGTACTTCTGAATTTGATTTCGTGCCTGAAGAAAAGGCCATTGAAGTTGATTATGCGGCTGGGGATTCAGCAGAAGTGGAGTTATTCGATGGATCAAAAATACTCCTCAGTAAACTAGCTCCAGATTGGAATCCAACAGATAAATTTACAGCAGTGAACAGACTCCATGAGGCGAAATCAAATGGTCAAATTTTGACTGGTTTGTTATACATTAATCCTGAGAGCAAAGATCTACACTCTATGTTGAATACATCTGACAAAGCTTTTAACGCAATGGATGAAACAGATCTGTGTCCAGGCAGTATGGAACTCGAGAAAATAAATCAAGGTTTGCGCTAAAAAAATTGTTTCAAGTTGTTTAATTCTATATGTTGGCGTTGTTTTTGAACCTTTTCGAGAAGTAGGTTAGTAAATAAAAAATATGAATACTATTTTAAGGCCAATCTTTGCAATTGGTTTGTTTCTATTCATCATGAATAATAGTAATATAACAGGACAAAGTCCCGTCGGTTTTACTAACAGTAATAATCTGATTTCAGGAAATAATTTTAGCGGCGTAGCTGTTGGTATAGCAGATATGAACGCAGATGGAAAAGATGATATCGTTCGATTAAACGACGCAAGATCTTTAAACATTCATTATCAAAATTTGCCCAATGCGCCTTTCACTGCCTTCGATTATGGGATGGTCAGTTATTCTTTTCAATGGGGGATGTGTATTGCAGATGTTGATCATAATGGATTTAATGATGTTATTTCTGGTGGTGCATATGATGATTTGAGGTTGCTCAGAAATAATGACGGTAATACATCATTTACGCAAGAAATTTTGGCGAATTCTAACATATTCCTCCAAGGGATTAATTTTGCTGATATAGACAATGATGGATGGTTAGATGTTTTTGCTTGTCATGATGATGGGCTAGCCAGGGGATTTCATAATGACCAAACTGGAAATTTAACATACACTCCTTCGCTCATTGCAACTGAAACAATTCCTATCAGTGACAACTCAGGAAATTATGCCAGTATTTGGACAGACTACGATAACGATGATGATTTAGACTTATATATATCAAAATGTAGACAAGGTATAAACAATCCACAGGACCCCAGACGAATCAATATGCTTTGGCAAAATGATGGATCTGGGAATTTTACGGAAGTATCAGCAGCAGCCAATATGAAAATTTCAGCACAAACATGGGCAACAGATTTTGGTGATATTGATAATGACGGCGATATGGATGCCATTCTGTTGAATCACTTTGCTGATCCCATTTTAATGATAAATAATGGTGATGGAACATTTACAGATGCCACACAAACTAGTGGATTAATACCAACAATAGATCCATCAATTTTTTTTGGAATCCAAACTCTACTGAGAGATTTTAACAATGATGGATTTTTGGATTTACTCGCTACTGGCATAGGTCGTCATTATCTATTCTACAATAATGGTTTTGGTTCATTTTCTTTCACACCAAACCCCTTTGATTCTGACCAAATTCAATCCCTTGCTGTTGGAGACTTAAATCACGATGGATTTCTTGACATTTATGCATGTTATGGAAACGGAATAAATTCGCCAAGCACCACAGAAGATCGTCTTTGGATGAATGATGGTAATAGGAATAATTATTTTGCTGTTGGACTACAGGGAACCTCAAGTAACATTAATGGTATTGGAGCTCGAATAGAATTGTATGGGCCATGGGGCAAACAAATACGAGAAGTCCGATCAGGTGAAGGCTATGGAATCATGAATTCTATGACACAACATTTTGGAATAGGTGTCAACAATGTAATTGATACATTGGTGATAAAATGGCCTTCTGGAATAATCGATCAAATCATCAACCCTTCGATTAATAATTGTCTATTTGTTTCTGAAGGTAAAAATTGTATTAATTGTACAATAGAATGTGAAGATTATGCCACAACGACTGATACACTAATTCAAAGTGAAGCAGTAGCGATTGGCATAATGACTGATGGCATTGTTATATCTGGTGATTCCATTACATATACTGCTGGCTCGTATATTTTATTGCAAGAGAATTTCGAAGTAGAAAACGATGCCGTATTTGAAGCATTTATTCAAGATTGCAATTGAATAGTAGGAACAAGGAACTAACTGCAAGGGTCTAGGCTTAGCGAATAGTGAAAGAGAATTTTCATATTCTTTATTTACATGTAAACTCAAACTTGTCAACCTTTTCTGGGCACATCCAAACCTAAAGCCTAGAACCTAACTCCTGTCTTCGATAAGCAAGCCTATGACCTTTTTATTAACTTACCAACAAAATAGAATATATGAAGTCCTTTGATGCGATTATTATTGGTGCAGGTTCTGCAGGTTTGGGTTGTCTAGGGATGGCTCGAGACCTTGGTTGGAGCAGTGTGATTATTGATAAAGACGAGGCCAATATTGGTGGTGATTGTCTCAATTTTGGCTGTGTGCCAAGTAAGGCCTTAATTCATGTTGCTAAGCATTTTTATGGTGCCAAGCAAGCACAACGATTTGGACTTCAGACAAGTGGTAAAGCGGACTGGTCTGCTGTCATCCAATACGTACATGACAAGCAAGCAATGATCAGAGCTCATGAAAGTGCAGACTATCTTAGAAAAAATGGTGAGAATTTGGTCATTGGTACCGCAGAATTCAAAGATGCCAAAACCGTGGTTGTCAATGGTGAAGAGTACGTTGGTGATAAAATATTTATTTGCACAGGTTCCCATCCGCGTCAAATTCCATTTGATGGTTTGGACCAAATGGAGTCTTATACCAATGAATCCTTATTTTATGAGATGAAAACATTGCCAGAGAATTTCGTTGTCATCGGAGGAGGACCTATTGGTTGCGAGATGGCCCAAGTATTTCAGCGTTTAGGATCGCAAGTGACCATCGTTGACAGAGGCACTAAATTGTTAGCTAAAGAAAGAGATGAAGCAAGCCAAATTTTAATGGAGAGATTCGAAAAAGAAGGCATTACATTATTAATGAATCACGATGTTGTCAAATTTGAAGATGGTAACTCAGCCATTGTAAAAAACAGAGAAACAAATGAAGAAATAAGCATTGAAGCAGATGCCTGCTTGATTGCGATTGGCAGAGGGATGAACCACAGTTCGTTAAATGTTGCAGCTGCTGGCATAGAAGAAACAGAGCGCAAAAAAATTGTTATCAATGATTATTTACAAACAACAGCTAAGCATATTTATGTTGTCGGTGATGCAGCAGGTATGTACCAGTTTTCTCACGGTGCAGAAAAGCATGTGAATTTATTGCGTCATAATTTCAAACATCTTTTAGATAAAAAGCACACTGTCAAAGGCTTGTCTTGGGTCACATTTACTGAGCCTGAAATTGCCACTTTTGGATTTACAGAATCGTATTTAAAAGAAAACAACATCAGTTACTGGAGACAGGACCAACAATTTAATCAAGACGATAAAGCGATAACAGCTGAATATGATTATGGTAAAATAACCTTGTTTGTCAGTAATGACAGAAATAAATTAAAGCGTAAAATTCTTGGCGGTACGATTGTTTCTCCAAATGCAGGTGAGATCATGCAAGAGTTGCATTTAGCGACAACCGCTGATATTTGTCTGGCTGACTTTATGGATAAAGTCTATGCCTACCCAACCGCGTCAAGAATCAATCAGCAGACGATTAAGGGAATTGTAAACTATGAAGAGTAACTTTTATTAATGTTTAATGCTTAATGTTTAATTGTTGTAGAGTGGGATAAAACGCAGTTGTGAGTTTGTAACTTACGACAAAGGATGCAAAAGTGCGCAGTCGTGAGTTTGTAACTTACGACAAAGGATGACAGCTAGCAGCTAGTTACCAATAGCCACTTTTTTTTCAAGGCTTTTTCTTGTATACTTTTCTTTAAACAAATCCAACAGTTCTTGCTGCAGATGAGCACCCTTATTTTTGTTATACCACCCTTGCATGTCATTCATGATGTCTGGCGAATTATTTTTTCTCAGTTCCAAATACATCTCTTGGGCGTCGGATGGTCTTGGGCCCCAATTAAATATATCATTTCCCTCAGAGTCTCGAACAACCAACATCGGAATTGATTTTCCACCATTGGTTAAATAATTGTCAATTTCACTATCAGGCGCATCTCTATTCTGGATTTCCAATGAAATATTATGATTTAAGGACGCGAGTTTTGTGATAAACGGATTACTGTGAGCAGCATCTCCACACCAAGGTTCTGTTATCAAGAGCCAGGACATTTTTTCATCAATATTGGCAACTGTCTTTTCTAGTTCAGGTAGCAATTTTCCTTTTCTATCCCACCGCTTCATACGCGCTTGATTCATCTTTACATAGTTTCTATATTGCTCAGAATCGTATGGAGCTTCGGTATTTCTACCTTCCAAAATGTCATCGAATTGCGCTTTGTATTCTGCTAATTCCATTGTATTCACTTTTGTTTTAGGCTGTATTAAGTGATTGGGGATGTACTATTTTAGTAATTTTTCAATTTTTTTCTTCAATGTATGCTCTGTAGTTAAGCCATTGATTTTATCCAAGATTTCATTATTCTTCATAAAGAAAATGGTAGGAATACTTCTGACTTGAAAGTGGCTGGCTAATTCTCTTTGCTCATCGATGTTGACTTTCAGAATTTCAACACTGTCTTTATATTCTGCAGCAAGTTTTTTTACTGTAGGCAATAATGTCTGACATGGACCACACCAGTCTGCATAAAAGTCAAGAACGAATGGTTTGTCTGATTTAGCTAAGGCGTTGAATTGTTTATTTGATTTAAGCGATTTCATTTATCTGTCGTTTTACGTGATTTAATAATGCAAATATGACTTTTAATGTCAGTGTTTACTTGGTCAATACTTCCTGATAAGTTGTCTATGTTTCCTTACGGGAAATTTACCTTTTCATCACCAGAATCCTCGATTATATCTGGCTGATTGTTGACAGTGAATTCAAAAATATCAGCTCTATTATAATGGCCATTCACATCAAAATCTAGTTTGCTTCTCGTAATTTCTCCAAGATCAATCTCTGTGGTTAAAATCCCAGTTGTGTCATATAAAGGTCCAGCCAGTATTTTACCTAGAGGCGAAACCACAACACTGCCTCCTTTACAAAAGTCTTCATCTTCAGATTCAACCAACTGTTGAAATTCTGTTGGATACATGGATTTGGTAAAATATTGGTTGCAACCCAATACAAAACATCGACCTTCAAGAGCTATATGTTGCATGGTGGGAATCCATACATCTCTGGAATCCGCAGTCGGAGCAATATAGATTTGCACACCTTGCTGATACATGGACATCCTTGCTAATGGCATGTAATTTTCCCAGCAAATCAGTCCCCCGAGCTTCCCAATTGTTGCATCCACTGTAATCAATGATTCTCCCCCAGCCTCTGCCCAGAAGATTCTTTCTGTACCGGTTGGTTTGATCTTTCGGTGAACACCAAGTAAGCCTTTGGTTGGTGAAACATAGATCATCGAACAGTAGAGGCTACCGTTATGGTTGACCTTTTCTGTAGCACCAACAATTAAATATGCACCTGTGTCCTTTGCCAATTTTTCCAACCGTTGACGATCGTCAGTCTCTAAATTGATGCTGTTCTCATAGTACAATTCATACAATTGTCGACCTTCATCTGTACGCTTACCAACCGTTGCCCCAAAGCTAAATCCCCGCGGGTATCCAGGCACAAATGATTCTGGAAAGACAATAAGTTGTGCGCCTTGTTTTGCACATTCTCTTGCAAGAGATTCTACTTTCACCAGCGTTTGTTCTTTATCAAAGAAAACAGGGCTTTCTTGAACAAGGCTTACTGTTACGTTCATGTCGAAATGATTATATGTATGTATATCAAAAACTCATCCAGTTATCTTCACTGGAAGTGCAATAATTAAAGACATGAATTGTTTTTACGACTGCCCAGTCACATCCAAATCCAATCCTGCATAATAACCAGTATCAACATCAAGGATATATTTCGTGTAGTAGGTGATTTGGCCGACATGGTATGAGAAGTGTTCAGTCACGTGTACAAGTATGCTGGTGACATTTTCATCAAAGCCTTGTACTTGACGTTCTTCTGTCAAATGATCTGCTGTAATTCGATCTAAAGCTTCATCAACCTTCTTTTCTAATTCATCCAATTTTTTGATCAGTACCTCATGAGATATAGGCCCTTTTTCTGAAAACTCATTTGCTCGTTGTCTGATGTCTGGCTGCCCATCGATCCCATGCAACACATATTGAGTCACATTTCCACATAGGTGTAGAATCAAATTTCCAACACTATTGACATTAGCATTGTGTTTGTACCAGACTTGTTCTTCAGTCAATTGGTCCAAACATTTCTTAATTCTGACAATCCCTTCGATAAATAATCTGCGTTTGACATCTAGAATAATGAAATTTCGAATGATGTTTGATTTGTTCATTGTACAGGATCGATAACAAGTGGTTTAGGTCTGACAACAAGTTCTTCAACTAAAGGATTTGGCATTTGAAATCTGAGTGCAGGATCAACATACGCTTGAGGCATGACTGCAGTTTTCTCTTCACCATTTTTTTTGATCAACATGTAGTATTTATGATCATTAAAAACGATACCATCTTCTTGAATGTTTTCATTGATTGTTGATGGTTTATTTTTGAAAACAGGTAGATCTAAGTCATTCAAATTCTGAAGACGATCTATCGTTATTTGAGGTGGAGAGGCTTCGTTAATAAAGGGGAAATCTTCAAAAGTGTTAATCTGAGAAAAGCTAATACCTGAACATAAGACCAGTAGACTTAGATAGATACATTTCATGCTGCTTGCTTTTATTTGTTTTAAATATAACGATTTCAAAGCTCAATATTATACCCAAAGCCTCGTAATAGCACCACTATTCCTATGTTTTACGTCTTGATCTTGAAAAAATGGTCTCATATTTAGTAGCTCATACTCAAATCCCTTGGGTATATATTCAATGACTCAGAGACTTTGACACTCCAATGGGCCTATCTGTTGCAAAGCGATCCACACCCAATTTGGACCACTGTTTATACAGTATATCTCCTTTTGATTCTGCCTGTTTGTCCAGATTACCTAAACTTCCTAAGGTCACGATCATTCCCACTTGACGTAATGAATCATAAAAGCTCTCCCGAGACAAACTCAAACCAGTGAAAGCAGAAATTTGGCTTGAAGGAATCTCACTAGACAATAACATGTCATATTCAAATGGATTTCGCACAGTCGAAGAAATATTGACCTTGTTGTTGATTCTATAAACGTGAGTGGCTGCATCTAAGGTGTAACAAATCACCTCAACCCTGTCAAGTAGTCCCTTCTCAGCCACATGATGTATAACCGGCTCAAACAATTCTTTGCCTTTTACATCAAGAGACAAGAATACATTTTCCTCAAGGCCTAGCCAATCCAACACTTGCACAAATGTAGGGATGTTAAATGATGTGGTATCTCCATTGTGATCCAATAAAAGAAGAGTTGAAATATCATCATAAGTTTTATCCTTCAATACGCCATCACCAGTTGTGGTCCTGTTCAACGTTTCATCATGAAGCAATACCAATATACTGTCTTTTGTCATTCGAATATCAATCTCTACCATGACATGCGGAATTTCATGATGAATGTTTTGAATGGTTTCTAATGCATTCTCCGGATATCCTTCAAGTGGTCCACCTCGATGAGCGCTAATCATACAATCCCGAATTGATACACCTATTTGATCGCTCTTGAAACAAGAGGAGAAGAAAATAATAGTTACAAAAAGACAACATAATCTAAGCATCATTTGAATAGGATATATACTATTAAAGAGATAAAAGTCTAGTTATTGTCAAATGTAATAATTTGCCTATTATTGAAGGATGCAAATCATGTGCAGTTCCTAACCCAACCAAATGCTTTTTGTGACTTTGATAAATAAAACACTATATGGCTAATTCAAAAAGTGGTTACACAACGTTTATAGCATTAATCGTTTCTTTGGGAGGATTTTTATTCGGATTTGATGCTTCTGTTATATCAGGAGCAATGGGCTCTATAAAGGCAATGTTTCCCATGTCGCCTTTTCAAGAAGGGTTTGTGGTTTCTTCACCTACACTTTCTGCAACGGCAGCCATGTTGTTTATTGGACCCATTAGTGATTTGTTTGGTAGAAAAAAGGTGCTTCTATTTATAGCATTTGGTTACGCCTTATCGGCAATTTTATCTGCTTTAGCTCCTAGTGTTGGTGTATTGATATTTGCCAGAATGCTTGGAGGGCTTGCCTTTGGTGCAGCCTTGATCATTGCGCCAATGTATATTGCTGAAATAGCACCAGCAGAGAAAAGAGGTCGATTGGTATCTATCAATCAGCTGAATATCGTTTTGGGCTTTTCTGCTTCATACTTTGCTAATTATTTCATCAATCAAGCATACAGTCATGATCCTGATATGTGGCGTTATATGCTTGGACTAGAGTTTGTGCCAGCCATTCTGTTTTTCTTCTTTTTGTTTATCATACCTGAAAGTCCACGATGGTTGATGTCTAAAAATAGATTGGATGAAGCGACAGGTGTGATTCAAAAAATACGTGGTTCGCTAAATGTATCCGAAGAGATTTCAGCAATCAAAACCAATATTGCACAATCAGCGAATAACACAGGAGCCAGATGGCCAGAGTTGTTTAAACCAGCGTTGAGATTAGTATTAATTATTGGTCTTGTCGTTGGCATTTTACAGCAAATCACTGGAATAAATATTGCATTTTTTTATGCGAATACAATCTTTGAACAATCAGGCATTGGCAGCGACGCTTCCTTCACACAAGCTGTTTGGGTCGGAATCATCAATGTCATTTTCACCATTATAGCGATGGCACTCATTGACAAATTGGGTCGCAGGCCGTTACTCATTTTTGGTACAGCAGGTATTGCTATCAGTATGTTCATTGCGGCATATGGATTTAGCCAAGCGACTTATTCGATTACAAACGAAACAATGTCTGAGTTGTCTATTGGTCCTGACAAAGAAAGTCTGAGATCTTTAATTGGTCAGACCTTTGACAATGATGTAGATTTCAAGCGAGCAGTTATCGCAAAGATGGGACCTTCTAACGCATCCAAATATGAATCTGATATCATTAAAGCCTCAGTTACAATGAATCCATATTTAATTCTCTTAGGAATTTTAGGTTTTGTAGCCTCATTTGCAATATCACTTGGTCCAGTCATGTGGGTGTTGTTTTCAGAAATATTTCCGAATTGGATTCGAGGTATTGCTATATCGGTGGTGGGTTTTGTGAATTCTGCAATTAGCTTTCTAGTACAATTTTTATTTCCATGGGAATTAGCAAACTTGGGCACAGCTCTCACTTTTGCACTTTATGGTCTTTTTGCAGTGATAGGTCTATTGTTTGTTTTGAAGGTAGTCCCAGAAACAAAAGGTAAATCATTGGAAGAATTGGAAAAACTATTGGTAAAATCATAAAGCGACAATCATGGGTTATGTTGAAAATCCGATTCTACGAGGTTTTAATCCTGATCCGTCCATCATTCGTGTAGATGAGGATTATTATATCGCAGTGTCAACATTCGAATGGTTTCCAGGTGTACTCATTTACCATTCACGAGATCTAGTCAATTGGAATTTAGTTGCCAGACCACTAGATAGAGTCAAGCAATTAAATCTGATGGGCGTCCCTGATTCTTGCGGTGTATGGGCACCCTGTTTGAGTCATGATAATGGTACATTTTATTTGGTCTATTCGAATGTCAAATCCTTTGATGGGCCATGGAAAGATGCGCCAAATTATTTGGTAACAACAGAAGATATATCAGGAGATTGGTCTGACCCGATTTATTTAAGTTCAACTGGATTTGATGGTTCATTGTTTCATGAATCATCTGGTAAGAAGTGGTTTGTTTCGATGATTGTTGATCACCGTAAGGAGAAATTGTTTGGAGGCATTGTGTTGCAAGAATACAATCAAGATAAAAAAGAAGTAGTCGGAGAAAAGTATCACTTGACTGAAGGCACATCATTAGGCAAATCAGAAGCACCTCACCTTTATGAAAAAGATGGCTACTACTATTTAATTCTAGCCGAGGGGGGCACGGAGTATGGACATGCAGTGACCATGATGCGCAGCAAGTCTTTAACTGGGCCATATGAAACCCATCCGGATAATCCATGGATTACAGCAAGTCATCAATCATCACATCCACTTCAAAAGTGTGGCCATGCAGATATTGTCGAATCGTCCTCAGGTGACTGGTATGTGGTCTTCTTAACTGCTAGACCTTTGACGGAAGGTGGCAAATGCATCACAGGCAGAGAAACAGCAATCGAGAAAATGATTTGGAAAGATGGCTGGCCATATTTAGAAACGGAATATAAATTACCAAGACAGCGTGTTTGGTTTGATGACGTTGAGGAGATTTATCAAGGACAAACGTCTATCTATAATTTCAATACAGAAAAGTTATCACTTGATCTGCAATCTTTGCGAGTACCGATTACAAACGATTGGTGTAGCACAACGGACCGGAAAGGGTATTTAAGATTATACGGTAGAGAATCGTTGAGCAGTTTTCATAATCAGTCTATGATTGCAAGACGGGTCACAGAACATCATTCTAGAGCTATCGCAATCCTAGATTATCACCCAAAGCATTATCAACAGATGGCTGGATTGGTGATGTATTACAATACCTGTCATTGGCATTATTTGCACATAACTGTTGATGAGAAGGGTAAGAGAGTGGTGCAGATCATCAGTTGTGACAACCATGTCATCAGTGAGTCTTTAGAAAATCCTATTGGGTTGTCAGACTCCAAGGATATTGTCCTTCGTTCGGAATGGCACGCCGATACAATCCAGTGTTACTATCAAGACGGCTCAAATGAATGGATAGAAATTGGAAACCCGTTGGACGGTAGTATTCTATCAGATGATTATGTTCGCGACGGAAGCGACCGTTATAGGCCTGCATTTACTGGAGCCTTTGTAGGTATGTGTTGTCAAGATTTATCGGGTGGGCGATTACATGCAGACGTTAAAGTGTTTATTTATGAAAATTTAGAAAAGCCAAGGACTTAGGTATATTCATCTTCCTAATGTTGAATATTATTAAGAGAAACCCATGAGTTAATTGAATTAATACATATACTTGTTTGATCCTTAAACAGTTGCTCATGGCTTTTGACATAAACACGATTCGTTCACACACTCCCGCTTGCCAGAATAAATTATTTTTCAATAATGCGGGCTCTTCTTTAATGCCAATAAGTGTTTCACAGGTAGTTCACAACTATTTGAAAGAGGAAGAAGAATATGGTGGTTACTATGTGTCTGATAACAGCGAAGAACGACTACGAGGATTCTATACAGAAGCAGCTAAATTACTTCATTGTCAACCACATGAAATTGCCTATACGCATGATGCCACAGAATCATTTAGTCGCGCACTCTCTTCTATTCCATTTGAGAAAGGCGATTGTATTGTCACATCTTTACTAGATTATAGTTCTAACCAAATCCAGTATTTGTCTTTACAAAAGCGGTTTGGTATAGAGATTTATCGTGTAGGATTGACAGAAACTGGAGATTTAAACATTCAAGAAGCGCAAGAATTAATCGAGAAATACAGACCAAAATTAGTGGCGATTACACATATACCTACCAATACTGGCACCGTCCAAGATGTCTATGCCATTGGAGACATATGTGCGCAGTTTGATGACCTCATTTATTTAGTTGATGCCTGCCAATCCGTAGGTATGATAGATGTGGATGTGAAGCGAATGAAGTGTGATTTTTTATCAGGTACAGGAAGAAAATTTTTACGTGGACCTAGAGGTACTGGGTTTTTGTATGTGTCTGAGCGAATATTAAACACAAAGATGAGCCCGCTTTTTATTGATGGCCGCAGTGCTGTTTGGAGTAAAGAAAACGAGTATCAATTGGCAAAATCAGCAAAACGCTTTGAAACATGGGAAGCATCATATGCTGGAAAACTCGGATTGAAAGCAGCATTTACATATGCTAATGAAATAGGAATTACGGAAATCGAAAATTACAATAGAGAGCTTTCTTTATATTTTAGAAGCCGATTACATTCGATTGATGCTGTGGAATGTTTTGATAGAGGAAGCAATTTGTCAAATATAATCACCATTCGAAAAGCACCTGTATCTCTCAAACAAATGGAAAAGGTCTTATCCGATGCTTCTGTTTTTTATAGTGTCAGTACAGTAGAGTGGGGCCTTATAGATTTTAATTATAAGGGTGTTGATTGGGTGGTCCGCTTATCGCCACATTATTTTAATACCAAAACAGAAGTGGAAGAATTAGCACAAATCCTAGAAAGAGTATAATTCATGCAATGATGCCCTTATCATTTGGTGTAACAACGAGTATTTTCATACTGTCCGTCAAATGACTATTTGGGCTTCATGTTGTCTGTCGTTAAAACCTTCTGATCTGCAAATAGTTGAGTTTCTTTAATTCTATAAGCAGTTAAAATACGAGGCTGCCAATTATTCACAAAAACAATATTAAATGAAATTTACTACTAACATTTTAAAATCTCTATTAGTAACGCTATTTGCATTGACTTTGACTGTCGGCAATGCTCAAACAGACGCCAAGTCTCAAGAACTATTAAATAATCTGACTAGCGTCGTCGGTAATTATGACAAACTTAAATCTAAAAAAGACGTACAGTTTCACTATGTGTATGATAATTTTGATGCTGGAAAAGATATTTCCGCTGAGCGTCTAATTTTTGACGGTGAGCACTCTTGGGCAACTTATGGTCAACATGACCGAAATGTATTACCAGGTAAAAAAGGAGTAGCACAACAATCATTGATTCACGGTGTGCCTCAGCTTACACTTAATGGTAAATTCATTGCTGATAAAGAAGCATTAGGTGCTACTGTATTTATACGTGAAGTCAACTCATTTTGGTTTTCTATGATTTATAAATTAGGAGACAATGGGACCAACCATACATATATGGGTACTGAAAATGTCGACGGGATCAATTATGAAAAAGTATCGCTCACGTATGACAATGCTGTGACAGGTAAACCTGCGGATGATGAATACATTTTATATTTCAATCCAAAGACACACATGTTAGATCTATTCTATTTTTCTCTGCCAGCATTTGGAGTTAATGATCCTATTTTGAAAATGACAATGGATTATGAAAAAATAGACGGTGTGTATATTCCTACCGTTAGAAAATCATATGCGCCAAATCCAGAGACTGGAGAATATGGCCTGAATGGAGAATACACGTTTTCGAATATTAAGTTTAAGAACAAGTATAAGCCTGCAGATTTCAAACTGATAGGCATGTAATACATACATTTAAACATTAAGGAGTTAAGGGTAGGTTTTATCCTTACTCCTTTATGTTTATTAACCTGTCAAACATTTTTCCGAAAACAAACACTCGTTTCAATATCGCTATATGGAGGATAATTTGGGATGACCTCGTAACCTTGTGATTTGTATAATCCAACTGCGGGCGTTAAAAATGTTCCTGTCTCCAGTACACAACTTGTATAACCTATTTCTTTAGCCCACAACTCTAATTCGTTAAGCACCAATTTTGATATACCTCTACCTCGATGTTTTGGTGACACATACATCCGCTTGATCTCCACAGAAGATTCATCAAATTTTTTAAAGGCTCCTGAAGCAATTGGCGCATTTCCATCTAAAGCGACCACACAATGTTGCAAACTTTCTATTGTATTAAACTGACTGTAGAAGGCATCTTGCTCACCATTCTCAATAGCCAACTCACTATCCAGTTTTTTCACCAATGCTTGAAAATCGCGATTGGAAGAATCAGACCGTTGGAGGACAATCAAAATTTAATTGAATGAGATAAGCTCGATATCAAATCCGATATCTGTAT
Source organism: uncultured Saprospiraceae bacterium (assembly GCA_937997635.1). Taxonomy (GTDB): domain Bacteria; phylum Bacteroidota; class Bacteroidia; order Chitinophagales; family Saprospiraceae; genus CALFUK01. Next base: position 14,886 of record CALLFA010000025.1, on the reverse strand, counting down.
TAGGTGGGATAGGTCCCTGACCACTACGACCATATGCCAAATTCGCTGGAATGAGCAATGTAATAGAACCACCGGGTCCAATCAGCTGAAGACCCTCTTGCCATCCTAGTATGAAATTGCGCAAAGGGAAAGTTAGATTGTTCTGAGTATCAAAAGAGCTACCTCCGAGAAAGTATCCATCGTAGTCTATAGTAACAGTCGAATTTATACTTGGATTGGGTGCAGTACCTGGATCATTAATGATGTAATGCAAACCTGAGATCGTAGCATCTGGATTTAGATTGTTTAATTCTATATATTCAGCTAGACTTAAAAAATTATTGTCATCGTCACTGGTACAACTCACAGAAACGAGTGCTAGGCATAAGAATAAGCTATAAATAAGTGATTTCATTTCTATTATTATTTTGACAATAATACGATTTAACAGCTTAATGAGCTGTCTCAACATTCAAAAGCTTTAAGCCCATAATTGATTGGTGTCTGCTATCGTACAAATTTGGTAAGTTCGTTCGCTGGAGGCGGGGACGCCTCTGCTAAGTAAGTGTAGTCGTATAGTTTACATGATGGATTCTTGGAAATCAGATTTCGTTTTTACAACAAATTCATCATTGTCGCAAGTTACAAACTCACAACCGCTCACTTTTTGTCGTAAGTTAGGTCATACTTAACAAAAATAATGGAATTGCTGAGGCGGGGACACCTACAGCGACTGACTCGTCAAACCTCATCCTTAACACCAGATGTCAAAACCCCAATCCCTGCAGCTTCAACTTCCACCACATCACCTGGCTTCAAATAAATAGGCGGATCAAATCTTGCACCTGCACCGTTCGGTGTTCCTGTAGCTATCAAATCACCTGGCTTCAAGGTCATAAACGTGCTGAGATAAGAAACGATATAATCGAAAGGAAACATCATATTCCTAGTATTGTCGTTTTGCCGTACTTCTCCATTTACCCGAGTTTGGATATCCAAAGCAGTAAAGTCAGTCACTTCGTCAGCAGTCATTATCCATGGACCAATCGCTCCCGTTTTATCAAAATTCTTGCCTTGGGTGACATTAAATTTCGCGTGTCTGACCCAGTCTCGGATCGTTCCTTCATTCATCAAGGTCAACGCTGCTATGTGATCATGCGCTTGTTCTCTTGGTATTCGGCGTCCGCCTTTGCCCACGACAATGACAATTTCACCTTCATAATCCAACTGAGGAGATTCTGGTGGCCGTAAGACATGTTCATTGTGCCCAACAAACCCATCGATATATCTGATAAACACACTTGGATATTTAGGCAAGTCAGAGCCGTCTTTATACTCCGCGTTTCGATTGGCATAATTCACGCCGATGCAGACTATTTTTTGTCCTGTTAAGATTGGTGGTAAATATTCGATCTCATCTTCATGAAAAGCGATTGGGAGATCTTTAGCAATCTGCTTTAATCTGACGAGCGCGTCAAGCTCTATCCATTTCTTCAAATCATTGCCATGAATGGCACCGATATCAGTAAAGTGAATTCCTTTTTCATCTTCAATGACTGAACCATAGGTTTGTCTTCCCCTTATATTGTATGTAGCAAACTTCATCTTGGCGTGATATTTTGGATGAATGTATGATGAAGATATTGAGTATGCAAATATTAATTGTACGCAAGTATTGTACTTTTTTAATGTGATCAAATAAAAGACTCCGTTTGACTTCCCGTATATTACAGACCAATGAACGGTTCTAATAAATCAGTCATCACGGGGATTATGTTAACTGCTGGTTCCGCTATTGGAGCAGGTATGTTTTCACTTCCAATTGTGTCCTCTGGGATGTGGTTTGTTTTGTCTATCGTCTGCTTTTTCTTTATTTGGCTAATTAGCTATCTCGGTTCTTTGATGATATTAGAAGTCAACATACAATATCCTGTTGGGTCAAGTTTCAATACTTTTGTCAAAGATATTTTAGGCAAACCAGGAAGTATACTATTTACACTATGCATTTGCTTTATTCTTTACATACTTCTTTATGCTTATTTCAGCGCGTTTGGGAATATGGCTTCTCACACACTAGGTATTGAAAATTCTTCGTCTTGGACACAGGGAAGCTTAGGGTTATTGCTTGGGCTTGCTTTTGCCGTTGTCGTGTGGATTAGTACGGCGTTTACAGGGCGAATTGCTTCTATATTGGTGGTCGCCATGTCGGTAAGTTTTGTTATTGCGTCAGTTGGTGCATTGAGCAATATTTCATTTTCTCATTTATGGGACATAGACTCAGCCAATACAAAATACATGTGGTCAGGATTACCATATTTCATCACTTCTTTTGGATTTGCTTCTATTGTGCCGAGTTTATATAAACATTATGGAAAAGAGCCACAAAAAATAAAAGCTGGTTTGTTTTATGGTTCAATTATCGCACTTGGAACTTATGTTCTGTGGTTGATGATTTCCTTTGGTAATATTTCTCGTGAAGAATTTATAGCAATAAACGAAGCTGGTGGCAATGCTGGAGACTTAACCAAAGCAATCGAACAAAAAATAGGCAGTACATCTATCCAAACAGCCCTAAATTTCTTTACTAACTTTGCCATCATTTCGTCTTTCTTGGGTGTTGGTTTGAGTTTGTTTGATTACATCGCTGACCATTTAAATATGAGCAACAACAGAGAAGGAAGATTTATTACCACTTGTTTGACATTTTTACCACCGGGTATTTGTAGTTTCTTTTTTCCACATGGTTTTATTGCTGCGATTGGCTATGCAGGCTTTGTATTATACATTGGTTTCTTTTTAATTCCATTTCTTTTGATCTGGAAGTCTCGAAAAAAGGATAAGCAACTGTTGTATAAATTAAGTGGTGGTAAAGCTGTTTTATTTTTTGTCATTTTACTAAGTACCATTACTGCTGTTTGTAAGGTGCTCGCAACTGCGAATTTATTACCCATCTATTAACATGTTGGATAGGATAAATCGTCAACTAATAATTAATATAATCCTGTGCATTAGCTGTTGCTCTAATGGTCAAGCACAAACCTTACGATTTTTATTTACTGGACATACATATGACTGGGGTGTGCCAGCTGGGCATATAGTTGACAGTAGACTAGAAAAACTAGATCTCAACAATTATGATGGTATATGGTTGGGTGGAGATGTTTGTGCAAATACAAGTCTCGATCCCAACACGTGGCAATATCTGGACAAAACATTTAATTTAAAAAACCCTTGGTCTCATGTGGCGCTAGGTAATCACGATTACAGAGATGACAACTTACATTTGTATTATTCAGCAACTGAAAAATCTGATTTTTATACTTCAAACATTCACAGCATTGTTTTTTCTGTTCTCAATACAAATTTAAATGCCAGTGATTGTGATGCCTTAGACGCACAATTCGAGATGCTTATATCTGTTACAGATACTATTGAAAAAGCGTCCCATTATATTATGCTTATGCATCACCAGATTTTTGATGAGATTCCTGGGTTAGATGGATTTACATCGAATGGAGTGTGCAGTAATTACCAAATCACCTGTACAGGAAAAAGCAGAAGTTTTGAAGATAGGCTCTATCCTAAGTTGGTCGATATTCAGAAACGAGGTATACAAGTGCTTGTGTTGGTCGGCGATACTGGCTGGCACAAAGGAGGACATTGGCAAAGTAATGATGGTATAGACTTTATAGCTTCAGGCATTAATAACAGCTATTTCAAATCAAAGGCATCAGAGCAATTAGAACATATGGAAAAAGATAAGATGGTAGAGTTCGCATACGACTTGCACCTAAAGAGACTCGATTGGAAATTTATAGAATTAGGACAGTGGTAATAGTAATTTTATTTGGCGTGTTTGCGTTACTGTCTATCTAGGTACTGTTCATGGTTAAATTACTTTTCAAAATTCTGGTTTTTGTTGTACTCATTATTGCTGTTTACTTCGCGGCTATATTGACCTATGCATGGTGGACTGACTTTATACCTGAAAAGACAAAGCAACTGGAACTCCTTGGCAATAGTCCGAATGCTGTTGTTGACAAAGACACCATATCGTTCGTGAGTTGGAATATCGGTTATGGAGGATTGGGTGAGGAATCTGATTTTTTCTACGATGGTGGCGAGACTGTGACAATGCCTATTGATGTTGTCGAAAAAAATGTTGCTGGAATTATCAATACCATTGCTGGACTGAAAGACAACATTGATTTCTTTTTGTTGCAAGAAGTTGATGTTGGTTCGAAGAGAGCACATTGGATTGATCAATTTGATAAAGTGGGTGATGTGTTGGCTGATTTTAGTTCTTCTTTTGGAAAGAATTATGATGTGGAATATATTCCAATCCCTCCATTAGATCCAATGGGAAAGGTGGAAGCTGGCATAGCTTCTTGGTCCAAATACAAAGCACAAGAATCAACTCGATATGCATTCGAAGGCAATTATGATTTTCCATTTTATTTGTTCTTTCTAGATCGCTGTTTTATGCTTAATCGATATAAGACCAAATCAGGTCAGGATCTTGTTGTCATCAACACACACAATTCTGCTTATGATGATGGCAGTCTGAAAGAAAAGCAATTGAAACAACTAAAAGATGCAGCAATGCAAGAATATCAGAAGGGCAATTATGTGATCATCGGCGGAGATTGGAATCAATATCCATCAGGGATTTCTGATGAAGAAAAGAAAACATATGCCATACCTACCGACTTCCCCGGTGAAGGCTGGACTTGTTCTTTTGATCCATCGAACGCTACAAATAGAAATTTGCTATATCCTTATGATCCGAAGACTAGCAAAACTGGCTTGATCGACTTCTTTGTGGTGTCACCAAATGTTGATGTCCTTAATGTCAACACCAAGGATCAACAATTTAAATATTCTGACCATCAGGCTGTCGAGATGACGGTTGTACTCACTAATGAAAGAAATTCTAATTAGGCAGCACTTCAATCGTTTCTAAAATCGTCCCTTCTTTATTTATTTTTAAAATGACACTTGTAGGTATATCAGTCCGCTTTTCTTTTTGATGTCCCAATACATAATAATTGTCTTCTTTGTTTATAGCATCGACAAGGTCAGTGCTTTCAATAATAACCGATTCGTCGCTATTTAGGTGATTTAGTTCTAAATCAAATGTTGATATAAAGACGCGACTTTGTTTCCCAACATTATCTTTCATCAATAATTCAATAGAATTACTTGAATGATTAATATCCAAGACTGTTTGATGCTGAGTTTTTTCCAATATATATTCTCCAATCAACTTACATTCTTTATTTAATTTAGATATAAATACATCCATCCCATTTTCTTCCTGTTGAATTTCTCCGACAATATAAATGAAGTCATTAGCCATAATGACGTGTTTAAAAAACACATGCCCATTATCCGAAGATTTTCTCCATTGATTGATTTGCTCTCCATCCTTATTTGTCTGATTAATAAATCCCTTTGCAAATTCTTCTTCATAGGAATGCCCATCTTTAAACGCAAAGCCATCTGCGGTTCCTAGAATCAACAAGTCGCTATTTGACAATTGTAGGAGTTGTTTAGGAATGGTTGTTTCTTGACCTATTTCAATAATTTTTTCCTGTATTATTCTGTTTTTCGCAAGCCATACTAAACTTGAATTGGTTGTGGCCCTTTTGTAATTGAGGCAAAGAATAGTATCATTGGCTAGGGGTAAAAAATCAATGATTCTTGTCCGACTGCCAAATGAACTGATGTTGTCTAGGGTTTGATTGTTTATCGTAAATATTTTGCTGTGTTCTTCCTGTTGCTGTAATGATTTTGCTTGATAATAACTCAAGTATTGCTTTTGTTCAGCAACTGTTTTTAATTTAATACCTCTGGCACTCGTCTCTGAACGATATACTGATGGTGATTTTCCTACTTCTGCAATTGATGGATAGCGTATGGTTGCATGTGAATAAGAAGTACCAATGGCCAATAGCTTATCACCAAAAAATTCGAGCTGAGTTGGGACAAAGTACAAGTCTTCAGATTTCTCCTCTTGACAAGCTAAATGTAATAAGACAAATAAAGAAAATATACTGAAATAGAAATAGCCAGCTACTTTGGCAAACATTTATTCCACAAGAGTTGCATCAACAAGCTGATACATCAATCGATTAATGTCGTCTGCATTCAACTGTAATTTGCCTTTGATGGTAATCTGTTCTGCAGAATATTTGATTGGTTCGTCAGCCAAGACTTCCATTACCGTTTCTGGTCCGGCACCTCCACAAAAGAAGCACATGTTGTAAGGGAAAGCAGAGAAGATAAATTCTGTATGACTCTTATATCCTTCGACTGGAATGACATATCCTTTGATGGTGACTTCGTTGTTTTCTAGTCCTTTAACCTGCTCACTAAAGACGGGTTTATCAATTTTAAAGCCCATCAGTTCGTCATACTCTTTTCTGTAGGTGATGCGAGATAGGGTTTTCCAAATGTTTTCTGTTTTCGTTTCAGTCTCTGCGACTTTTTCTACTTCTTTGGTGACTTCTTCGATTGTGCCAGCAGCACCAGTCGGAGCATCGTCTTGAGCTGTAATTCCGAGAGAAATTATACAAAGACTAAAGATAAATATGACCTGTTTCATTAGTAGCTTTTCTAATTGAACAAACAAAGTATGAAAATAAGCTCAGTCAAGCAGATTTTTAACCCAATGATAACAACAGCAGCAAGACAAAGTATGATAAATGCTGATTTTAAGGTCATTCCGAGATGATTTTGATCTTTTTCAGTATAGTCTTAAAAGACTGACTTAATTCATAGAGGAAGTATGTAACTTCGAACCAGACAAATTTCTAAATAAGTACTTTAATTGCACATAGCAATGTTGGCCGTGAAAGTTGCATTTAGTTCGACTTCAAAATTGGATTTTAATTCGATGAAATTTTCAGCAATAAAATCCACATTTGTGTTGCTTTGAACGATACCAGAAGATTCGATCCAATTAGCACTTTGGTATACATTTTCAGAAATAGGTCCATTTAAAATGAGTGAAGTATTGCAACATATTCCTGATCCAGTAGAGCAAAATGAGGTCCATGGACTATTAAAATTATTTCCATCAGATATTGACATATCAGTACTAAAGGATGGGTCTAGTGTATTGCACAGATTTGCGTAAGACTCAGGATAACAACCTGATAGGTTATTATTATAAATCTCAAAATCAAGCAAGTCTAAAAAGCCAATGTCTGCAGGTAAAGACCCTGTCAACTGGTTTCCACTCAAACCAAGTGAATAGAGATTCGGTATAGTTCCAAATATAGAAGGAATCGTTCCAGTTAAGTTGTTGTTGTTAAGCCAAATTGCAGTAGCACTAACTAAACCTTCAAGTTCAACAGGAATTGTACCAGTAAGCTGATTTTCATTCAATATAAATAAACTGGCGTTGCATAAATTTCCAAGTTCTGGAGGAATTGGACCACTTAGATTATTACCATATAGAAGAAAGCCATCAACAGTTTTTAAATTTCCAAGCTCTGGTGGAATTAGGCCAGAAAGTGAATTAAACCCCAAATAAAATTGATCAATATTGGAGAGCATACCAAGTTCAGGAGGAATACTACCACTAAGATTGTTTTCCTCTAAATATAAGTCGATCAGATTAGTTAAATTACCAATCGAAGCTGGTATAGATTGAGTAAAATTATTAGCATTCAGGAACAAAGAAGTCAAAGACTTTAAGTCCCCTATATCAGTTAAAATCTGGCCGCTTAGCGAATTAAATGATAAGTCAAGGATTTCTAATTTGACAAGGTTAGTAATACTTGATGGCAACCCCCCTGATAAATCATTTTGTTTTAAGTCTAATACGATAAGTTCATCCAGGTCACCGATAGACATTGGCAACTGTCCTACTAGATTATTAAAGTCCAATTGGAGCTCTATGACTCTGCCAGCAGGATTTACATCAACACCGTACCAACTATTAACAGGAGTATTCAGATCCCAGTCATTATTCCAAGTGTTGGAATTAGTAGAATTATAAAGTGCAACAAGAGCAAGTGAGTCGAATACTGAAGTTTGACTTATAGATGTTAAGGTGATTGCAGTGCAACATACACACAATGCCAGTTTTAGTAAATAGTCCATAAGACGAATCTAAAAAAAAAATTAAATTGCAACAGTACTGAATACCTTTTTTAACAACTCCCTTGCAGACCTAATACTTTGATTATAAACTAATTCCTAGATAATCTTGATCTTTCAGCGTATGATATAAAAGCGCTGATTTGATGCATTGTTGCAGTTCTTTAACAGGCACTTTATCGTCAAATGAGAAAAGTATGGCCCTATTCTTTTCATAATTGAATAGATCGCCATAGACCTCCTTAAATGTGACGACCAATTTGCTTGTACACTTAAAGTAAACGGCATACTGATCTGGTGTTTTCTCTTTCCAATCTATTCTTATTGTACTGCCCTTTGGGGCGATGTAGCTCGGCTCACCCCATTTTAATGTCTCTTCCAAATCCGAAATAGAGCCTGTGTCTTTTGCTGTATCTATAATCAACTGGCGTAACACAGTTAACTTTTTTGACACGTGTTTGGGATAGCTTTTAAACTTATGTTTAACAGTCGGGCTTGAATGTAACTTCATCGTGTTGAAGATTATTCTTTGACTAATTTACCCGTCTTTCGTTCACTTCCATTTATGAGTTGATAGGTATATACGCCAGGAACTAATTGACTGACATTTGATTGGAATGCCCCTTGATCTGTTGCTTCAAATTCTCTGTAAAGAACGAGAGAACCACTGACATCATAGAGATAAAATTCTTTTTTATTGTCGCTCCCGCTTAGTAAAAAAGACAATTCATCATTCATCGGATTTGGAAAAACGAACAGCGCATCTGCTGGTAAAAAGAACACTTCTTGATTATCTGAGATAGCTATTTCTCCATCAACAGAGGTCATCTGAATGCGATAGATATTATTGTTTAGAAAAGGATCATTGTCAACATAATTATATTTCTGTACACGTTGAAACAGATTAGATCCTTCTGCGGTATGTATGGTTTCAAATGTCTCAGTGACTGGATTAAATCGCTGGATGTCAAATGTCTCGACACCATCTTCTCGTAAGGTCACCCAATCCAAAGAAACGACTTGATCGTCTTGTCTGGCATCAAACGTAAACAAGTCCACGAAGGCACCATTGCAATCTGGCAACAAACGTTTTTCATCTACCCCAGTTAGGCCTAGCGGATCTGTTACTGTCAATTCAATTCGATAGTAATACTGTTCACCATCACAGCCAGCTGGTAATAAGCGCACTTCAGGATTTTTGATTGTCACTGGTGGCTCGCCATGCTCATGGGCATTATGTCCCAGATAGATATTCCATGCATAGGATAAATCACGGTCGTCATGTTCGTCATCAGAAACTGCAGCCGTTAAATCTAGGAATGTCACTCCAATTGCCGAATATAAATCGCCATCGCTAAAACTATTGATGTCAACGTTAGGTGGAGTGTTGTTTATGGAAATCAAAATCTCGTCAGTGGATTGCAAGCCTTCTTCATCAGTAACCGTTAAGGTGACGATGTTTGATTTCAGATCCTCTGATTGAAAAATGTAAGTTGGATTTTTTTCATTAGAAGTATTTCCATCTCCAAAATTCCATTCGTAGCTTATCTTATCCCCATTTGGATCATAGCTATCATCAGCAGAAAAGTTGATTGAGAAGGGTGATTCTCCAAATTTAGAATCAGCTTTACCAAGAGCGACAGGTTTGGAATTCTTACCATAGGTAATGCGCTTGATGCCATTTGGATAATCGATGAAATACAACGCTCCGTCAACAGGATTGATCTCCATGTGAGCGATTGTAATCGTATCCTGAAAAAAGTCTCGTATGCCGAGCAACTCATCATTATCATCCGTTTCCACATACTTTATCCAACCAAAACTATAATCTGCAATAAACAATTTGTCGTGATATTCTTCGGGATACACTTCCGATTCATAGAATCCTCCGACCAAGCCGCAGTTGCCAAATTGACCTTCTGTTTCACCATAGACGTCAAGTTTTCTGTCTCCAATTTCTGTTGCCCCTAATGTTCCGTCCTCTTCAAATGTCGGCACCCAGAATCCTTTATCAGAGTACTTGTGTGCGAATGCAATGATGGGTGGCTCCATCACATGCGTAAACGAAGCATCAATTATTTTTGAATCGTTGCACGGATCTTTAAATTCATTGAACGGAAAAACATGAATAGGTGCCTGAATCAAATCCTTAAATGTATAGCCCTCTCCACAATCATTGCGTGTAGTTACTTGCTTGTTAACCGTCTCAAAGGAGTTAAATTCTGGCATTCGCTCCAATCCTTCAAACAATGGCCAGCCATAATTGCCACCACCTGTACGAATCACATTTAATTCTTCCCAAAAGCCATTGCCGACATCCATTCCATAGACAGAACCTGGCAAACCATCTTCTGGATTTTTACTTCCTGTGTTTGGCTTCAATTTCATTTTCCACAAATTTCTAAAGCCGATTGCAAACACTTGTGATTTTGCAGAATATGGATTTTCCGCATCGTAATAAGGGTTGCTAGAAATGCCTGCACCTGTCAGAGGATCAATCCGCAGTAATTTACCATTGCGGTTGTCTATCAATTGGGAACGAAAACCGCCAACTTCTTCATCTTCTCTTATAATGTTATCATTCAAGGCTTGGACAACATACTCTTCTTGATAGGGAGGACCATCACCACCGTAAGGCGCCTTCCAAGTAGATCCATCTCCTGTAGACACCAATAAAGTACCATCATCGCCAAAAATGAGCGACCCACCTGTATGCGAAGAGTATAAAGATGGAATCCCATTATCGGGCCGATCACCAATCAGTACATGTCTTGTACTATAGTCTGTTTTTTCTCTGCTTGCATCTGTTTGATATCTGGTAACTCGAATAACGGTTGCTCTCCAATATAGATTTCTATTAGGATTGTAGCCTAGGAAACCATAATTGAGTAAATGGTGTAAATCGACATTATAAAATAAATAGAAATATCCATTCTCCTCAAAGTGGGGATCCAAGGCAAAACTCAACATGCCATGATCTCCCCAATTGCCAACTTCTTCTCTTAGATCGATAAGTGGCTCTTCCAGCTTCTGGTCATCCTTGACAATCCACACGGTACCTTCTTTTTCGGTAACATACATATTGCCTTGTTGGTCAAAATCCATATCCACAGGATTGTCCCATTCGTTAGAGTACCATTCGACTACAAAGCCATCTGGGACGACGGGTTGGCTGTAACCCTGTAGAATAAGACTGAAGTAAATAAGGAAAACATATAGATAACGAGCTCTCAAAAGTGATCAGTTTTATTCAAAGATAAGACTTATTGAAAAATGAGACACCATAAGGATACTTACATCTTATTTATAAATAAATTTCTAAATTCCTTTGCATACTTGGCGCCTATTGGCAGTACCTCATTGTTAACGCTCACTTTTTTGGAAGATACTGAATCCACCTTATTGAGATTGACAATATACGATTTATGAATTCGCGCAAACTGATTAGACCGTAATTCAGTTGCGTAATTTGAAAGAGAACCTAATGTGATGATCTTGCTGTTCTTCAATTTCCAATAGAGATATTCATGCATTCCTTTTATATAGATAACCTCATTTAGATTGCACTTGATGATGTCACGACCTTGCTTTAAAAAAATATAATTTTCTGATCGATCACGTAATAGCAGTTGATTCTGAACTTTTTGGACAGCAATTTCAAAACGACTAAAGTCTATTGGCTTTAGTAAATAATCGACGGCATTCAAATTAAATCCTTCCACAGCAAACTCAGAATAGGCAGTTGTAAAAATGATAAGACTTTGTTTGTTCATTCTCTTTGCAAATTCTAATCCATTAACATTTGGTAAATTAATGTCAAGAAAGTAAAGACTACATTGCTCTATCAAATTTGTTTCAGTAAGCTCGGCAACTGTTGCAAAGGCACCAATCAAATTTAAATCACCGCATTGGCTGACGTATTCTTCAAGTTTTAATCTTGCCAAATACTCATCCTCCAATATGATACAATTCATTTTTTTCAATCTAGGTTAATTGTAAGGCTTGTAAATGCTTTTTTCTCATCAGTTTCTAATTTGAACTGATGCTTATCTTTATATAATATGTTTAATCTTTTTCTAAGATTATTGAGGCTATTTGATCTCTCTGAAATAAAGGGGAGATTCTCACCAATGGTGTTTTCCATGTTTAAATTAAGTGTATGGTCAGCAACGTTGAGCACGATACTCAACATAGCATTTTTATTGTATTTTATTCCACTATGTTTAAACCCATTTTCAATGATTGAAAGAAGAATAAGTGGACTGATTTGATATACCTTGTTATCCGACGATTCTTTCCATATTATTTTTTCTGGATGTTCAATACTGATTTTCATCAATTCTATGTAGGCCTTGATGTGGTTTATTTCTTCAGCTAAAGGAACTGTATCTTCTTTAGAGTCGTAAACAATGTATCTCAAGACTTCAGAGAGTTTTAACGTATATTTTTCTGATAAGCCTGTATCCTTACCTATGAGGTAATGTAAATTATTGAGACTATTAAATAAAAAGTGAGGACTGATTTGAGATTTTAAAAACCTGAGTTCAGTATTCTGTTTTTCTATAGTAAGCCATGCCCTTTCTTTTTCTTTTTCCGAATTTGCTTTTGAGAAATAGTAGGCGGTACTGCATGCAATGGCTAGAGAATAAGGGACTGACCCTGAAAAGACTTGCCAGAATTGAACACTAAAGTTTAACATCGATTCAGGAAACTCAATGGAATAAACCTTAGGGAAAATTTTATTTGTACTATTTAAAATCAATTGTATCCAGTGAAATGAAAAGCTGTATGTCAAGTAGATACTAATTATTGCTAGAAATATGTACTATAGGCGCTTACCTGATAGGAGTATCTTAGGGATAAGAATAAATAGATTAAGGTAAACAAGGAATACCTGAAGGCTTACCATGGCGAAGTTTTTAGTCAAATAAAAGAAAAAATCGTCTTCTTTTCTCATGAGTAATGATTGGACTATCCACCACATTAGCCAAAACAAGACATGTCCAAGCCATGACTTTCTTTCAAAGAATTGAACAAGCGCTTGATTTGCTTTTTCCATTATTTGAATATAGAATTTATAACTGAATAGGATTTTCTGTTTATTGAAATAATACCAGCGTTCATTGAATATTTTTCATTAAACCTTATTCTTGACCTATGTTACATTATTAATCAAATAACCATACTGATGAAAATGATAATTACATTGATCATAACCAGCCTTTGTTGCTTTTGTGCAGCACAATCTTATGACATCGTCTTAGCTACAAATTTTAATGGCAACGTTGTAAAAGGCAGTAAACAGGAATTAGTACAGCTTATTAGAGAAGGAAAACCAGTGAGGGTTGGTTGGCAATTAGATTTTGATAAAGATCAGAAGCCAGATTTTGATCATTGGGTAGAGGCGACATTCATAACAATTTTGGGTGAAGACGTTTTTACTCAGATTGACCCTATTTTTGCACAAGGTCCAGATGAAAAAGCGCCACAAGTTGAAATCTATGCTAGTTCAACAAGATGGACAGCTATTTTAGGAACTAATGGAAAATTATTGAATCGTTTTGTCTTAGATGACTCTAAAAAGCCAAATCCAATTTTTGATGATTCTTTAGGAGTTACAATAGAAGAATTTGAAAGTAATAAGAAGGAAGCTGGAGAAAATTGGAAGGCCATGAATGCTGTACAAACTTGGGAAGTTGCGACATTTTGGAGCGTTCAAAAATAGATTCTCTAATGTTTAGGATTTTAATATGGTTCAATTTCAGACAAACCTAATCTATATGTTTTGTTATACTAAATTTAAATCAATGACGTCATCAGGATTGTCGTCTTCAATAAGTTTTTTCTAAAATAAGCTCTAAAGAAAATATCCGATAGATATACTAATAGGTCTCCAATTTGTTTTTGAAGTTGAATTTCTATTTCCGAAACCAAAAATTGAGTGAGCAATATCTATTTTAGTTTGAATTTTTTGGTTTATATCTAGTCCAAATCCAGCCTTTAGTGTAAGTCCTGTTTTATCTAATAATTCATCAGATATAAGGCGATTTATCCCAAAACTAGCCGTAAATTTTGGTCTAATTTTAGAATCACCAACTAAGTAATTAACCTCAATTGGTATATGGACAGAAGAGGAATTAAATGTTCGAAACCTGCCATCTTCTTGAAGTATCGAGTAAGCTATTCCTGCTGAGACATATAAATTGTAATTAATAAAGTAATTATAGTTTACTCCTGTACCAAAGTTTACTGTTCCAATTATAGGATCAGTTCCCACAGAAACTCCTGCCGAATGCACTTGACCATATATAGAAAGTCGAGGCTTTATAAATTGCTTCTTCGTCTTTAATGTAAAATCGTAATTACCTGATTGCTTATTATAACTATCAATTAGTTTTTGCAACTCTGTTCCTGAAAAGTTCATTTTGTCTATCCTGCGTATAATGTCAGGTTGATCCTGAGTGATTAATTTTAGGTTTCGCAAATACTGTGGCGTTTTCTTGATCACATTGTTTTCTATCTTCTGAGATTGACTTAGCAAATAAGCTTCATTGTCTTTAACGGCGATGTATTCAATATAATTTTTACCTGAATTTCCTTGATATAAATTTATCGCACCAGCAGACATGAGACGGTAGAATCCACTTATGGATGAATTTGAAATACTGTGAAATGTAAAATTGTTTTTGGAAAATCCTTTTATGTCTTTCGGTGTATATCTTACAAAATCATTATGTGCTGTCTTTTTAAAGTCGACAACTTCAAAATAATTTTCTTGATTTTTAATTGTTCCTTTTA
>CALLFA010000024.1 GCA_937997635.1 uncultured Saprospiraceae bacterium | reverse complement strand
ACCATATCAGAAAGAGATATGAAAAGTCAAGCATTGGATGACATGGATATCGAGAGAGAGCGAGGCATTACGATCAAGAGTCATGCGATTCAGATGTACTACAACCATACGGATGGTCAGAAATACACATTGAATTTGATTGATACACCGGGTCACGTCGATTTCTCTTATGAGGTTTCTCGTTCCATTGCAGCTTGTGAAGGAGCACTTTTATTGGTGGACGCCTCTCAAGGGATACAAGCGCAGACGATTTCAAATTTATATTTAGCTATCGAGCACGATTTAGAAATTATTCCGATTCTCAATAAAGTGGATATGGATAGTGCAATGGTTGATGAGGTGTCTGATCAGATCATTGACCTATTGGGTTGCGATAGAGAAGAAATTATACATGCTAGTGGAAAAACAGGCATAGGCATTCCAGACATATTAGCGGCATCTGTAGAAAGAATTCCAGCTCCGTCTGGTGATCCTGAAGCGCCATTGCAAGCCTTGATTTTTGACTCTATGTTTAATTCTTATAGAGGAGTTATTGCATATTATAGAATCTTAAATGGGAAAATTGCTAAAGGCGATAAAGTAAAGTTTGTCAATACAGGGGCTGAATACTTTGCTGATGAAATTGGAATTTTACAATTAGATCAAATTCCCAAGAAGACCTTGTCAACAGGCAATGTGGGATACATCATCACAGGTATAAAAGACTCCAAAGAAATTAAAGTTGGAGATACAATAACCTTGGCAGAAAACCCTTGTGAATCTGCCATACAAGGTTTTGAAGATGTCAAGCCAATGGTCTTTGCAGGTATTTATCCAATCGAGAATGAACACTTCGAAGATCTCCGTGACAGCCTGGAAAAATTGCAACTCAATGATGCCTCATTAGTGTTCGAACCAGAGACATCTGTGGCCTTAGGATTCGGATTCAGATGTGGCTTTCTAGGGATGCTCCATTTAGAAATAATCCAAGAGCGATTATCAAGAGAATTTGATCAAGAAGTCATCACTACGGTACCAAACGTTTCCTATGTGGCATATACAAAGAAGGGTGAAGAATTGGTAATCAATACACCATCAGAATTGCCAGATCCAACAGTTCTGGACAGAGTAGAAGAACCATACATACGTGCACAAGTGATCACGGCACCAGACTATATTGGTTCCATCATGAGTTTGGCTTTAGAAAAGCGAGGGACATTGAGTAAGCAGACATACTTGACCACAGAGAGGGTAGAGTTGACCTTTGAATTGCCACTTGCAGAAATCGTATTTGATTTCTACGACAGACTAAAGTCAATCTCGAAGGGCTATGCTTCTTTTGATTATGTTCCAATAGCCTACAGTGCATCTAATCTTGTCAAACTTGACATTAAATTAAATGGTGAGTCTGTGGATGCCTTGTCATCATTGGTCCACCGAGATAAAGCAGAATCCTTTGGCAGGAAAATCTGCAAAAAATTAAAAGAGCTTTTGCCTCGTCAACAATTTGTCATTGCAATACAAGCAGCCATAGGCGCCAAAATAATTGCGAGAGAAACAATCTCTGCATTACGTAAAGATGTCACTGCAAAATGTTATGGTGGAGATATTACCCGTAAACGTAAGTTGTTAGAAAAGCAGAAAAAAGGGAAGAAGAAAATGCGCCAAATAGGGACTGTGCAGGTGCCACAGAAAGCGTTTTTGGAGGTGTTGAAGTTGAATGACTAGAAATTAAACCCTTTCCAATTCAAAAATGGTTATCTCAGGTCTCACATTAAACCGGACTTGCCACAAATGACCTATGGCTCTATTGATGTATAGTAGTCGCCCATCTCCGAGATCGATTTCACCAGAAGTATATTTTTTATTTTTAACTGGTAGCAAGGGAGGAGTTAAGAATGGTGCTTTACATTGTCCGCCATGTGTATGGCCAGATAAAATCCAACCTCTGTAATCATTCCAAACAGGTAAATCACAAACATCAGGATTGTGACACAACACAATATTTGATTTAGTAGAATCGTAATTCGCCATTACTTTTTTGGGATTAAAATTAAGTCCCCAGTAGTCATCAAGTCCAATAAAATTTAAGCCTTCAAATTCTCTTTGCTCGTTTTTTAAGACGGTAATACCGTTATCTTCTAGTTGATTTGAAATTCTATTCGCCACGTGTTGTTCGGCCCAATTTTTTCCGTAGTCGTGATTTCCCAAAATACCAACAGTCCCGATCTTACCTTTCACTGCATACTGTAATACTTCATCTAATTGTTTAAACTGTTCCTTGTTTTCATAACTCACATAATCACCAGTGTATGCTACGAAATCTGGATTAAATTCTTGAGCTTTTTTAAATGATGCTATGATATAATTATAGTCGAATCTATTTCCGACATGAACATCACTTATTTGCATGACTGTTTTGCTTATCAATTTATCAGGTAGGTATCTAATTGGCATTTTCCTTTTTACAAATTCAAGCCAAAAGGGTTCAATTTGCCAAGTGTAGATGCCTGCAAAGGCACTTAAGCCAAGAACGGTCCAAATCGTTTTTCCAATAAAATTGCGTCTTTTCATTTTTGTGATAATAGATTCATTATACTCACCGAAGCCAATCCAAATAATTATCCTGATTTATAACTTCAAAACTGGCTTCTTCGTATGTAGATAACCAGACTTTCGGTGCTTTCGTTTTTCTATTTGGATTCCATTTAATCTCATAACCAAACAGTTTGCCTTCTCGTTCTTCTACCCAGTCAATTTCTTGTTGGTCATAGGTCCTCCAGAAATAATTGTTTACAATTACATTATTGTATAACTGATATTTTATGCGTTCGCTGATGACATAATTTTCCCACAGCTGGCCAATGTCATTCCTAATGTCAATTGGATTGAGATTGGCTATGAGTAAATTTCTAAGTCCATTATCGTAAAAATACCATTTGTTGCTTTTTGTTACTTCTTTTCTTAAGTTTCTACTAAACCCTCCAAGTCGATGTAAGACAAATACTTTAGTCAAAATGTCAAGATACTTTTCCACAGTGTTTTTACTCATACCTAATTGTTGTCCGAGTTCTTGATGTGACACTTCACTACCTACTTGAAATGCGATTAAGCGTAGTAATTTGACTATTTTATCGGAGTTTCTAATGTTGTCGTAGGCCAATATATCTTTTAACAGATAGGAGTTTACAATTTCTTTTAGATATTCAGATTTATCTGCTTGGTCTTTTAAATGGATTAATTCAGGGTAGTTTCCGTACACCAATCTTTCCCTAATTTGAACTGGCTTTGTTTGTAACGTTTCAATTTGATCATATTCGTTCTCGAAGATAGGTAGCATATAGATTGTTCTCTTTCTACCTGTCAATGGTTCTCCAGTAATTTTATTAATGTCAAATGCCGAACTTCCAGTGACCAATATTTTTAGGCCAGGAATCTCATCAACCATTAATTTTAAGATGCTTCCAATATCGGGTATTTTTTGAGCTTCATCGATGATCAAAATTTTAGTGCTGCCTAATAAGTTCTTGTAATGTTGTACAGTTCTAGTGGCCAATGATTCTTGCGTAGAGAAGTCCTCTCCGTTTAAGAGGATGTGGGGTTCTTTAAGTTTAGAAATGACTTGCTTAAGAAGTATCGATTTACCAACTCGCCTCGGGCCTAATAGAATGAGTACTTTGTTAGCCGTAAGGGTTTTGATTATTTGGTTTTCTAATGTTCTTGAAATAAGCTTCATTATCTATAATTTGACGCAATATTAGCTAAATATGGTCAGTGTGTTGACTATATCTAGCTAAATTCAGTCAATATGTTGACGCAATTTAGCTAAATACGGTCAGTATATTGACGCAATTTAGCTAAATACAGTCAGTAAATTGACGCTATTTAGCTAAATACAGTCATTAAATTGACGTAATTTAGCTAAATTCGGTCAACAAAGTGAATATATTGGTGATTTTCGAACAAAGCGTATAGTTTAAAATCTTGTAAATCTGTTGTTTAAACCTTGTCCATCATACATATGGCTTAAAATTTGACACCATCATTTTCAGCATACCATTCAATTACGCTTTGGTGCGTTTTTACATTCCCTTATCCGATTTTGCGAAGATTGTTCGAATTATAATTTGTTAGATACCATCAACAACAACCATTCGACTACTCCTACCATTGGTCGTAAACGTCTTAAGCGCTAATACCTTGTCAGATATTGTAATTGGAGATTTGTATTCACTAGACTGTATCGTAGGTTCTGACCCATCAGTCGTATAGCGTATAGTCAATCCTGGAAATAGTGTATTGGCTTTTAATTGCCCATTTTCTACAATAGCTCCCGGAGGAGGTACTCTATACCTGACATCTTCGACGTCTAATTTGGGCAATACATAATTTCCAACCGTATTGGTAAAATCATTCCAATAAATCTTCTGTACATTAAGAATGCTATTTGCAGGAGCTGCTTCCCAAGGCTGTTCTGCAGACCATGCTCGTTCTGCTACAGAAATAAGTTTTGGGAACATCATATAAAACAGCCGTTCTTCATTCGTTATCGTTTCACTCCAAATCTGACCTTGAATACCTAGGATGTTTGTCTTCCCTTTTTCTGTCAATGGTGTTTTGCCTTTTACAAAGTTGTCAATGTCCGCAACACCTGCAGTTTTATAAATGTCCAGAGGCACCAAATCAAATGCACTTTTGGTGTCGGTGTATCCTGACCAACTCAATCCTGTTTCTTCGGGATCAGTATTGTATGCCATGTCTAGATACAGTTGAGCAGAATTACTTATCACTACTTCATAACCTAGATTAGCAAGTTTGTATGCCATCTCTTCTCGACCACCACCCCAAATAGCATTCCACACATATGCGCGTACATTATCGCCTACGAAATCAGTATTTATTTCGGTTGTGTTGTGACCTTCCGCGCCGTGTTTTAACAGGATTTCTTCCCAACCTGCAGATATTAGATCGTGTTTTGCTAGAATGGTTTTTAATCTGTTAAGCGTATAAGCATGAAGGTCATCTGTACTGTCTAAACCATTAGTTTCTGCTATGAATTTTTTGCATACTGGTGATTTTTGCCAGGCGCCATAAGCAACTTCATCACCCCCACTGTGAAACACATCTATGGGTACTCCAGCATCGTTATACAAGTTGACCAATTCATCGACAACTTTCTCAATAAACGTAAATGCAGATTCTCGACAGATACACATGGCATTATCGTTGTACCCTTGGGCAGAAGAATATTCAGATTCATCATCAAAGTCTTCCAATAAATATTCCATTGCGCCAGTCTCATTACCAGATGCTTTTAACCTGTTGTACCGAGCTGTCATTGCAATAATCGCAGCTCTCATATGCCCGGGTAAATCAATCTCGGGAATAACTTCTATGTGTCGATCATTGGCGTATTGCAGGATTTCTATGAAGTCTTCTTTGGTATAGTAACCACTTCCATAAGAATCATCTGCATTTGGCCCTGAAGAATAAAATGGGTAGAGCATATCAGATTCGTCAGTTGTATGACCACGTCTTGATCCTATGTCTGTTAATTCTGGCAAGCCGTCAATTTCAAGTCTCCAACCTTCATCATCTGTTAGGTGAAAATGAAATTTATTCAACTTAAAAAATGCCATCAAGTCAAGTGATTTAAGGATGGCTTCTTTGCTGTGGAAATTGCGCGATACATCTATCATTAGTCCACGATACCCAAAGCGAGGTTCGTCTTTTACTTGAGCGTTTTGAATGGATAAGTCAGCAGAAGGATTTGCGTAATTTTCGTTTGCAATTAAATGTCGCAAAGATTGTATGCCGTAGAATATGCCTTGTTGGTGGGATGCACTAATGGATACACCTTCTTGCGATACGTCTAAGAGGTATGACGATGGTTTTGCGATATCAGGACTCTGGATTAATTTAATGGTTTTTCCTGTATCATTATCAGATAGTGCTGTTATGCTTATTGTCCCAGTGAATACTTCAGACAAATAGTCTTTCAATTGGTTTGCTTCTTTATCGAAAAAATCACTTGATGAAATATTGATTTTCCCTGCAAAGTCTACTGTTCCTTCTGTCTGCACATATGATTTTGGTTTAGGAGATATGGGTAAAATATCTGCTTTTGCTTTTAAGCTTAATAGCTCGTTTTTGTTGTAAATATCAGCAGACGTCGGTGACCGTAAGTGTTGCTTTACTTCATCGGAAAAAGGAACATAATGCACATTGTTAATGGGCGCAGTTTTTCCATTGTCATAGGCAATATAGACACTTGATGGGACAAATGTTTTTCTGAGAATTGGATAGTTTATTTTTTGAATAAATGAAATAGAGTCTCCGACATTCAAGCCATTAAATGTGGAGTCAGGGTAGATGCGTTGATAATCGCCTTTTACATTTTCAACAACCAAGCCGACATCTGTGGAGCCATCTTCAATGATCATTGCTATTTGATTAAAATAAATAGTCCATCCTGATTTAGCTAGCGCTTTATTGTCCTTGTTTACTATTGTCCAATTGACAATGGATGTTGATTTCTCTAAGCTGACTTCTTGGACTTCGTGAGTAATGTGCAAGCCTGTTTCATCAATCGAAGCAACATTGGAATCTGCTTGACACGACATCAAGAAAAGCACAACAATTCCAGTGAATAAAAAGACAACATCTTTATTGTTCATAATCATGTGTTAAAAATAGACAAACAAATGCTATTTGAGAAGTGCCAAACTTTCTGTCAAGATGTCTTTACCAATACACGGCAACAGAATGCCTGTGTCATCAATGTTGATGTCTTGATGGAAGAGTCTGATTTTACAAACTATTGTTGCTTCCAATGCAATGAGGCTGTTGACTAAAGATGCCAATGCTTTTTCTCCTCGTGGCTCTTTCGGTGTATAGCAGATGGGTATAATTTTCATCGCTTGCAGTTCTCCCCCGGTTTTTAACCATTCTAAACTGTTTTTGAGAACAGCAGGGATGTTGTGTAGGTATTCTGGAGTAGAGATGATGATACAGTCTGCTGATTTGATTTGTTGTCTAAACTGAGACACTGTTTCTGGTACCGATGAGTGATCGTCATCTGCAGAATACAGAGGTAAAGAATGGAGTCTTGGAGCAAATGTAACTTCTAGACTTGGGTCAAGTTTTGATACAGCAAGCAGTAAGTCGGAATTAGAAGATTTTTTCGACGAAGAGCCTGATATGAATACGGCTGTCATAATGAATTCACATTAATAGAAAATTGATATACCAAAAGGAGAATGGTTTGACTGATATATTACGTAGAAGGTTTGTCTGTTGTCAAGACTAAAGACGCAGTGAATGCAGGTATTCACAAGTATTTTCAACGATGAGAACAGATAAAAGATCAAGTAAGAAACGGTCAAAATATTTTCATTTTGGTATAAAATAGGCACATTCGAGTTTTACAGAGATTGTAATTGAGTTTTTATGACAGTGATGGAATCTTTCCATTCTTGTTGGACATGTATCATTTCTTTATCTGTAACACTAATGTTTGATGGTGCATGGTTGTGCGTACAGTTTTTGTGATCATGGGCCATACCTTCAATTTCCACCATGTTCTCTTGCCATACTTTTAATCTTTTTGTAAAGGCAGATTCTGCTCCATATTCTTTCACTAATTTTTCAACTTCCTGGTGTATCGATAAAGCTTCTTGTTGAATGGAAAAAGCTTTTTTGAGATCTTCAGATGGCTCATGGTTATGGGAGCGACATCCAATAATAGATAAAAGTGATATGAAGCAGAATAAACGGATCATACGTAAAAATACAAATTCAATTAAACTATATGCCTTAAATATATGGAGCTTGTGATTGTATTTTTCTTTTAAAAGATGACCTTTACCAAATGAAAGCAATTCAAATGTCAGATTTTGGTGGTCCTGAGGTTTTGCATATAGCAGAGACAGACACACCCACATACAAATCTAATGAAGTACTTGTGAAAGTAGAGGCGTGTGGGATTAACAGAGCTGATTCATTGCAGCGCATGGGGATGTATCCACCACCACCTGGAGCATCTGCCATCTTAGGATTGGAAGTGTCAGGAACTATAGTCGCGATGGGTGCAATGGTCGACAAATGGAAAATAGGAGATCGTATATGTGTCTTAATCGACGGTGGAGCTTATGCAGAGTTTGTCCAAGTTCACGAAGATATGATCATACCTCTTATCGATGATATGTCCTTTGAAGAAGGAGCAGCTATACCTGAAGTTTTTCTCACTGCATTCCAGTCATTATACTGGTTGGCGAAGTTGAAGTCGGATGAAACAATTTTGGTGCACGCGGGTGCAAGTGGCGTGGGAACAGCCGCAATCCAATTAGCCAAATTGCTCAACGCGAAAGTGGTCGCAACTGCTTCTTCAGGCAAACACAACATTTGTATAAAGCAAGGAGCGGATGTTGTCATAGATTATAAAACCACATCATTCAAAGAAGAAATAACGAATCAAGGATTAAAGATTGATGTTATCCTAGATTTTATTGCTGGTGGCTATTTTTCTGACAATCTGGATATCTTGTCACTTGATGGTCGAATGGTAATGCTCGCTGCGCTAGGTGGATTGAAGGCAGAAAACCCTAATGTTGGACAAATCGTGTGGAAGAGATTGACTGTCATGGGTTCTACATTGCGATCGCGATCATCTGCATATAAAATTGCGTTGACCAATGAATTTGTAGAGACCATTTATCCTGCATTTAAAAATGGAAAATTGTCTCCAGTCATTCATCAAATTTTTGATTGGACACAAGTTAGTAAAGCGCACAGAATGATCGACCGAAACGAAAATGCTGGTAAATTAATATTGAAAATTTCTTAAATCTTTTTATTCTTCAATATTGCCCTCCATTTGCTTTGGGATTGTAAAAAAGAATGTCGATCCAATTCCTTCTTCAGAGTCCACCCATATTTTTCCACCCCAGAGATCTACAATTTTTTGACAAGTACTGAGGCCAATGCCATTACCCTTGAATTGTTGTTTTAAATTTAGTTGTTTGAATATTGTAAATATTTGTTCTTGATCCTCTTTTTTAATGCCGATACCGTTATCAGAGATAGCAAATTTCCATTCTTCCCCATTGTCCCGAACGGCAACATTAACGATAGGATTCTCATTAGTTTTATGAAATTTCATTCCATTTCTCATTAAATTTTGGAGGACTTGTCCAAGCTTTATTTTATCACAATAGATGGTGTCCACTTGGATGTCATGAGTGATGGTGGCTTCATTTGCATTGATTTCATCTTGCAATTGTGCCGTATAGAATTGGATGAATTTGTCGACATACAAATGTTCGATCTTTAGTTTTTCTGTACTAATTTTAGAATAGGATAAGACGTCCTCCACGAGTGAGTACATACTGTGGGAGCTTTCGATCATTATTTTAATAAACGTCTGATTCTTCTTCGAAAGTTGATCCCAAATGTCTCGTTTAAGCAATTGTGCAAAACTCATGATTGTTCTAATTGGTGATTTTAAATCATGAGCAGTGACGTATGCAAAATTTTCGAGACTGACATTTGATTCTATGTATTTTTGTAAAACGGTGTTCTGTTTTTCTATTTCCAAAGCTCTTAATGAGATCTCAACATCCTTTTTACGTAAGTCTGTGACATCTTTAAAATTCCTCACTAGGAAACTTCTGTCGCCGAATTTTATTAGCTGGTTGGACGTGACTATATTTTTCAATTCTCCTTCTATATTGTAAACAAGACGTTCAGCAGAAAAATAGTTATTATCCATAAATTTTTCTAGATCTTCTTTAAGGACATGTTTAGAAAGTTTACCATCTGCTTGATGTTCTGGTGCGATGGTTAGAATAGCATTTAAATCTATATGCGACTCTGTATCAGAATTAAAAAACTTTTTCATTTTTTCATTTCTAATCAGTAGTTCATAAGTGTGGTTTTCATTGGTCCCTTTAATTTCAATAACATCTGTGCCGTCAAATGAACTTTCAACTAATATTTCATATAATTTTTGATTTATCTCTTTTTCTTTTTCAATGCGTACTGTTTGAGTAGCGTCAAATAGTACAGACAAGATGACATCCTCATTATTGTATTTGACTAGTTTACTCACAGAATCCAACCAGATTGGTGTACCGTCACGTTTTGTCGCTGCAGTCCTTTTGATTGTTGGGTTCGCAAATTTGTTTATTGATGAAAATAACTTGTCTACATCAGGAAGAAATGTTTTATACCCATAGTTTTCCAAAGAGAAATGTCTTGGTACACCTAAGATGTCGTGTACCGTGGGGGAAGCATACAAAAATGCACCATTGGGTTTGGTCATAAAAATTCCTCCTGGAATTACATCGAGTAATTGTTTGTATTTCAATTCGCTTTCGATAAGCGCCTGTTCACTTTCAACTGTTCTTGTTCGATCTTGAATCAAAATTTTTGCACCTATGATTGTTCCAGTATAATCTTTTACCGGACTAGCTGTCCAGTCAAAGTATTTTTTGAAATGATTGGCTTGGTTTAATACGAAAAAATTGACCACCTCGCCTCTACACGCTCTGTTCAATACATCAACATATGGACTTTCAACATCACTGCCAAGAATTGAATCAAGATTAGATTTCTTATTTAAACTTATTCCAAAAAGTTCTGAAAATAAAATAGAGGCTTCAGGATTTAAAGCTGTTACTGCATGATTGTTATCGATGACAACCATTGGATTTGGTGCACTATTTAAAATAGAATTCAGATATGCTTCTCGCTCTAATAATTCATACTCCTTTAATTTGATAGAAGTAATGTCGTGCGATACTTCTATGCAACCTATGATATCTCCAAAAGCATCCTTCAATGGCGCATATCGATTGTTTACTATTTTATTTGGATTATTGGAAATCCGTCCAACCGCATTAAAACTCTCGCCCTTAAATACACGTTCAAAAGATTTATTCCACTCTTCAAATTCTTTTGGATTTATTTTATCTTTTAAATTATCAGCTAGGGATATATCTAAGTTTTGGTGTTGTTTAAAACTTGTAGTTGCATTTTTATTTATAAATGTAATGTTGTACTGAAGGTCAATTGCATATATACCAAATGGCGAATTTTCTACTAAAGTATGTAAGGCATGGTCTTTTTCAATTAGAACAAGTTCTGAGTTAAGTCGTTCGCTTATGTTTTCGCAGATCAGCATAAGTGTATGACCTTCAGAAGTATTCTCAATACGCTTACCCGAAATCTGAATGACCTGTTTTACATTGGCATCGTTAATTATATTTATGGTGTGATTATGCTGACTGTCTTTATTTGTTTCAATTGAACGTAAAAACTTGGTAAAAGATGCGTGATTGTCCTTTTGTACTATGGAGTAAATAGATTTACAGTTGACTTTATTTTTATCAATTCCAAGAATTTGACAAATAGAAGGTGATGAATTTAGAATTATCCCATTCTTATCTAATTCAATGATTGGCATACTAGAAAGCTCTAGTATGGATTGGATTTTATTATTGGATTCACATAAATTAGTTTTTATTCTTTCCTGTTCAGATATATCGTAATAATTCAAAAGAATCGATTGATTCTCTTCTTCATTGATAAGAGAGTATCGAATCTCTACAGCTTTATGATTGCCGTTTATGTGTAGCGCATGGGCAGTAAGTTTGCCATTCCCCTTTTTTTGAGTTATAAGTTTTTTGGTTAGTTTTTCAAACAGGCTTGAGTGATCTAGAATAAAATATGTGTCTAGATGTCCGCCAATTGATGGGCTGTTATATTCACCGTGAATGTGTTCGGAATAACTTGAACTAAAGGTAATTCTGCCTTCCATATCTGCTTTGATGACAGCAAATGGAGAGGCGTCAAGTATGTTTTTATGAGTTTTTAGAGTCGACAGTAATGTCTCATAGTTTTCTTTTTCATGCGAAGACATAACCTGCCTTTCTATTTGTCGGACTGAGCAAATCAAATATTGTGCTTCAGAGGTAATAGAAATAGTCAGCTCAAACTCCAATGAGTCCGTACATGGCAATAATATCCGAAAGCTGTCCGATACCTTTTTAGACTTTATATTATCCTCAAACAGTAGTTTTAAGTCCTGTTTAAATTCAGAACGACTCAATAGCAAATCTAGAAGCGTAGAATTCTTCTTTGGTTCAAACGTCTTTTCAAAGCTTGCGTTAAAGTAAAAAGGTGTCAGTGATTGGATGGAGCATATACACGTAGGGTCAAAAGATATGTCAACATATCCCTTGTATGTGGCTATTAAACGCTCATACTCTTCTACAATAGACATATTGATTTGCACCCCTTTTGACACATTACAGATTAACGTAAATTAAAAATTAAGGATTGCAGTAAAAGTGAAGGCTGATGTTAGTAATATAATTCACTCACAAATCAAATTAGATTAATAAGTGAAACCATGAATATACAATTATTAACTAATTGCTTGCTGAACTTTAACAGTTAAAATATATAATTAAAGTTCTTTTTAATCATATAATGTGCCTTGCGCAGTCTTTCTAGCTAGAGACTTGATCCTAGCTGTACAATGGTATTTTGTATATCAGTATCTCTGATGTATTCCACTTCAATTTTGTCTCCAGGTGCGTATTTTTCTAACACTAGGAATAGATCATTATTTGTCTGTATTGATTCACCATTGACTTTTACAATAATGTCTCCAGGGTCATAATATCCATTGGCATTCATTCTAAATCCTTGAAGACCAGCCTTATCTGCACTACTATGCTCTTTAACAATCTTTATCATGGCACCTTCAAGTTCCCAAGCACTTGCTCGTTGTTGTGTAATAAGCTCTACACCTAAAATGGCTCTATTCACCTTTCCATAAGAGATAATATCTGGTACTACCCAACTCACAACATCAACTGGAATAGAAAATCCGATGCCTGCCGATGCACCCGATGGACTATAAATTTGTGTATTCACACCTATCAATCTGTGACTAGAGTCCAAGAGTGGGCCGCCAGAGTTGCCTGGATTAATGGCAGCATCAGTTTGGATGACGTCTTGGATAGGTCGACCACTGATTGACTTTATTTCTCGCCCTAAGGCACTTATAATGCCTGTTGTAAGTGTATGGTCTAAGCCAAAAGGGTTGCCAATAGCATACACGGATTGACCTACCTTCAATTCACTATAACTTCCGACTCTGACAGGTTTTAGATCTTTGGTTTTGCCTTTAATTTTCAATACTGCCAAATCTTTGCTAGGCTCTGCACCTACTAATTCGGCATCAAATACACTTTGGTCTGAAAGTGCAACTTTAAAGCTGTGTGAGCCTTCTAAGACATGATAATTGGTAACTATGTGACCTTCCTTATCCCATATGAAACCAGATCCAGATCCAGACTTAACTTCGAATACATCTCTTGTCCAAAAGTCTTGTTTTAGCTTTGAAGTCGTAATAAATACAACTGATGGAGACACTTCTTCAAACAATTTGATGGTAGCAGCTTCAACGTCTGTTACCAAACGAGGAGCTTCATATTTCTCATTTATAGAAGTGTTTTGCGCAGGATTATCATGAATTGGCTGTGTTGATGGGCTATCTTTCCAAGATGTTCCGACGATAAAACCAACAATCATCAAAGCCACACCAAAAATTAAGCTCTTAACTTTCATTGTCTTTTTATTTGATTTTCGCAATTATAGTCACACTCTTCATAGAGGTACACTACATAAACGATATAAAAGTTAAGGAGATTTGCTAGAATGGCAAAAATTCGTCGAATTACAGTTAAAAATCTACAGACTATTTTTTCTTAGCAGCCGCTTTAGCCTTTGGTTTAGCCTTTGATTTAGCTTTTGCTTTTGGCTTGGCTTTCTTCTTTTTCCCAAAAGCACCGGGTATTTCGGCTAAAATTACCTCTTTTACCTGATCCAATGTCCATTCCTTCAACTCTTCAGCCGGGATTTTCTCGCCGTCTCTCTTAGGTAATTTGACGTTTTTCTTTTTAAACTTAATGATGGGACCCCATCTGGCATTCTGAATGGAAACTTTCTCTTCAGGCCAGTTTTGTATGTAGCGATTGGCTTCTTTGATTTTTTTAGCTTCAATGAGTTCGTCCATCTCTTCTTTGGTGAGATTTTCAAAGTCATATCGTTTCGGGACATTAATAAAGAAATCATTCCATTTCAAAAATGGACCAAATCGCCCTTTACCTTTGGTGACAGGTAAATTTTCGTACTGATGTACCGGAGCATCTGCCTTTTTCTTCTCTTCGACAAGTTCAACAGCTCTTTCAAGGCTCACACCTAAAGGATCTTCACCTCTTGGAAGCGAGACAAACATGTCTTTATTTTCGTAAAAATATTTAATGTATGGACCAAATCTTCCTCTTGCGACAATGACATCTACATCGTCATGTTGCCCAAGCGTTTTAGGTAACTGGAATAGATCCATTGCCTCTTCATAGGTCAGATCTTCCATAGATTGCCCAGGCTTAAGGCTCGCAAATCGAGGTTTCTCGTCTTCTTTGACTTCTTCTCTTGAACCAATCTGAGCTACTGGTCCGTATCTCGTCATCTGCACCAATACAGTATGTCCAGACTCAGGGCACACACCCAAATCTCTTCTTCCCTTTGCTCTTTCCGCCTTTTCAAGGGTCTGTTCAACACTTTCGTGGAATGGATGATAAAAGCCATTCAGCATATCTTTCCATTTAGCAGAACCCATTGCGATCTGATCAAATTCGGCTTCCATCTCAGCAGTGAAATTATAATCCATGATGTCGTCAAAATACTGATCCAAGAAATCAGTAACCACCATACCTATGTCAGTAGGGTAGAGACGATTTGATGTTGAGCCATTGATTTCTGTTTCTTCCTTCTTAGATACAGCATCATTTTTAAGTGTGAAGAAATTGTATTTCCGTTCTACACCTTCTCGGCTTTCTTTAACGACATAACCCCTGCCAACTTCCATTATCTTTGAGACTGTCGGAGCATAAGTAGATGGTCTGCCGATACCTAATTCCTCTAACTTTTTGACTAGACTGGCTTCTGTGAATCTGGAAGATGGTCGCGTAAATCGTTCTACGCCATTAATCACATCAAGATCCAATACCTGGTCTGTATTTACAGGAGGCAGTATCGTTTTTGATGAATCTTCTTCTTCAACATTGTCATCCGTAGATTCCATATATAACTTAAGGAATCCATCAAATTTGAGTACTTCTCCTGTTGCTTTGAATTGATCTTCAGCTCTTGAGGAAATGCCAATTTTTACCGTTGTCTTCTCCAACTTTGCGTTTGCCATTTGACTAGCAACTGCTCTTTTCCAGATCAAATCATACAGACGTTGCATGTCTGAGGTACCTGTTACTGTTTTTACTTTAAAGTTGGTCGGTCGTATAGCTTCGTGCGCCTCTTGTGCATTTGCATCTTTGGATTTATAGGCCCTGGATTCTAAATATTGATCACCAAAATCATCTACAATTTGTTCGGCAATGGCATTTGTAGCTGTTTGAGACAAACTCTTTGAATCTGTTCTCATATAGCTAATGTGACCATTTTCATATAATTTCTGTGCCACAGACATGGTACGTCTGACACCGAAGCTCAGTTTACGACTTGCTTCTTGTTGTAAGGTTGAAGTTGTAAAAGGTGCAGACGGTTTACGTTGCGTAGGTCTTACTTGTATATCGTCTATTTTATATTCAGCGCCAACACAGTCATTTAAAAATGTCTCAACATCTTCTTGATTGGCAATCCGTTTGTCTAATTCTGATTTAAGTGTGACTTTTCTGCCGTTTTCACCTTCAACTATAAAGTTTGCTGTTACTTTATAATAAGGTGTTGGTTTAAACTTTCTCACTTCTCTTTCTCGTTCTACGACCAACTTTACTGCAACAGACTGAACTCTTCCCGCCGATAATTTATTCTTGACTTTACGCCACAATATTTCACTCAATTCAAAACCAACTAGTCGATCTAAAATTCGTCTTGCTTGCTGAGCGTTGACAAGATTTTTATCTACGAGTCGAGGATTTTTTATTGCTTCTTGTATGGCCGGTTTCGTGATTTCTCTAAAAACGATGCGCTTTGTTGTTTCTTCATCTAGGCCTAAAACCTCGCATAAATGCCAAGAAATCGCTTCTCCTTCTCGGTCTTCATCCGTCGCTAACCAAATCTCACTAGCTGCTTTCGCTGCCTCCTTTAATTCTTTAACTACCTTCTCTTTTTCAGGTGGTACTTCGTAGACAGGATGGAAATTATCTTCGATGTTTACTCCTTTTTTACCCTTTGACAAATCGCGGATATGACCATAGCTTGACTTGACTTTGAAGTCCTCTCCAAGGTATTTTTCAATCGTTTTTGCTTTGGATGGTGACTCAACAATAAGTAGGTTTTTAGGCATTGTTATTTTTTATGATCGTTGATCGTTACACTATAATAAGAGTGCAAAAATGATAAAAAGTCACAGATAATGAAATGTGAGTCCAAAAATAATGCCGAATGACGCAGAACTGTCGTCTGCTAAATGAAGGGCTATTATGAATTTACAGAGCTAGTTTTTTTTAACTTTTCTGGTTGAAATCGTTTTTGCTTTTTTTAATTTCTCTTGAAATTCTGCTTCTCTTTTTTCCTGGTAGACTGCTGCTCGTTCTTCTAATTCAAGTGGTCGTTGATTGAGGAATCTGTGGAAAGACACAATAGTGAAAGTGATCATGTCGTCAGGATAACTGACACCCAATTCATTCAGATATTTCGTAAATCGAGACCCTTCATAAAAATTCCATTTGGCAGAAATCCATTTCCCCAAACCAAAATGTAGACGTTTTGCTACTAACTTTTCTTCTCCAGCTCTAAAGTTGTCTAATGATGATTCACTCGATAAATTAATGAGTTCGCGAAATGCTTCTTTCATTGTTGAGGGGATATACACACCCCTGATATACTTCTTGGTAAGATTGGCCTTATATATAGAATCTTGTTTGGTTTGTGCTTTTGCTATTCCAACAAAACCAAATATGAATGTACCAATTAAAATCGCTTGAAGACATTTCATAACTTGCAAACTTACAGTTTATAAGCTTTAGTTTTATAAATGATGATCTTAACAGAAATTTAGTGACATGAGATTTCTCACTGTACTCGAATATTTTATGCTTCAATTGTGCTTTTATGTTCTCGTCTGGGTCATCCATGAGTATACAGCTTTTCTGTTATTGGTGATTATCCCTCCAATCACAATAGCCATTCTGTTGTTGTCCTTTGTGTTTCAACAGATAGACCCCGCTAAGATTCCTAAATCTTATTATGGGTATATGTTGGCGACTATAATCGCACCAATTCTAGTTGCTGTGGTTTACTTTAGTCTCACGGGATTCAATCAAGAATGGATGTGGGAATGATAGACTGTACTATGTTTTGCGCTTTTTCTTTTTAGCTGCTGGGAACAGTACATTGTTTAGAATCAATCTGTATCCTGGTGAATTTGGATGTAGGCTAAGGTCTGTTTCCGGATCATTCACCAAGTGTCTGTAATCTTCTGGATCGTGCCCACCGTAGAATGTCCAAGTACCATTGCCGAGTGTGCCGTGTATGTATCTTGCTTCGTCTATGGCTTTATTTTCTCCTAGAATTAAAACGTCTGATTTGATGTGCTTTTTGTCAAAAGCAGTTGTTTGTCCCATAAAGCCTTTAACCGTAGTCGTGTGATTTTGAGTCAACATCGTAGGAATTGGATCCCATTTTGCAGAAAATTCGAACAATGAAAAATAATCTCTTTCTGGTATCACTTTTCGCTTTCTATGATCAATGCTGGATGTTTCATATTCCAAATGATTCCTGATGATCTGAAAATCCTTAAATGCAAATGTGTTGTCAAAGTTCAGCATGTTTTGCGCATTTGGATGCATTGGGTCTCCATCAAATACTTGATGACAGATATCCGTGCCTTCAGCTGCCAAAGCCAAATCATAAGTGTCTGTCGCAGAGCACATGGCAAACATAAAGCCGCCCGCGCCTACGTATTCTCTTATTTTTTTTGCCACAGCCAATTTTAATTGTGATACTTTACTAAACCCAAGGCTTTTTGCCAAACCTTCCATTTTAGAGACATTTTCTCTGTACCAAGCTTTGTTGTGATAACTTGCATAGAATTTGCCATATTGACCTGAAAAATCTTCATGGTGTAAATGAAGCCAATCGTATTCTGCCAATTTATCTTCCATCACTTCACGATCATATATTTGATCATAAGGAATTTCAGCATAGGTCAATACCATCGTTACAGCGTCGTCCCAAGGTTGTATCCGTTCACCTCGGGTATTAAAATCAGGTGTGTACACAGCTATTTTCGGTGCTTTTTCTAGTTTAATGACCTCTTCATTGAGCTCAGGATCGGCAATACCTTGTCTAAGACTTGCGAATTGAGCATTTGGCATCACTTTGTAGCTAACACCTCTTGTTTTACACTCTTTTTCGAAAATGGCAGTATGTTCAAAGGCAAAACTGCCACCTTCATGATTCAATAACCAATACGCTTCGGCACCATTTTCCAATATCCAATAGGCAATGCCATATGCTTTTAGATGGTCCTTTTGGTTTTCTGGACCCATTGGAATGTAGATATAGGAGGCGTAAATTGCTTGACTGATTGTCAAGATGAATAGAATTGCTAAGGATCTGATCATCATAGGCTTTTTTATCTTTTAAAAAACGCAAAAGAAGCAACAATAATTGCTACATATTTCGTTTAATAAATTTGCTCATATTTGTGCTCGCAAAGTAAAATAACAAATCATCGAGAATTTAAGTTTATCATATCCTTCTTGGTATTTACTAGGATGCCTTTTTCTAGGACTTTTATATGCAGTTGTGCTGTATTATAGGGAAGATAAATTCGATGAAACAGCCAAATGGTTAAAATATGTCCTTGGTTTTCTCAGAACAGTAGGGGTGACAGGTTTAGCCGCTTTGTTGTTGTCTCCATTGCTCAAGCAGATTAATGAAGAGACAAAAAAGCCCAAAATTGTCGTGCTTCAAGACAAATCTTTATCCATCAGTAATGAAGAAGGGCAAAGCTTTGCATCAGCATTAGATAATGGGAAGAGTACATTAGAAGAAAATTTTGAGGTCAGTTACTATGACTTTGCAGAAGCTGTTGCATTGCAAGCAGATTCCATTGAAAATAATCAGACAACAAACATTTCTTCTGCGCTTCAGTACGTATATGATGTCTTCAATGGCCAAAATCTAGGAGCCGTTGTTGTTGCCTCGGACGGATTGTATAATGAAGGAAAAAATCCTTTGTACAGCACCAATCAGTTTAAAGCACCTATCTATACAGTGGGATTAGGAGATACAACAATTCGAAAAGATCTGATTGTGAAGAATGTACTGTACAATCGGATAGCCTATCTCGGAGATAAATTCAATGTACAGATTGATGTTCAAGCGTTTAATGCAGCGGGCAGTGTGAGTCGATTGACCATTAGCCAAGAGCAAGGCGATAAATTTGTTGCGCTTAAAAATGAAACCATTCGGATCGATAAGAATCAATTTTTTGACACAAAAACAATCACTCTCGATGCTTCTTCGCCAGGGATTTCAAGATATAGGGTGAGTTTGGGAAAAGTTGATGGCGAACAGACAACCAAGAATAATTATCAAGATATCTATGTCGAAGTACTTGATTCGAGATTGAAAATTTTGGTGATGGCCAATGCGCCTCACCCAGATTTAGCTACCCTGAATGATATTCTTGAATTGAATAAAAATTATGAGATAACGGTTCAGTACGCAAAAGATAAAAAATCGATTTCAGGATATGATTTTTATGTTTTTCATAATTTGCCAAGTAGAGCTCATTCGATCAATAGCGTCTTGACTCAGATAAACAGAGCAAAGTCGCCGCGCTTATTTTTTGTAGGTGCACAAACGAATCTGAATGCCTTTAATAAAGCCCAGAATACACTGACAATTCGTGGCAATAATGCCACACAGAATGATGTGCAGCCCTTACTGTCTCGCTCATTTACATCGTTTAACTTGTCAGACAACACAAAGTCTAAGTTGAATCAATTTGTGCCAGTTATTGCCCCTTTCGGTGAATATGCTGAAGGACCAAAAACATCAACTTTGTTGTACCAAAAAATTGGCAGTGTGGAAACCAAATATCCACTGTTGTCTTTCAGTGATGACAATGGAATTAAAACTGCGGTCATGGCGGCTGAAGGTATTTGGAAATGGAAATTGTTTGATTATCTACAGCATAAAACCTTTGATGTCATCACAGATTTGATCGATAAGACCTTTGTGTACACGTCAGTGAAAGAAGACAAACGTAAATTCAGAGCGACTGTCGCGAAAAATATATTTAAAGAGAATGAGAATATCTTTTTTGATGCAGAATTGTATAATAATGCATATCAATTAATCAATGATCCTGATGCATTTCTTACCATTAAAAACAGCAGTGGAGAGGCATTTGAGTATACGTTTTCCCAGACAGGTAATGCATATAGTTTAGATGTAGGAAGATTTCCAGCAGGTACATATTCGTTTTCAGCCGCGACTAATGTGAATGGTGAATCCTTAACTCAGTCTGGAAGATTTACTGTGGAATCCATACAGTTAGAGCTATTTAACACGACAGCAGATCATAGCATGTTGCGTAATTTGAGCGAGGAAAACGGTGGTAAATTTTATTATCCAGACCAAGTACAACAATTGGTTCAGGATATGAGTGAAGATTCTTCCATCAAGCCAGTCGTTTACGCTACGACCAACACCAAACCAATCATACACTTCAAATGGTTGTTTGGTTTACTCTTTTTATTTATCGTTCTGGAATGGTTCATGAGACGATTTTACGGTCATTACTAAGCGCTTATGTCTTCGCATAAAGCACACCATTTCGAAGAGAGTGAATGCAGTTTTACATTTTCAAATGAATGGGAAGTCATCAAATATGATTCGCATGATTTTTATAAAACCGTAAGTGGACGATCGTTTAGTGGTGTTGATTTTGCAGGTATTTATCAAGACAAATTGCATTTGATCGAGGTAAAGAATTTTTATCAATACAACAAAAGTGGAGAGCTTGAAAATGTAG
The DNA here is from genome assembly GCA_937997635.1 of uncultured Saprospiraceae bacterium. GTDB lineage: Bacteria > Bacteroidota > Bacteroidia > Chitinophagales > Saprospiraceae > CALFUK01. The sequence continues at coordinate 36,479 of CALLFA010000024.1, read as the reverse complement.
AAGATTTCTGTGTAGAAATGAAAGAGAAATTTTTGGACACACTAGATTTAATTCGCATCATTCAGAAGTACCACAAGCGTAAATGGAGTTATCGACTCTTTTATAGATTGGTGGAGTCTTATCCTAAATTGTATTATTCGTGGTGGTTTTGGACTTGTATGAATCAGCTTGCAACTGATGGAAAGGTCGAGTTCATATTATTAATTGATTCAATTGAATCCAGAGATAAAATTAAGGTTAGAACGCTAGAGTATATGATTCAAGAGCATTCTGGACCTTTAAACGTACAAGTCTTACCACTGAAATCGAATGACTTGCTAAGCATTACAGTGCATCATGAATAATCACAAAATGTGAAAAGCAAGTTGCAAGACAATCCTTTTTTGCCCAGCAAACACATTCTTTTATTGGAATAATGATACTCCTCTCTTGCTGAGGCGGGACGCCTACAGCGACAGCTTCAGTATAAAAGAAGCTAAAGGCTTATTAGCTTTCCTTTATCTCATCGTATACACAAGTCTAAACGAACAGTCATTTCCATCCACGATAAAATTTTCTAAAGTCAATTGGTCCCCAACTATAGAGTAATTGATGTCATTGCAGTCCTGATTGTCATCACATATCCGAATAATGTTTGCATTTGAGTCATTTGGGTCTTCAATGTTCATATAAGTACCATCCAATTCAAATTCTTGAAATAGCTCATCAAAATCAAAACCAAAATCTTCTAGGCCAAAACCAAGGTCTTCTAACCCTCCAAAATCAGTACTTATGCTTCCGGAAACAGTGCCATCAGCGCTAAAGGCAACCAATTGATTAAGGCACAGTGTTAAAATGCCTGTGTCTGTACACCCATCTTCATCGAGTTCTAATGAAAAGTTGTCACCAACGACGTCACAATCAGTTGTAGCTATTTCGGATAATTGCCAAGTTCCGACAAAGGGGGCAATCTCATCTTCACCACAAGCAAATAGCATAAATAAAGAAGCTGTCAGTAATAAATAAGCGTATTTCATATCAGTATATTAATAATTTAAGAATTGCGCTGATTGATCACCGCGCAAACAATGTAAAGGGGCGTGTAGTCAAGGGCATTACGTATCAAGTGCAAGTATCAAGCTCAAGCTCATCAACACTTCGTCGCTTTAGGCGCTCAGCTGTAGTGCAGCTGTTAGCAATAACGCTGAATTCAACTATCCAACGTTTTTTCTTTTTCTGGTATTATGGTTTTAAGTATTCTTTTGATCTCTTGTCCTCTTTGAGTGCCAATCAAGATTTTGGTATTTTCTTTAATGACCAGGTCAAGACCAATATTTCCACTGACATTATAGGCTGTCGTGTCTTTGAATCCATAACGCACTCCCCAACCACCGAATTCTGCAATCGGTCCATATTGTCGCACTTCCCACTCTTTTATGTTTTTGATTGGAAAAGATTTTTTGACAAAAGGCCTTATCTGTATGGTTATGTTTTGAGTATCTATCGTGGTTTCAAGATTCCAAATAAAGAAGGTTGCAGCCACGATTCCAAGTATGAGAGCAGCAGAACCAATTAGTAATGCATGAGTTTGCGTGGTGATCATTATAGCTACGCTACAAATTGTGATTAGAGGAAGGCCGTATCTAAGCCAGGCAGGAAATAATTGACTTTCAGAAAATCGCATGCTACATAAACTAATAATGTGCTGTAAATGGTTTCAGAAAGATTGGATTACAAGACACAAATCTGTGATTGACTGCTTGTTTTTGCTGAGGCAATACGTTTCATTTATGCTGAGGCGGGACGGTTTATTTATGCTGAGGCGAGACACCTTCAGCTACACTCGTTTTAAAAACAAAAAAAGCGACCCAGAAAACTCTGAATCGCTTTTTTATTATAATCCCATGAACATATCCTAATAGTTCTGCTCTTTAGCAGAGGTTATAATTAAGATATTAATATTTAAAATTCAATCACATTTGTAAGGACTCGTTCGCTCAATTTCTATCTTCTCTTTAAAAATTGTTAATAATAAGTTGCGACCAAAACACACAACTTATCATTAACAATATAATCCCATGAACTATCCGAATTTTACTTCCAGCTCATTTGCTGGCGGTGAAAATGACGTTCGATCATTAACACAATTCAAATATGCGACACTATTTCGCTTGTGACAAGTACAAAATGGCCATATTGTAATATATATTTATTAATAATATGTATAATATTTTAATAATATATACTGATTACCAGTGCTTTATATAATCATTCACAAAAATATAAAGGATATTGTGGTAAATATTGGCTCATTTTATCTGAAAATGTGCGCTTTTTTGTTTCAATTTTTAATGTCAATTGGAAGTTTTAAAAGAAAGCGACTCGATCCCTCGAATCGCTTTTTATTATAATCCCATGAACATATCCTAAGATTCTGCTCTTTAGCAGACATTACTTAATTAAGATACTTTATTTAAAATTCAATTCATTCTGTAATGGATCTGTTCGCTCACTTCTTTGTCTTCTTTTAAATTGCTAATAATAAGTTGCGCCTGAGATCACAACTTACTATTAACAATTATCCCATGAACATATCCGAATTTTACGACCAGCTCTTTTGCTGGGGTGAAAATGATGTTCGATCAAATTCACATATCAAAGATGCAGCACAAATTTGCTTGTTACAAGTACAAAAACGCTTAATTGTGATATAAATAAAATTTTAATATGTATTGATTGAAAAGTTAATTGCCTGTATATCAATGATATAGGTTATTGTATTTTACAATATTTATATAAAATGTGAATATTTATTTATAAAAATTGTCCATTTTTAAAGAAAAAAAATCTAGAAAATTTTCAAAATGGACTTGCAAATGCTGGATTAGTCACAAAATCTGGATCCTGAAGGGTTAAAATAAAGGCTTTTAATGCCTCTCTATTCTCTTCATTTAGACGTAATGGGCGTAAAACTGCTCCTAAATTATCTGCCTTATTGCCGCCAGACACATAATGATCAAGTACTTCATCTAATGTCTGAAATCGTCCATCGTGCATAAATGGAGCTGTTAAATCGATGTTTCGTAAGGTCGGCACTTTAAATGCCCCGTTGTCAAACAGGACATCTGTAATCTCTCCTCGTCCCAAATCAGTAAACTCAGTCAAACTATTTACGGCATCTAGTCCATTATTGAAGTATTCATTGGTAGTGAATAGGGGAGCATTGTGACAATGGCCACACTCCGCATGCAATGATTGATCAGGATTGATATCGAAAAAAATCTCGAAGCCATCTAGTTCTTGATCAGTGAACACAGCAAGACCTGCTGTGACTCTATCAAACTTCGAATTTCCACTGCTTATCAAGCTTCTTTCAAACTGAGCGATTGCTTGTACCGCTAATTCTTTGGTGATTTCTCTACTTTCCGAAATCCCAAAAGCTTCTCTAAATAGTGTCGGGTATCGATCACTACGTCGCAATTTATTTTCAACATTTGACCAAGTATCATTGAGCTCTAAGGGATCCTCAACCGGTAATAAGGCTTGTTCTTCTAAAGTCTGAACTCTACCATCCCAAAACAATCCATTCGTATGAAAACCAATGTTTAACAAACTCATAGAACTTCTCCTACCTGTCAGTCCTTCTACACCAGGACTTGCTGCCAGATTATCCGTAAAATTGCTTCGGAGTTCGTGGCATGTAGAGCAGGATTGCGTACTGTCTATGGATAATATGGGATCATAAAACAGATGACGACCCAATTCTACACCTTGCACAGTAAGGGGATTGTCTTCGGGTATGTCCATGGCAGGAAATCCTTCAGGGATGTTCAGCTGATATTCTTGTGTATTAAACGGGATTGCCTCCAGATCGACCTGTTCTGGCGGCTCGGGCATATCATCACCACAAGAATGTATGGTTGCTATTGCAAACAACACCAAACAGTAATATGACAGATTTCGAATCATTATTATTCCATTAACGAAAATGCCCTCGATAGATTTTGATTGATGGCACTTTTGATGTTTTCTTCTGAATCATCAAATGAAACAGTAGACAATATGTCGCTGTAATCAACAAATACTTCTAGTATAAAGTTTGATCCTCGAGAGATGTCGAAGTCTCCATTCAAAGCAAATGACTCGTTAAATTCAGAATTGCTGAAGCCAATATGCAGTGTATCTTGGGTTTTAATAAGTAAGGTGTCTGGTAATTGAATGAACATTGTGTCAATATCTTTAATCAATTGAAAACTGGCTGAGCGATATTGTTGATCTGCTATTTTCTGGTCCAAAAAAGACGAACCACTACTAAAGTCATCATCCTCAAACTGTAAGGGGTCTGCTTGCGACAAACAGTCATTGACGCCAATTTCAAATTCCACTTGGTCAAATCCAAAGGTGATGGGTATATTTCTACCTGAAGCTATTCGAGACTGAAGAGAAACATTAGCAAACGAATTATATATGACATCGCAGTCCAGAACTATTGAATCTTGTGTGACTAAACGCGCACTGTCATTCGAAAGCAAAATATTGGATACAAAAAAACTCGCTTGTCTGACAGCAAATGTCTCACCTCGATCATTGATGTACATGGTATCTGTACGAAGTGCTTCATTTTCCCATCTTGGTATAAATTGCAAGTTGAGGTTTGGATAGGTGCAACAATCATCGCAAGGGGCATCAGCGACAAGACTATAATTAGAAGCGCTCAATTCCAAACAATCTTCAATCGGTTCGTAACAACTGAGGAGCAAAATGGACGTAAAAAAAAAGAATAATCCGCTAAGACGGATTTTGTTGCTGATCACCATAGTCTTTGACGAGCTTTTTTACAAGTTGCTTTACTTGCGTTGAAAATTCTTTATCCAGAATCCAATGATAGTATTGCTTGTCTTTGATTAACGTTTCTGCTACTGGCTTGCCAATGTATTTTCCAAAATTGAACACTATTTGTCCTTTGTGGTCATATTTGAGTCTCTGTGTGACATCTATCAATCGATTGTCATGCGTGAATTCATGAATGGCGTTCATGTCATTTTTGATTGGCGCTTTGGTTGTAAATCCATCACCATCTACGTGATCAACATTGTCGTATCTGATTATTTGTCCTTTCAAGACATCAACGGTAGCCCTAACATCTGCGAGTGCATCGTGAGCGTCTTCTAGGGTCTTTCCACAATACAGTCTTAATGCAGCTTGTAAGGTTCGTGGCTCCATTTTGTAAAATATCTTTTGTACATCTATGGATTTTCTATTGTCCAGATTGAATTCAATACCAACACGAGCAAATTCTTCCATTAACATCGGGACGTCAAAACGATCTGAGTTATACCCACAAAGATCAGCATCACCAATAAAGTCATACAGTTGTTGAGCGACATCTCTAAATGTTGGTTTGCCTCTCAATTTATCTGGCGTAATCCCATGTACATCCATTGCTTCTTGAGAAATAGGAATGGTGGGATTGACCAACATTTCCAGTTCCTCAGCTTCTTTACCGTCTGCAAAATATTTTATTAATGCGATCTGGACAATACGATCTCGAACAACATTGAGACCTGTAGATTCGATATCAAAAAAAACCAGATCATTTTTTAAATTGAAGTCTATATTCATTTTTTCCATAAGATATATTGTTCGAATCCAGATGAGTACCAAGTGTCCAACTCCGAACTATTAGACTCAAAAATAAACAAAGCTTCGATACCATCTAATTCCTCAACTAGCTCTTTAGATTTATTTAGACCTAAAGACATGAAAGTTGTCGTCCAAGCATCTGCTGTCATACAATTGTCAGTAATAACAGAAGCACTCAGGATGTCGGTCTGTGCAGGGAATCCTGTCCTTGCATCTATGGTGTGGCCATATGTTTTGCCTTCGTCAGTCTCATGATAATTTCTATAGTTGCCGGATGTGGCAAGTGCATTGTCATCAAGTTGGAGATACACCATACTTTCAGAATAGGCAGCATCTTTCCTAGGTGTTGAGACCCCAAGCGTCCACTTTAACTGTTTAGAATTAAGCCCTTTAGCGCTGGATTCTCCTCCGATGTCCACCAGGTAATTATCGATTTGCTTGTCATTGAGGAAGTCTGCAATCAAATCTACACCATAACCCTTTGCAATAGCACTAAAGTCCAATTCCAGGCCAGCGACTGTTTTGTTAACGGCATTCTTTTGTAAATCAACACTCACATGTTCAAGTCCTGTAAATCCCATTAATGAGTCTATGGTTGTAGAATCTGCTTCGTTTATGGCATGTCGCCCCTGATACCCAAAGCCCCAATAATTAATGATAGGCATCAAACTGGGGTCAAAAGCTCCCTTAGAACGAAGATTAACTTGTTTTGATAATTGAAGATTTTTATGAAAAGAATGTAAGTCAAGATCACTATTGTTCACCGTTATTCCCGTTTGAGAATCATTGAATTTTGAAATAATGGATTCAGAATCATAGGTAGATAGTTCCTTATTGAGCTTGACTAATATTGAGTCAATGCTTTTCTCCAAGCTTTGATCTAGAGTGTCAACAGTAACAATGTAATATGTGCCCATCGTTTCTCCCTTAATCCTGAAGGATTGTTTATTGTTTGACTGGCAGGCAGCAAAAAAGATTGCAAAACCAAGTATAATCCCACATATGCGCAACAGAGCACTCATTGGAGTTTCTAACATTTAAAAACGAGAAAATCGTATGACGCGACCTATAAAATCCCTTCCTTGACGGCTTCTTCTTGTACACCATGCAATTGGACTGGCTTTTTCTTTGTTCTTAACTTGATGTTCAAGAATTCCACGCCTAAAGCAAACGCAATCGCGAAGTATAAATAACCCTTTGGAACTGCACCTATCTCTTGACCGAATATTGATAAATGTGCCAAATGTCCACCTTCCAATATCAACATAAACCCTATCAGAATGAGAAAAGACAGACCCAACATTTGAACTGTAGGGTGTTTATTGACAAATCGCCCCACAGGAGTAGCAAACAGCATCATAATGACAACGGAAATGACAACTGCAACAATCATCACAAACAGAGCCCCCTGGAGGCCATTGGTCATCCCAACAGCAGTTAAAATAGAATCAAACGAAAAAACGATATTAATGATCGTAATTTGAATGATTGCACTTCGCAAAGTAACGCCTTTTGATTTTTCGCCAACCCCATGTTCTTCGCCTTCCAACTTATGATGAATCTCAGATACACTCTTGTAAAGAAGGAAAAGGCCACCAGCGATCAATATCAAACTTTGTACGGAGAATCCAGCGTGCATCCAAGATGTGTCAATGTTGACCCATGGTTCATTCATCGCAATTAGCCAAGTCACACCAAACAGCAAGGCTATACGCATGACCATTGCCAATACGAGCCCAATATTTGTTGCTTTAGCAACATCTTTATCTTTTAACTTCCCTGCAACAATAGAGATGAATATGATATTATCAACACCCAATATAATTTCTAATAAGCATAGGGTGATTAGGCTCATCCACATACCACTACTTGCAAAGTCTGGCATTTCCATTAAAAAAATTAACTCCATAGGTACATTTTCGTTTTATCTAGAGAAACGTTAAAAATCGCTACTTCTCATATTATTTGCAACAAGAGCACAAATTAAAGATTTGGTTTTATACTTTTGTCATAGCCACCCGAGATAGAATTACAAGATTTGCTTAATTTTAGAATGAATCGATACTTTTCTTTTTTACCAGTGGTTTTTGTTTTGTTATCTATACTAACAATACACAAATCTAATCCAGATGCAACTTCTTCTAATTGCAGTTTGAAGTTGATCTCAAAGACAAACCCTATAACTGGCAAAATTACCTTTGCAAGTAGAGCCAAATTCAAGTTTAAAAATGAGAGTGGTGACGAGTCTACTGAACTACTTATCGTAAGGCAAAATAAAGAACTTACACTCAGATATAAAAGTGACTATACGATTTGCTTATCAAAAGCTGCTGAAATCAACGTGGTAACTAGCGATAAAACTACTGTTTTGCTCAAAAGCAACAGCCCTGGAAATTGTACCGGCACGATGATCTTCAACTTCGGAGGCATATTTGGCAAAGAGTCAGCAAGAGACTTGCTTTATGAAAAAGGCATTGAGTCTATCTCATTTGAAGACAGGAATGAAAATGGCTATTTCTTTTCGATTGATCCTACACAGAAAGATGAGCTAAAGCTTGTGCTCCAATGCTTATTGAACATGTAGACGGTTAGTCCTCTTGTTCAGGATTGAATGCAAATCCAATCTGCGTTTTTGGAGGAGAAGCATTCGGATTGTCATCATCGTCAAAATCTTCCCATTCTATTAGATCTTTCATAAATGATTCCAAGTGTCCAATGATAAGCGATTCATTGAATTCTGGAGGGGCATAAATCCCAATGAGTTTAGGAGGTCTAGGCTCTATGAGACCTTCGATAAATGGAAAAGTCATCCAAACTTGAACTTTTCCGTTGAAGAGTTGACTATACACAAGAGTACCATATTCTTTGAAAAAGTCTTTGCGTTCGTTTCCATCACCTGCCATCTCGTAGATACCGCTCTTTTTACTCCCTAGCATTATCGTAATGGACTCCAATCCTTTTATTTTTTCTTCTTCGTTAACTGTGGCTTCAAGGCCCGTCGCATCTAGTAATTTGTTAACCTCTTGAAGAATGAACTTTTTGAGCTTTTTTGACCACGTAGACCTCCATTCAGTAACCTGCTCAAGCATATTTTTATACTTTACCACACGTTCTTTAATTGCAGTGTATTTTTCCATATTTGTTTTTGTTTGTAATTATGTTAGTTAGAAATAGAATATTTGGAAAAAAGAAGCACAAATATCATAAAATAAATAATGTCACGAGGAAAATTTATTGTCTTTGAAGGGATTGATGGGTCGGGTAAGTCTACTCAAATGGATTTATTAAGGTCTCATCTAGAAAGTTTAGGTTTAAAGGTATATGTCACTACCGAACCAAGCTCACGTGAAATTGGGAAACTAATACGTCGTATTTTAAAAAATGAAGTCACAGTTTCAGAAGAAACACTAGCTGCTCTTTTTGTTGCAGACCGGCTAGATCATATTCAAAATCAGGTAGATGGAATGTTGCAATACCTCGATAAAGGCTATTGTGTGTTGTCAGATCGCTATTTTTGGTCATCTTTTGCATACCATGGGTTGCATATGCCGATCAGTCAGGTGGTCGAGATGAATGATATTTGTCATGAGATGTTAAAACCGGATTTGACAGTCTATCTTGATCTTTCTGCTGAAGAAAGCATGAGGCGTATTTTGGAAAGAAATGAGCAGCTGGAAAAATTTGAAAAATTAGAATTACTCCAAAAAATTAGACAAAACTACTTTATTGCATTTGAGAAGTACAGTAAAGACTTGCTCATTAAAGTTGTCGACGCAAACGAATCCATAGAGCTTTGCCATGAACAGATTGTGTCTAAAGTGAGCGATCTCATCCAAAATGTTCCAGTATCATGAAAAAAGAAACAAAAGCCATTCACTCCGGACAGGGGATAGATGCTTCAAGTTCAGCCATCAACTTTCCTATTTACATGAGCACGACATTTGAGAGGCATGTGGATGGCACATATCCGAATGAGCATGTGTATTCTAGGTACAGCAATCCCAATCGATTGGCGCTCGAACGATGTTTGGCTGATTTGGAAGGTGGGATAGCATGTGCGTGTTTTTCTTCAGGCTCAGCAGCAATGATGACCTTATTGCAGACTTTGGTGCCAGGAGATCACGTTATCGCGCCAGACATTATATACTTCGGTCTCAGTGAGTTGATGAAGAAAGTCTTTGCACCTCTAGGCATTGAATTTGACTTTGTTGATATGTCTGATATTGAGAATGTCAAAACCCACATGAAGTCTAATACGAAGTTAGTCATTGCAGAAACGCCATCTAATCCGCAAATAACACTAACAGATATAAAAGCTGTCGCAGCAATTACGAACGAAACAGATGCATTGCTGGTCGTAGACAATACAATCGCCACACCTGTCTTTCAATCACCACTTGAACTTGGAGCAGATATGGTAATCCACGCCACTACCAAATATATAGCTGGTCATAGCGATGTTCTCGGTGGCGCAATCATCACTGCAAATGAACATGATCGCTGGGAGAAGATTGGTTATATCCAGCGGATGGGCGGTGCTGTCCCTTCCCCCTTCGAATGTTGGTTGGCCTTGAGAGGTGTGCAGACAATGACTCATCGTGTACGAGCAATGGAAGCTTCAGCATTGGTTCTTGCCAAACAACTGTCTGAACATGCTTCTGTAGCAGAAGTTTTATATCCAGGATTAGAATCAAATCCTTCTCATGCTTTAGCAAAAAAGCAAATGACAGGTTATGGTGCATTGATGTCTTTTTTAGTGAAAGGCGATGCAACAACGGCCATTGCTGTTACCAATAAATTAAAGCTGATTACTAGAGCCACTAGTTTTGGAGGGACGCACAGCTTGATTGAACATAGAGCTTCAATTGAAGCGGAAGGATCATTAACGCCGAAAAATCTATTGAGATTTAGCGTAGGATTGGAGCATGTTGATGATTTGATGGAGGATTTGTTGCAGGCGCTTGGATAACGTTTTGATAATAAGTTACTAATATCTTAAATCAATCTGATTCGTGTCTGGCTTTCTTTGCCTTTAAAATCTTACATCTGAAATCATAAATCACAAATCATAAATCTATTTGTTTTGCATCTAGTTTTTCCGGTTTGGATAATAATTCCATTCTGACGCTAAATTTAAAATCAAACATTTGCCATTTTTCTGATCTCAAGGATTTATGATGTAAGATTTATGAACTATGATTTATGATTTTTTTGCCTTGACGTAGAGTGATAACCAATATCCCTTTGAAATCTAACTCTCGTTACTCACAATTTATGTAAAAATCTTACATCTGAAATGATGTAAGATTTATGAACTATGATTTTATGATTTTTTGCCTTGATGTAGAGTGATAATCAACATCCCTTTGGAATCTAACTCTCGTTACTCACGATTTATGTAAAAATCTTACATCTGAAATCATAAATCACAAATCATAAATCTATTTATTTTGCATCTAGTTTTTCTCCTTTGGATAATAATTCCATACTGACGCTAAATTTAAAATCAAACATTTGCCAATTTCCTGATCTCAAGGATTTATGATGTAAGATTTATGAACTATGATTTATGATTTTTTTGCCACGATGTAGAGTGATAATCAACATCCCTTTGGAATCTAACTCTCGTTACTCACGATTTATGTGAAATCTTACATCTGAATTCATAAATCACAAATCATAAATCTATTTGTTTTGCATCTAGTTTTTCTCCTTTGGATAATAATTCTATACTGACGATAAATTTAAAATCAAACATTTGCCATTTTTCTGATCTCAAGGATTTATGATGTAAGATTTATGAACTATGATTTTATGATTTTTTTGCCTTGATGTAGAGTGATAATCAACATCCCTTTGGAATCTAACTCTCGTTACTCACGATTTATGTAAAAATCTTGCATCTGAAATCATAAACCACAAATCTATTTATTTTGTATCTAGTTTTTCCGGTTTGGATCACTAGGATGGGGCATCGCCCCATCCTAGTGATGTTGTGAGTAGGAATCCCAACGGGACGACCAAGAGTTTAGACAATTTGCAGATAAACAAGGTCGTCCCGTTGGGACTCCTGGTCGAGACATGACGACAGCGAGGGACGATGTCCCCCGCTGTTGATGATACCCCGTTGGGGTATTTTGGGCAAAAACAAATGATATAAAAGCCCTGAAAGGGCGCCAGACTACAGCCAAGGGTAAAACCCTTGGTAAAAGAATTGTTTTATAACATAAGCCCTGAAAGGGCGTAAGCAAAAACACCATGAGTCAAAAAGAATCTCCAAATTGCTCGTGGAAGTTTTAATGCTAAGACCAGTAAACATTACAAAACTGTTACTTAAAGTGACCTCGCACACCGACACCCCGTATGTTCCAAGCCAGTATCTGGACTAGATTTCATGCGTGCGGCCACTCGATACCCACTACAATAGCTGTCATTGCACAGAAAGGAACCTCCTCTCATTACTTTTTTAGGAACTGATGGTTCTAGTGGATCGAAGCTTTTTCTTGGGCCTGTTGGATTCTCTACCAGATCATTAGATCTCGTTTTGTATAAGTCGTACTGATACCAATCAGAACACCATTCCCATACATTTCCAGAAATATCGTAAAGAGAAAAGCCATTTGGTGGAAAACTTTTCACGGGAGCTAGTTTATTAAATTTATCTGTGACCGTATTTTCATAAGGGAATTCGCCTTGCCAATAATTAGCTCGTTTATCAGATATCGGTTCATTACCCCAATGATAAACCTCTTTTTCTTTACTACCTCGCGCTGCATATTCCCATTCTGCTTCTGTAGGCAATCGTTTGCCTTTCCATTTGCAATACGCCATGGCATCGATCCATGCAATGTGGACAGCAGGATAGTTGTCTTTGCCTTCAATAGAACTGCCATCTCCCTCTGGTTGTTGCCAATTCGCATTTCTGGTCGGTCTCCACCAATTGCCTGGATGGGCAGGTATGCTTTTTTCCAAAGCAGAAAATACCAGCGAAATTGGGCTTGTGTCAAAATCAGGAGGAAGTGTTGTCCCTGGTGGCAATTGTGCCAATAATTCTTGAGGGTCTATATCACGTTCGGCAATTGTCTTATATCCAGTAGCCTGCGTAAAGTCTTTGTATTCTTTATTTGTTACTTCTGCTATGTCCATATAGAAGCTGTCTATCTTTACCTTATGTTTTGGATATTCATCGGGTAATGCCTGTTCGTTATCGCCGCCCATTTCAAAGACATTTCCTGGAATCATCACCATCATGTCTGTCGCAGAAGAAGAGTCTTCAGCAACAGGAATAGACTTTATTTCTTCTAAATACTTTTGAATAAACAGATCATGTCCTTCGTATGAAGTTGTTTCAGCTTGGGTTTGCGCTTTTGTTGACGTTGACTTATCTCGTGGACTTGGATCACTGCAGGAAAAAATAATCAATACAGTAAATAAGATGAAGATAAGTCTATACATGCATTTATATCCAGCGCACTTGATTGTGACCCATTTACTACTGCCCATTTTATCAATATCTGAGTTGAAAAACCTCGCAATTGCACCACTATTCCTACGTTTTACGCCTTGATTTTGAAAAAATGGCCTCATAGTTAACAGCTCATACTCAAACCCGTTGGGTTTAACCAGTTTTATAATACCTGCGATACTCTTTAAAACTAATCATTTTTTGTTCCTTCTGGTCCCAAAGTTTATTGTGGATGCATTTTAGACTGTCTCTAAACGTAACTGTGGTAACATATTTATTCAGTATTGGATTTTCGGTATAACACTTCTGCAACTGGTAATTTGGGATCAACGAACTCAAATGATGGATGTGATGGTATCCAATATTGCCAGTCAACCACTGAAATAGCCTAGGTAATTTGTAATAGGTTGCTCCTCTCAATGAAGCGATTAAAAAATCCCAGTTGTTTTGCCATTGTTTGTAGGTTTCTTCATGCTGGTGTTGTACATAAAAGAACCAAAAGGCGATAATACTGAATATGAAGACGATTGGAAATTGGATCATTAGAAACTGTTTCCATCCTAGGACAAAACTAAGTCCTATGTAAATAGCAATCATCGTCATGTTGTTGAAAACCTGAGATATCCGTATCGTTTTCCAACCTTTTAGATTGAAAAATGGATAACGATTCGAAATTGTTAAGTAGATGAAAGGTGCGACTCCAAACAAGAATACTGGTTGTCTGAACACTCGATATCCAAATTTTCTCCAACCAGGAAGTTTTTGATACTCTTCGACAGTCAGGAATTTAATATCGCCTATATCTCTATGCTGCATCTCAAGCTGACCATTGTGCCCATGATGGTGATTGTGTACCTTAGCCCAATATTTATAGGGAATGGCACTAAAGTAACTGCACGCTAATCCGATAGCATTATTCCATTTTTTTGACCCCAAGAAGGATTGATGTCCGCAATCGTGCTGAATGATAAATATTCGTACTAAGAAAAATGAATTGACAAAGGCCAAACCCAGAGTAATCCAGTACGACCAGTTTAAACTAAAGTACATCAGTACCCATAAGGCAAAGAACGGCCCAAAGGAGTTGAGGATCTGTATGACCGCTTTATACGTATCAGGCTTCTGATATGTAGCGATTATCTCTTTCCAATTTTTGAGCGATTCCCTTATTTCTTCGTCTGTAAATGGAGTTTTCAACAGCAAAATTTTTGCAAATATACTTATTAATAAATGTATGAAACGAATCAATCAAAGATTAGCATATAAGGCAGCTTTATTCATTTTTTGTACGAAAAAGTTGTTTGTAGTCATTTTGTAGGTGGTTGTTGTTTACTTGTAGTTTGAGGAACTATTTATCTCTAATATATTTGTATCATAGTTAAAAGGTGTTAATTTATGTGAAGGTTACTTAATTAGATTTAAGTAACCTTTTTTCTTTTCGTTTAGTAAGAACATCTAATAGCAGCTCCTCATTCTTCACTTTCAAGTCTTCAATAACTCCTTCATAATCAATCATTGTTGAATTGGAATGTAGTGCGTCCAGCTCGGTGGATATACTGTCCACAGTGCAATCATCTTGTATTAATTCTTTCACGATGGATTGTTCAACGATAATGTTAGGTAAAGAAACATAAGGCAGATTGACTAATTGCTTGAATAACAAATAACCAAGTGGATGTGCTTTGTAGACAACAAGTTGAGGTTTTTTGTAGAATAGTGTTTCAAGGGTAATTGTCCCGGAGGTATTGATCATTAGGTCACAACCAGACATCACATCGTTTGGTCTATCCACAATAAAGTGCACGTTGGGATTTGAAATCTGATCAGCTAAGTACAAATCATTTGGTATCATACTCATTTGACCTATATAAAATTCATAAGAACTGTTTCCGTTGATATAGTCTACCAAAACTGGCATAATGTATTTTAATTCTTGCTTCCTGCTACCTGGCATAACGCCAATTGTAGGCAAAGAAGTCTTCCTTTCTAATGTATCGTGCCTTTTTTCATTAATGAGTTTGCCTAGAGGGTTTCCAAAGTAAAGAACATCCATTCCGTGCTTGCGATAAAAATCCACTTCAAACGGAAAAATGCAGATCAAATGGTCTATTGCAGCCTTTATCGTTTTGATTCTTGATTCTTTCCAAGCCCATACTTTAGGAGAGATGTATTGAATGGTAGTTATGTTTTGCAATTTAACCCACTTAGCCATTCGTAAATTAAACCCTGGATAGTCTATAAAGATGACGGCTTCGGGTTTGAATCGACTGATATCATTCTTGCATTTATTTAACAATTTTTTGATTGTAGTTATATTCTTAATGACTTCTACAATTCCCATTATAGAAAGATCTCTAATATGGGTTTTTAATTGAGCACCAGCAGCCTCCATTTTATCTCCTCCCCAAGCTTCAATCTCCATATTTGGAGCAGCCTGTTTGATCAATTTGATTAAGTAAGATCCATAGATATCTCCTGAGGATTCACCAGCTATGATGAAAATCCTTTGTCTCATGATGTAAATAAGGACTCGTAGAAGAATATAACCCAGGTAAATGCAGCTAGCACTGTGGCAATGACAAGGCCTCTCACACTTTCATTTTGTCTGCGGCGCTGAAACACCTGTAAGGGAAGCAGATTGATACAGATTGCAATTAGACATGTTGTTCTAAATCGGCGACTACCCATACTAGAAGAAGCGGCATCTATCATGCCCTGAGCTTCCGCAAATTGAAACAACCACTGGACAAGATAAAACCCAGCACAAGGCAGAAAAATTCCCATAAAAAATGCCGTGAATACGTTGCCTCGATTTATAGCCATTCTACTCATCAGAATTTAAATTTTGCAGTTCATCTAATGCAGGATAACTGGTGAGATCATACATGGAAGGTACGATGGACACATAGCTATTACCCAAAGCATTAATGTCTGAGTTAGGTGATTCTTCGTTAAGTACAAAATGGCCTGCCATCCAGTAGTAGGGTTTTCCTCTTGGATCTTTCGCTTCTATAAATTCTTCTTCCCACCCAGATATCCCTTGTTTGCAAATGCGCATTCCTTTTATCTCTTCGATTGGTAGGTCTGGAATATTCACATTCAACAGATTGGCTTGTTGAAATTTATGAGATAATGCAAATTCAATAATCTTTCTTGCATAATGTTTTGACCCATCAAAATTAGCATCATGAGCAACATTCATCAAAGAAAAACCTATCGAAGGTATACCTGCCATACTGGCTTCCATGGCTGCAGACATCGTTCCCGAATAAATGATGTTTATGGCAGCATTAGATCCATGATTGATGCCAGAGACACATAAATCGAATTTGACTTTTTCAAAATAGACATGCCTGGCAATTTTGACACAATCGACTGGAGTGCCACTACATTCATACGCTTCAATTCCCGGATAATGGTCTACCTTATTCACCCAAATTGGATCATGGATGGTGATGGCATGACCCTGACCAGATTGTGGTTTATCTGGAGCCATCACATGTAATGTCCCAAACTCTTGAGCCACCTCGATAAGTGCCTTTATCCCAGGTGCTTCAATGCCATCATCATTGACGACCAATATATTTGGTTTATCCATTGCTACGTATTTAGTGTAAAACTACCATAATCTAGCTTGTGTTACGAAAATCTATGCCTCCTTGATCAGGTTTCTTACATTCTTATGAACATTCAAATTATGTATATGTTAATGGGTTTTACTATCGTTGTGCAATGAAAAAAGGTGTATTACTTGTAAATCTGGGTACTCCAGATGCTCCTACTAAGAAAGGCTTGAAGACATATTTAAACCAGTTCTTGACTGATAGGCGAGTTATTGATGTGTTTTGGCCACTTAGATATGCTCTTTTTCAAGGAATTATCGTGCCTATCCGATCTCCAAAAGTTGCCAAATTGTACGATAAACTTTGGATGGATGAGGGATCACCTCTTAAAGTGTATGGTCAACGAGTCGCACAAGGTGTACAAGCCCAATTAGGTAATGATTATCATGTAGAATTGGCGATGCGTTATCAAAATCCATCAATAGAGTCAGCACTCAAAAAACTAAGAGAATCATTTGTCACAGACATTACGATATTTCCATTATTTCCACAGTATGCTTCCGCAACAACGGGATCTGTATTCGAAGAAGTGATGACTTTGATGAGAATGAGAGAACAGTTACCGGGACTTCGATTCATTAGCTCATATTACGATCATCCTGAGATAATTAAGATTTACAGCAAGAATGCCAGACAATATAATTTAAATGAATACGACCATTTTATCTTCTCCTTTCACGGCGTTCCAGAACGGTATTTGAAAAAAGAAAATGACTACTGCAAGTGCGATGGACAGTGTTGCAAAAGTATTGTTCCACAAAACAACTTATGCTACTCTGCTCAGTGCCATGCGACTGCTTATGCCATTGCAGAAGACTTAGGCTTGAAGGATAAAGATTTTACCGTTGCTTATCAAAGTCGTTTTGGCCCTGAAAGATGGTTACACCCGTATACAGATGAAGTCTTAGAACAACAACTAGCCAAAGGGAATAAAAAGATTCTCTGTTTTTCCCCAGCATTCATTGCAGATTGCTTAGAGACAACTATTGAAATTGGCTATGAGTACAAAGAAGAATTTATGGAAGCGGGAGGGGAGAAACTAGATCTTGTGGCGAGTCTCAATGATGATCCCGCATGGATTGATTTTATATCGAACATGGTGAAGTAATGTACTGTCCATTGGGTCATGTATTTGTCTCCAATGGGTCATGCCGGTCATGATCAATTGAAATTTACCATTCCGCAATCACATCGATATTCCCCTTTACCATCTGGTCTAAGCCAACGGTAACCTTCGTTCCAATTGGTAAGAATATATCAGCTCTAGAACCAAATTTTATAAAGCCCAATTCTTCTCCTTGCTTCACTGCCTGCCCTTCAGACATGTAATTTTTAATCCGCCTTGCAACTGCGCCAGCAATTTGTCTTACGAGAATCTCTTTTCCATCATCAGTCTTAATGACAGTTGTCGTTCGTTCGTTTTCTGTGGAAGATTTTGGATGCCAGGCAACGAGGTATTTTCCTTTGTGGTATTTTGACAATTGTACCTTACCGCTCACAGGCACTCTGTTTGCATGGACATTAAGTGGCGACATGAAAATGGACACTTGCAGTCGTTTGTCCTTAAAGTATTCATGTTCTGTTGTTTCCTCAATCACAACCACCTTACCATCGGCTGGCGCATATATCTTGGAATTGTCTAGAGTAGCGATTGGTCGTTTGGGATTTCTAAAAAATTGGATGCTAAAGACAAGCATAAACAACACAAAAGCTAATAAAAGCCATAAGACTATCGACCAAACCCCACCGACTTGCCCAACACCCCAGAGTAATAAGATGAGGCTGCCAATGAGTATGACAAAAATGGATTTTCCTTCTTTATGAAGCATCTAGAAACATATTTATAAACAATAGAACAAATGGAATCACGAAAATAAAACTATCGAGCCTATCTAAAAACCCGCCATGACCCACCAGCAAAGTGCCAGAATCTTTGATTTGATAATGCCTCTTTAAAGCAGACTCCACCAAATCTCCAAAACTACCACTTATCCACACGATAAGGCCAATAATTAACCAAGAGACCATCGAATAGATTCCAACAAACTGAAAAGCGCCATAACTAGCTAACAAAGTAAATACACCTGCTCCGATAAATCCAGCCCAAGTCTTATTTGGAGATATTTGCTCGAAAAGTTTACGTTTGCCAAATTGTTTTCCAGTAAAGTAAGCGGCAATATCACTGATCCAAATCATCGCAAAAACAGAGAACAATATCATTTTATAATCATCTGTTTCTTTTATCCAGTAAATGAGAACCATACTTGGTAAGCAAATGTATAAGAGCGCCTGAATGATGATAAATCTATTTTGGGCCGTTTTCTTCTGAATCAGTAAGATTACAATTAAAATTAGCATATAGATTACAGAAATAACATTCACTAAATCAATCAATGAATCGTTTCCATATCGATAAGTACCTAATATTACCAAGGCTATAGATCCTAAAATGGATGAAAATACATAAGTGAAAGCACCTGAAACACCAGCTAATGTGATGGCACAGTATTCATATATCATGGCTAACATGATGATGATGAAAAGTCCCTGAGCAGTTGCTGAAGAATACAGTAAAAGCGATAAAAAAAGTGCTGCCATAATGACTCCGGAAATTAGCCGTTGTCTCAGATTTTTATCCATAAGATGCAAGGTATGTAGATTAGGCAGGAAAGGTTAATTTTGTACAAATATATATGACACGCAGGTTAAGTTTTATAACAATTGTTTGTTTGTTTTGGTCATGTGGAGCCAACAAATTAGATAACTCATCTTCAGCTCAAATGTTCTCTGAGGTGCCAAGTGAATTGTCAGGGCTACAGTTTTCCAATGATCTGACTGTAGATTTATCGACGAAGTTCAACCTTTTGGATTTTGATTATTTCTATAATGGGGCAGGCGTTGGTATCGTAGACATCAACAATGATGGTTTGGAAGATGTGATTCTGACAGGCAATATGGTGCCCAACAAGCTTTTTCTCAATAAGGGAGAACTGGTTTTTGAAGATATTTCTGATGAATCTGGTATAAATCAAGGAAAACACTGGTCCAATGGTGTCTCCATTGCTGATGTCAATGCTGATGGTTTTATGGACATCTACATTTCTCAAGGAGGTCCAAATGTAGAATCGGAGAGAAATAACCTGTTGTTTATGAATAATGGAGATTTGACATTTTCAGAAAAAGCAGCTGAGTTTGGTCTTTCAGATGTAGGGATATCGACACAATCTGCATTTTTCGACATGGATAAGGATGGTGACCTGGATTGCTTTGTCATGAATGAATCAATTCTCTATGGGTATGATCCGGTAGCATTTCTTCGGCGATTGGCAAGTAATGCACACGATAGTCGGATGAGCCTCAGTAGATTGTATAGAAATGACGGGGGTAAGTTTACCGATGTTGGTATAGAATCTGGCATAACCAAGCCGAGTTTTGGCTTAGGATTGGCAGTTGCTGACATTAATGGGGATTCGCATCTCGATATCTACGTTGCCAATGATTATTATCTGCCTGATGCCATGTACATCAATCAAGGTGATGGTACATTTAAGGATGAGATCAAACAACGAACACAACAGATTTCTATGTTTGGAATGGGAGTTGATGTTGAGGATATTGACCAAGATGGATACAACGATATCTTTGTTTTAGATATGGCTGCCAATGATCATATCCGCTCTAAAACATTAATGGCTTCGATGGACACAAAGCAATTTGATATGCTAGTCAATCAATTGCGCTTTCATCATCAATACATGTTTAATTCTTTGCTTGTAAATAAAGGAGATAACACCTTTAAAAATTTATCACAGTTAGCCGGATTGGCTAAGTCAGATTGGTCATGGGCAGTGTTGATTCAGGACTATGATTTAGATGGAAATAAAGATGTTTTTATTACAAATGGATATCGAAAATATGGCTTGGATAATGACTTTAAATTAAAAGTTGTTGAGGCGAAACAAAAATACAACGGACGAGTGCCACTAGATATAAAGAAAGAATTATATGCTGCAATCCCTGAAGGGAAATTACCCAATTTAATGCACGCAAATAAAGGAGGCCTCCAATTGCAGAATGTGACAGAAGAATGGGGCTTTAATTCACCTAGTTTTTCCAATGGTGCAGCTCATGCAGATCTGGATAATGATGGGGATTTAGATTTAATCATTAATAATATTGATCAGCAAGTCATGTTGTACGAAAACAATGCTGTACAACTAGGTAATAATTTTTTAAAATTAAAATTTAATAGGGATCAAGAAACAAGTTTTGCCAGAGCTATTGCAGTTACAAATTCTGGAAAAACATTTACAGGAGAATCAAAAAGAATCAGAGGATACAGAAGTTCCGTCACCCCAGATATAATTTTAGGCCTCGGTGAAGTAACAGGCATTAAAAGTCTGAAAATAGAGTGGACTGATGGAACTATACAAACGATGACCAATGTGCCAATTAATCAAACAATAGTCATTGAAAAAAAGAACGGAAATGTTATTCAAGACGATGAAATTATTCCGGTATTTACAGCAGAATCTAATGCGACGCTTGGATTGAATTATTTTCATCGCGAAAATTCATTTGATGATTTTGAAAAAGAGATTTTATTGCCGATGCGTCAATCAACACTCGGCCCTCAATTGACTGTTTTTGATGCAAATAATGATGGAAAAGATGATGTCATCGTTGGCGGTGCTTCTGGTTATTCCTCAAGCTTATTTGTTCAAGGAGAATCTACATTTAGGAAAAAAGAAATTTCGGCATTTCTTAAAGACGAGATTTATGAGGATGCACATATAAGTGTGATGGATATTGATAAAGATGGGGATGAAGATTTATTTGTTGCTTCAGGCGGAAACGCATTTGAGCAAGGAAAAGGCCATTACCAAAACAGACTTTATATAAACGATGGTGCAGGTAATTTTACGAGGAGTGTACAGCCAGAATTAGAACATTCTGATGTGCATACGTCTAAAGCAGTAGCTGTGGATATTAATGGTGATGGCAATACAGAAATATTTGTTGCAAATAGAATTTTACCTCAACAATACCCTGTACATGCATCTGCTGTTATTTATTCTTGGGATGATCATTTTTTAAAAGTAAAGACCTCTGATTTTTGTGAAGGCTGTGATGATTTTGGAATTATGAATGATGCCATAGCAACTGATTTTGATGGCGATGGCGATCAAGATATTATTGCTGTTGGTGAATGGTCAGGAATCGGTTTATTCGAAAATAAAAATGGTAGGTTAGAATTGCAAAATGATCTATTGGATAATACAGGATGGTGGTATTCCATTTTGGAAACTGATGTTGATCGTGATGGTAGACCTGATTATATTATTGGTAATTTGGGATTAAATTCTAAATATAAAGCAACACCCGAAAAGCCGTTTAAAATATTTGCATCAGATTTTGATGAAAATGGCTCACATGATGTTGTATTAAGTAATCAATATAAGGATGAATACGTACCACTCAGGGGTAAAGAATGTTCATCGCAACAAATGCCTTTTATTAAGGAAAAATATCCCAGTTATGAGGGCTTTGCAAATGCTACATTAATTGACATTTATGGGTCTAAAATTAATGATGCATATGAAAAGGAAGTAAGGGATTTTAAATCAATATTGCTGTTAAATAAATCTGATGGATTTGAAATAAAACCATTGCCAGTAGAGGCGCAAGAATTCCCAATTTTGGCTTCCATAAAAATGGATGTTAACCAAGACGATATAGAAGATGTTATTGTTGCAGGAAACATTTATCAAACCGAAGTAGAAACGCCTAGATTAGATAGTGGAAGTGGACTTGTATTGATCGCTGATGGCAATGGTTTTTATAAGACTATGAAATTAAAAGAATCAGGATTAAGTCTTACTGGTGATGTTAAATCTCTGGTTTGTATAAGCTTGGATTCTAAAGATACTTATTTGCTTGCAGGCAAAAATCAAGAACTTTTGCAACTCGTAAAATGTAAACAATGACAAAACTTAGTGTTAACATAAATAAGGTCGCATTAATACGTAATGCACGGGGTGAAAACCTTCCTGATCTTGTTCAATTTGCAGTTGATTGTGAAGAATTTGGTGCAGATGGGATAACTGTTCATCCAAGACCAGATGAACGGCATGTTCGATACAATGATCTACCAAAATTGAAAGATGTTGTCCAAACAGAACTCAACATCGAAGGATATCCAAATGAAAGATTTTTGTCTTTGGTCGAGAAGACCATTCCACATCAGTGTACACTTGTACCAGATCCACCAGGGGTATTGACATCCAACGAAGGCTGGAATACAAAAGAAAATGCAGCATTTCTACAGGAAATAGTCAACAGACTACAATCAAAAGGAATTCGTGTGAGCCTTTTTTTGAATCCTGATGTCGACATGGTCAATTATGCAAAAGACACTGGTACGGATAGAATTGAATTCTATACTGGTACATTTGCTAGACAGTATATTCAAGATTCAACAGCTGCGATCACACCTCATATTGAAGCAGCAAAAAAAGCGAATGAGATAGGTTTAGACATTAATGCAGGCCATGATTTGAATCTCAATAACCTCAAGTTTTATGCATCTTCCATCAGTGGATTAGCAGAAGTATCTATAGGCCATGCGTTGATTTCCGACGCTTTGTATTACGGTATAAAGAATACGATCCAGTTGTACAAGAGACTCTTAACATAACCTTTGCATAGTTTGACTTAGCATTTTCAAACAATCTGTGGCACTTTTGAGTTAATAAATCACAAATTCAGTTGTCATGAGTCGAATTTTCCATGTTTGTGTTCTTTTGTTTCTTTTTACCCAACTCTCAGCACAGCAATTTCGCATGTGGGAGTCGACGGAGGCCGATATTATTTCGTGTCCATCTTCAAACCACAAATCACATGCTCCACATAATACAATTCCGTTTGTTCCCCAAAAAGGTATTGCGACAGCAGAATTTATTCCTGAGTATATCAATGTTCCTACTAATTTTAGATCAACTGTCGAATTTGTTTTTGATCTACTAACTCAAATTATATCATCAGAAATACCAATTTATGTAAGTATACAATATACTGACCTAGGCACATCTGATGGTGGAGGGGTAACTTTAGCGGACGCACGACCTGGTTCTTTTGCTGTCAATTTTCCGGGTGCTGAATTCTTAAATACTGTATATCCCATATCTCTTGCAGAAAAACTAGCTGAGAGAGATCTAAATCGAGTAGGTGATCCAGACATTATAATAAGAATAAATAGTAATGATGCTGCAAATTTCAGTATCGAGCCAAATGATCCGAATATTGGTACTAGATCTGACCTTGCGACAGTTTTACTGCATGAAGTCATACATGGACTAGGTTTCATTACTGGAGCATTTGTTGATGATTCAGGAGTTGGTTTCCTTCAGCAAGATATTTATGGGATGTTCTTACAAGATATTGAAGGCAATAGTTTGCTGGAAGATTTTCCAAATAATTCAGTCGAATTGGGAGATCAGTTGACAAGCAATAGAGTTCGTTTCAGAAGCCCTCGACTAACAGAACCTGATGCGATTATACATGCACCAAGTATATATTCTCCTGGATCAAGTATAGCACATTTGGATCTTGGCACGTACCGTAATACCCCAAGTCGTTTAATGTCACCTAACATAAATCGCGGGGACATTAATTATGAACCTGGAATTGTGGCAGACATGTTGGCCGATATGGGATGGGTAACTACAAATATCATTCATGAACCTGAAGAATTCTTTAACGAAGATGCATCAGTAGATTTTGACCTAGCTGGTAAATTCAGATCAGATTCAGATGTTGTTCCAACAGAAATAATTTTTCACTTTTCACGGGATACTTTCCAGACTGAAGACAATACAGATGCAGTTCCCTTCGATACTGCATCGGATGAGTATTTATTTTCGATTGCAGCAGCTAATGAATTTGCCACATTTCAATATTATTTTGAAGTCGTTGGTCCTGATGGTACCATTGCAACAACACCCAAAACTGCCCCTGATCAATTCTACCAATTTATTATGGGACCAGATACAGAAGCTCCTGTATTATCAGGTCATATTCCCGTTACAACTATTAGGGAATCTGATCGTCAGTTTACCTTACAAATAAACGAGTTCCAAGACTTTTTTACTGGCGTTGATCTATCAACATTGTCTGTCGTAGTTAGCCAAAATGGACAATTAGATACAACAGAATTTGTGCTTACGCAAGATGATTTTGGAGAGTTTTATGAAGTAACAATCAGTGGTGATTTCTCAAGTTCTGATGAATTGTTGTATAAGATCATCGTACTTGACAACAGTATCAATAGAAATGAAGGTCAACTTCCTTTAGAAGAAGAGTTTTACACCATTGAAGTCCAAGGCTTAGAAGGTGCAGTTGGTCAATACATTAATAATTTTGATGTAGAAACTGCTGATTTTTCCGGTGTTGGTTTCGACATCATTCAGGTTGATGGCTTTGAATCTCCAGCTATTCATAGTGATCATCCTTATCAAAACGCTGGTAATAACAATACCCTGAATTTTACATATACGCTTTCTCAATTGATAAAAATTAGCAATACAGACCCAACAATTGTTTTTGATGAAATAGTAATCGTAGAACCTGGTGTGAACGGGACAAGTTGTGATGGTGCAAATTGTGATACACAATTTTGGGATTATGTAGTTGTGGAAGCGCAGAAACCAGGTGATGAAAATTGGACCGCATTATTAGATGCATATGACTCTAATGATCAAAATGTATGGAGATTCGTTTATGATAGAGAGGATACAGGACGACCGACTCAATTCAGATCTAGAAGAATAGACATGACACAAACGGGAGACTTTGAGGCTGGAGATGAGATATTCATTAGATTTAGACTCTTTTCTGATCCGTTTGAAACTGGTTGGGGCTGGGCGATTGACAACCTAGAAATACAAACATCTTCTTCAGTCTTAGAAGAAGAATTGTTAGAAGAATTTAAGATTTACCCAAATCCAACAAACGCAGACCAATTGGTTTCTGTTGATGTCAATATTAAGGAACCTATTGAGGGCCAATTGAACTTTCTATCGTCAGACGGACGCTTAATTTTTCAAGATCGCATCAAAGGATTGTCAAGTTTCCAACGACAGTACAATACTGCGGGATTACCAGCTGGCACGTATATCGTTCAAATTGCTTCCACTGAAGGCAACTCATCTAGACAAGTCGTTGTAGCTAGATAAATATCTTAGCCTATAACGTTAACATACTCAGTCGCGAGCTTGTAACTTGTGTTAAAATGTGCAGTCGCGAGCTTGTAACTTGCAACAAATGTACTCTCGAGCCCTTATTAACTCTTGATGAAGGCTGAGACTATAATCTTCCATAGATCACATTCCGCTGTTGTTCTGATTTTTCACTCATTTCTGTCTTTATGAGATGAAAATTCGCAATCAGGCTATATTACCGGTCAGTTTCATTCAATTAGCCCATAATAAAATGAGTCGTATTACGGTCATTAAGTCCAATTTTGGAATCATGGCAATCATCTTAACAATTGTAAATATTGGTTAATATTTAGAATAGAATGACTTAAAATATTAAGATAATACTAACAATTAGGCAGCGAATAAGGTGAAAAAGCTGTTTTTAAGCTGAAATTGGTGAAGGACTTACGGATTGAATGGTTAAAAATCTATGAAGAACTTCACTAAAAATGCATAACAATTAATTACCTTCGCGAACTGGCGAATAGTTTTTTAAGAAATTAAACCAAATTGTATGAAAAAACTCTCATTACTTTTATTCATGTTCATTTTTGTTGTTGGAGCCACAATAGCACAAAGAACAGTAACTGGTGTCATTACAGACACAAGTGGTGAAGCACTTATTGGTGCTAACGTACTTGTTAGTGGAACGACAACAGGAACCATCACTGACATCGACGGTAGCTTCTCTTTGGAAGTTCCTAACGATGCACAGTCTTTATCTGTGTCTTACACAGGTTTTACAGACCAAGATGTCAATATCTTCGGTCTTAACAATGTTTCAATATCAATGTCAGAAGGAGAGCTTCTTGACGAGATCGTTGTGACAGGTCTTGGTATTAAGAAAGAGAAGAAAGCACTAGGATATGGTGTTTCGACGATTTCTACCGAGCAAATAGCAAACAGACCAGAGTCTGATGTTGCGCGTGTACTTAGAGGAAAGACGACTGGTGTTGATATTACATCAACCTCAGGTTTGGCTGGATCTGGTACAAGTATCATCATTCGTGGTTATTCATCTATTACTGGTTCTAATCAACCTTTATTTGTTGTTGATGGTGTACCATTGAACACAGATGTAAATACTAATGAAAACTTTGTAAACGGTTCTAGTTCAGCTTCAAGTAGATTCTTGGATTTAGATCCAAATAATATTGCTGAAATCAGTATCCTTAAAGGATTGAGTGCAACAGTATTGTATGGTGAGCAAGGTCGTAATGGCGTTGTTTTGGTAACAACCAAAACTGGAGACATCGATCTTGACAGAGACAAAGGTTTTGAAATTAGCGTTAACCAAAGTGTAAGTTCAACAAGCGTTGCAAATTTACCAGATTACCAAAATACGTTTGGTAATGGTTTCTCAGGAAGTTTCGGTTGGTTCTTCTCAAACTGGGGCCCTGCTTTTGATAACCTAGATCCTAACTTCTACGGAAGTAGTTTCCGAGGCGTAGAGAATGGAGTTGTGCAATTAGCTCACCCATACACAACTGGTAGAGGATTCCAAAGCCAACACCCAAGTCAGACATTTGATACGTATGAGTACAGACCTTTCGAAAGTGCTGAAAACTTTTTCGAATCTGGTATCAATACGAATACGAACATTAATGTATCAAAGACTTTAGGTAACGGTTCATCATTTAAAGCTTCTTATTCTTACTTGGATGAAGAAGGGTTTACTCCGGATTTAGCTGATGGGTCAAGTAGTAACAACTACACAAAACACAATCTATCTTTAGGTGCAGGTACTGAGCTTGCTAATGGAATCAGAATCAATGGTGTATTTAACTACATTACGTCTGATAGATTAGCTCCGCCCGCTGCTCCTGGATTTGGTTCTGGTACATTCGGTGGTGATGCAGTATCCATTTTCTCAGATGTATTATATACACCAAGAAGTATTGATGTGTTTGGTCTTCCTTTCCAGAGTGAATTGGATGGTTCGCAAACGTATTACAGACAAACAAGTCAGATTACACACCCGCTCTGGACGTTAAATAACACAAATCAAAGGGAAGGAATTAACCGATTTATAGGTTCTGCAAATGTGTCTTATAACTTTACTGATAATATTAGCATAAATACAAGATTTAGTGCGGATCAGTATACTCAAGATAATTCTTCTTTAATCAACAAAGGTGGTGAGCAAAGACCAGATGGTAGTTTTACCACTGTTGGTTACACAAATAAGATTACTGATTTATTAGCTACACTTAACTATGACTTTGATTTAAATGAGTCATTAAACTTAAGCGGTTTCGTGGGAGCTAACGGTAGAAGAGAAATTCAAAAAACTGATGGTGTTTCTAGTTCACAGCAGTTTGTATTTAACCTTGCTACACACCAAAACTTTATAGAAAGTAATCCATTTTCATTTGATAGTTTTGAGAATTTGTTAGGTGTTTTAGGTTCAGTAACATTGGGTTACAATAATTACCTATATGTACAATTACAAGCTAGAAATGACTGGACTTCTACATTAGAGCCAGAAAACAGATCAGTTTTTTATCCTAGTTTGAATGTTTCTTTCATTCCTACTGATGCTCTTCCATCATTGACTGATGGTGGTATCCTAAACTACTTGAAAATTAGAGCAGGTATTGGTACTTCAGCAGGTTATCCAGACCCATTCCAAACAAGAACGGTACTAGGAACGAACACAAGAACGTTTACTACTGCTGGTGGTACAATAGCAAATACAAACTTCGTATCAAACAGATTGGGTAATCCAAATCTTCAAAATGAGAGTCATACCGAAATTGAATTAGGTATCGAGTCAAGATTTTGGGATAACAGATTTGGTGTTGATTTATCTTTATACAGAAAAGAGTCTAGTGATTTGATTGTTGATTTAGATACAGATCCTGCAATTGGATTTACCAATACAACAATTAATGCAGCTGAGGTTACAAATGAAGGAATCGAGTTAGGTTTAACATTAACTCCAATTGCTAAAGCTGTACAATGGGATTTAGCATTGAATTTCACTGCTAATGAAAATACAGTGAATAGAATTGCTGATGGTGTTGACCAAGTTAATATTGCAGGTTTTACAGATCTAGGTAACTTTGCAGTAGAAGGTGAGCCTTTCTCAGTTATCCAAGGTAGTCAGTTCGAAAGAGTTGGTGGAGTACCATTGGTTAATGGTCAAGGATTTTACGTAGAGAGCCAAGATATAGGAATCATCGGTGACCCTAATCCTGATTACAACATCTCTTACCTAAGTACTTTGAGTTTTAAAGGTTTATCATTGTTTGTTAACTGGAATTATACGAAAGGTGGAGATATTCTATCCATTAGTGCTGCACAAAACTTGGCACGTGGAAATACCACAGATACAGAATTTGATAGATTCTTACCTTTTATTCTTCCTGGTTCATTTGCTGATGGTTCAGCTAATAACATTCAAATCTTTGCAGGTGATGCATTCTTTGAAGGTTTCTTCGGACCAAGAGAAGGTCAGGTATTTGACGGTACAAATGTGAGATTGAGAGAAGTATCATTAAGCTACAAATTGCCATCTTCATTATTGACTAATTTACCTATTGGTAGTGCGTCAATTTCTTTGATTGGTGAAAACTTATGGTTTAATGCAATTAATTTCCCAAGTGGGATAAATTTTGATCCAGAAGTATTAAGTGTTGGTGTAGGAAATGGTCGTGGTATCGATTTCGTTACTGGACCTACTGCTAAAAGAGTAGGTGTGAACCTTGCATTAACATTCTAAAACTAATTATTTAACAAAAACGAATTTCAAGATATGAAGAAGTTACTATCGATAGTAATTTTAGGATTCTGTATGATGTTTTATTCTTGTAGTGATGTATTAGAGCTAGATTTATTAGATAGCCCAAATGCAGTAGCACCAGAAAATGCAGATTTAGAGTCCTTATATAATAGTGTTCAAAACGAATTTGAACAGTTCGTAGCATCTCCTCAGTTTTTCACAATGCAGTTGTCAAGACAGCGTGCATTTACAGCTGGTAATGTCTACGAGACCGCTTTCAGTCCAATTAATTTTGATGGTATTTGGAATAATGCCTACGCTGACTTTTTACCTGATGCTAATGCGATTATTGATATTGCTACGCCAACAGCGCAGCTTCAGCATGTTGGTTCTACAAAAGTCATGATCTCTTATGTATTGACAACATTGGTAGATTTATTTGGTAACGTACCATTTTCTGAAGCTGGTCAAGGTATTGATGTCTTAAGTCCTGCATCTCAGTCTGGAGAAGAGATTTATGGTATTGCAAGAGATTTATTAGTAGAGGCTATTGCTGACTTGGAAGCGAATACTGCTGCTGGGCCAGAAATTGATGTATTTTATGGTGGCAATACTGGTAACTGGATCAGAGCCGCAAATTCTTTATTAATGAGAATTGCAGCTACCACAAACGATGCAGCATCTTTTAATGCACTAGTCGCAGCTGACAATTTTATTAACAGCGAAACTAGTGACTTTCAAATTGAATATGGATCATCAAGAGCTAATCCAGATTCTAGACATCCATTGTATGCAGTACATTACGAAGCTGCTGATGGTGCTTATTTATCAAACTGGTTTATGTGGGCGATGAATGATGACAAAGATGCTGTTGATCCTAGAATCAGAGCTTACTTTTATAGACAAGTACCTTCTGTACCTTTAGATAATCTCAATAGATTTGATTGCATCAATTCTGTGTTACCTGATCCTGAAGCTACTCCACAGCATTATCTAGACTGCAATCCAAGTATGCCATACTGCGTAGGCAGTATCGTTGATGGATATTACGGAAGAGATCACGCAAATGGTAATGGGATACCACCGGATGGTGATATCCGTACTAGATATGGTGTTTACCCAGCTGGTGGAAAGTTTGATAATGAATCTTTTATTCAGACTCAAAACCTTGGTGTAGATGGTGCATTAGGACAAGGAATTCACCCGATTATGCCAGCCTCTTTCGTCAATTTCTACAGGGCTGAAATGGCTGCAAAAGCTGGTGATGATGCTACAGCTAGAGAGCAGATGATAGCGGGTGTTCAAGCTTCGATCACTAAAGTTCTTAATTTTATCTCCAGAGATCAAGCTTCTCTAGATGAAGTTGTAGCTACAGATTTAGATAACAATCAAATATTTGGTAACGCATTTGTACCTACAGCTGAAGACGTAGAAGCTTACGTTACAGAAGTCGGACAGCGTTTTGACGATGCTAGTGATAAATTAGATGTTATATCACAGGAATTTTTATTAGCAACATATGGTAATGGGCTTGAAGGATATAATCTTATCAGAAGAAATGCACGTCCTACAAACTTACAGCCAGCTATTTTAACTTCTGCAGGTACATTTATCAGATCTGCATTGTTACCTGCTACGCACGTTAACTTAAATCAGACTGCTACGCAGAAGAGTGTTTTCGATCAAGTATTCTGGGATACGAATCCAGCTAACTTAGGTCCTTGTTTTAATTAATACTATAAATTAATCTAAAAATGAATAAATATTATTTTTATATACTAGGATTAATCTTTCTGGCTTCTTGTTCGGCAGATCCAGAATTAGCGCCTATTATCTCTATAGATAATGCAGAGATAGGTGCATTCCCTAGAACGGTTAACTTAATGTCTGGAGAGTATGATCTTATGAATTTATCTACGTCGTCTTATACGCATGATATAGATTTCAGATCAGAGGATGGTGGACAGAATGTTGCTTCATACAGAGTATTTGTCGCTTTTGACGATAATAATCCAGACAATGGTGATGATAGTTCAACAGAACAATTGGTTCGTGATTTTGGACAATCAGATTTCGGAGATAGCGGTAATGGTACGAGATCATTAACCTTAGATTTTCCTTTCTCAGAAATGGCAGCTCTAACTGGTGTGCCTTTAGATAATGTATCTCCTGGAGATAGATTTCAGTTCAGAACAGAATTGGAATTGTCTGATGGTCGTGTATTCACGGCTCAAAACACTGAGTCAACAATTTTTGGCCCAGCATTTAGAGCATTTTTTGACTGGAATGTTAATGCAACATGTCCATTAAGCAACGATGTTTTTGTGGGCACATATGCTATTTCACACATCCAAGGTCCAGGAAACCCATGGGGAACAGGTGTAAGAGAGGCTAATGTAGAATTAGCGCTAGTGCCTGGTTCATCAACATTAAGAGCGATCAATGGTCTTGTTGTTATTGATGCCTTTGGAGGTTTTGATATGGCAGCTACACTAGACTTTGTCTGTGATATTGTTGTATGGCAAGATGCTGGTCCAGGAGTAGGATGTGGACCACCGAATATTGCTTACAATGGTGGAACACCACAACCAATTGATATTACTAATGACGCTGAGATAATCGTTGAGATTGAAGAAGAAGGTGGCGGATGCGGATACAGTAATGTTGATATTATTCGATTAACTAAGATTTAGGTTTCGGTCTAAACTTGTTAAAATATAAAGACTGTTGCTGATTTAGCAGCAGTCTTTTTTTTTGCCTTTTGGGCATATAGCCTTTATTCGAATGGTATATTAATGACGAATGGATGAATAATTATATAGGACTACTTTAAAATGTTTTATTTTATTACAATCAATTTGCTATGAATAAACGTATTTACATACTTCTGGTTTGCGGATTTTTATTAGGGTTAGGTACAACTGGGTTTTCTCAAAATTTTGTCAATCTCAAACTTGGTACTTCGATTGCTAATCAAACAAACTCTACAGGTTCTTTTAGAGTCGGATATGATGTTGGTGTTACCTTTGAGCAACAATTCTCTAAAGTCATTTGGCTTGAATCTGGTGTTAATTACACGCAAAAAGGAACGCATGTTGGTGTATTTCGGAATGTAACTCAATTTTCAAGACGAATACAATATCTTGAAATACCACTTTTTGCAAAATACAGATACCTAGTCAATCAAAATTTTGCTTGGTCACTATATGCAGGTCCGTCTTTTGGATTCGCAACATCGGCATCTAGTCGTTTTTTCCGAATTGCACAACCTGTAGTAGAACCGATAGCCATAGATTCTGATGCAGGAGTAAATCCATTAGATTTAGGATTGAATGTTGGTGCTGAATTGAATTTTGGTGCGGATTATGGCTATATAGGGATCTTTGCTGCTTTTCAACAATCCGTTACATCAGCACTTAATGTCAATGGTGTATCGTTGAGGAATTTTGCCTTTACTACTGGACTGAAATTCCAAATTGGAAAGCCTATTGAAATGGAGGAATACAATTGGAATAAGTATTAATGACAGACAGCCATTACATCTGAATGATGACATGAGCGTTACAATGAGGTATACTTACAAATGTTTCGTTTCTATTGCAGTGATTCTGCTAATCGGTAATAAAGGGTTGTATAGCCAGTATCTCGACATTACGGAACAACTTGACATCAAACATACATACATCAATGGTGACCATATTGGTGGTGGTGCTGCAGTTGTTGACCTAAATGGCGATGGATGGCTAGACATGGTGTTTACTGGAGGTGAGATAGAAGACAAGTTATTTATCAATGACACCAATGGCTCCTTTCAGGATTTATCTGAAAGACTTACAAAGCCTCTTACTTCGGATATCACTTCATCTGTTGTCTATGGAGATTTTAACAATGATGGGTGCACTGATTTATACTTTTCTGTGTACAATAGAGATCGCCCAGATTTTATTTTATCCAATGACTGTGCAGGTAATTTTGAGATACATGAAGTACCGTCTTTTGGCAATTGTATAGGAGCAACTTTATTTGATTTTAATAAGGATGGATTGTTAGATGTGTATAGCATTGCTTACGTAGAAGTACCTAAATTGATTCGTGACGACGAAGGAAGAATTGTGTCTTACGAACATGATTGTGGAACGAATACTATGCTTTACGGAACTGGTGATTTTAATTTTGAAGATGTTACAGAAGAACAACAATCGGCCGGTAATGGTTGCAGTCTAGCAGTTACCGTAATACCAATTCCTGAAAGACAAACTCACGGCATATACATCGCCAATGATTTCGGAGAATTTTTGTTTCCTAATCAATTGTTGATACCCACAGAGAACATCTTCAATGACGAAGCAGTTTTGTATGGCGTAGATAAAGAAATGTTTGGGATGGGAATAGCAGTTGGTGATTTCGATAATGACCTTGATCTTGATCTTTATATCAGCAATTTGGGTGAAAATGTCTGTTATCAAAATGAAGGTGACTTATTTGTTGAAAAGCAAACAGAACTCCAAATTGAAGATACCTTTACACCAGATGGTAGATTGTCGACGTCCTGGGGCACATTCTTCTTAGATGTAGATAATGATACAGATTTGGACTTATTCATGGCTAATGGATTTGTCTTTACTCCTGAATTTATAGGATCATCCTTTATCAACCCCAATCAATTGTTCTTAAATGAAAACGGAACATTCAGACAAACGAATGAAACATTTGGCATTGTAAAATCTGGACCTACCATTAATAGAGGTGCAGCAATGGGAGATCTTGATAATGATGGAGATCTAGACATAATAACGTCTTATGTAAATTTCGATCCTACAGATGACCAAGCATTATCCTATCGCGTATACGAAAATATTGCTGACAATTCACATAATCATCTTGATGTGAGACTAGAAGCAGTGACTAGTGCGCCTGATGCATTTGGAAGTCAGATTACGCTTTATGCTGGAGATGATACTTGGTTAGGATATAACTACAGTTCTGGCATTCATTGCTCACAAAATACGCCATATGTCCATTTTGGCTTAGGTCAAATCGAGGAGATTGATTCAGTAAAAGTCGTTTGGCCAAATTATGCGGAAGATGTCTATTACAATATACCAGTCAATAGCAATGTCTTACTGAAAGAACTAGCCGAACGAATTGACATTTTAGGTTGTACAAATGAAAATTCTTCACGTTATGATGCAAATGCTACTATACCTGCATTTTGCGAAGCAGATGTAAATACATCAACCTTTGAAGTGATTGATTTGAATCTTAAGATATGGACTAGCCGAAGCGCAATCAACTTGGCCGGAGAAGCTCTATCTTTATTTAATAGAGCAACAATTTTTGATGTTAGCGGCAGACTTGTCTACAGCGCGTTAATTAACGGTAACCATACCCAAACCATAGAAACGAATCTGAATCAAGACGGGGTTTATGTCTTGCAACTTGAAGGTGTCCAGCATCAGATTACAGATAAAGTATACATCTCCAATAATTAAAAACATATTACATATATTTGCAATATGAATATTGAATCATTCATTAATTATTTGACATTCGAGAAAAGATACTCGAAGCACACGGTGAATTCATATCGCATTGATCTCATTCAGTTTCAGTCTTACATGATTGCTCAATATGAACTAACAGAAATCATTGCAGCTTCTCATCTTCACATTAGATCTTGGATAGTTAAAATGGTGCAAGAAGGCATTTCTACCAGATCTGTCAATAGGAAAATATCAACACTCAAAAGCTTTTTCAAATACCAAAAAAGGAAAGGTGTGGTATCTACCAATCCAATGCAAAAAATCGTAAGTCCAAAACAAAGTAAACGACTCCCTTCTTTTGTTCAAGAAAAACAAATTGACAAACTACTTGACGATGTTGTTCAACCAACTGGTTTTTCTGGTATTCGCGATTTGCTTCTTCTGGAATTACTGTATCAAACTGGCGTACGTCGATCAGAACTTATCCATCTCAAAGAATCAGATTTCAATAGAGCCAATGCAACGCTTAAAGTATTTGGTAAAGGACAAAAGGAAAGACTAATTCCTGTCAGTCCAAAATTGTTAGAATTGGTTGACAGGTATCTTTCTTTTCGTGGTGAAGAATTTGGAGACATGGAGTTTACATCACTTTTGGTTACCGATAAGGCTAAACCAATGTACCCAAAGTTTGTCTACAACAAAGTGAAGCAGTACTTATCAGCCGTGACAACACTTTCCCAAAGAAGCCCACACGTATTGAGACACAGTTTTGCCACTCATTTGTCCAATGCGGGAGCAGAATTGAATGCCATTAAAAGCCTTTTGGGTCATTCAAGTCTTGCTGCAACCCAAGTTTATATGCACAATACCATAGAAAAATTAAAAAAAGCGCATAAAACTGCTCATCCTAAGGGATAGAAAATTTTATTTTCATATCCAAATACAGAACAAACGGCGCTTAAGGATATATAATAAGCTATAATCCAACGTTTTAGCTCGAAGCGTTCAACTTACAATAATCTTTTTATAAATATTCGTCATTTCGGGTTTTCAATTTAGTTTAAAAACACTATTTTTGCAGTCTTTTGGGAAAAGTCTCCGAAATTATTTCAAGAGTAATCTTGATAATGCCGATGTAGCTCAGTTGGCCAGAGCAGCTGATTTGTAATCAGCGGGTCGGGGGTTCGAATCCCTCCATCGGCTCAGTTTTTGAAGAAAAACGGCTTTTTCTAAGGGGGTGCGCCGGAGCTGGAGAGCCGGGCCAGACTGTAAATCTGGTGCTTCTAGCTGAATAGGTTCGATTCC
>CALLFA010000023.1 GCA_937997635.1 uncultured Saprospiraceae bacterium | reverse complement strand
AGGTAAGGTTCATGCACTTCTTCAATAGTACCTGCCTCCTCTCCTACTGCGGTTGCTATATTTTTTATACCGACAGGTCCACCTTTAAATTTTTCGATAATGGTTCTTAGAATTTTATTGTCCATTTCGTCAAGACCATTTTCATCCACATCTAAAGCACGTAACCCAAATTCGGCAATGTCTTTATCAATTGTGCCATTTCCTTTGATTTGTGCAAAATCTCTTATTCGACGGAGTAAGGCATTTGCGATTCGCGGTGTCCCTCTACTTCGCCGAGCAATTTCGAGATTACCGTCGTCTTCGATCGGGATGTCTAATAATTCAGCACTTCTGTTGATGATCTTTATTAATGTCAAGACATCGTAATATTCCAAGTGACAAGTAATGCCAAAACGTGCTCTTAATGGAGGTGTCAATAATCCCATTCGTGTGGTTGCACCTACTAAAGTGAATGGATTTATGGTAATTTGGATACTTCTGGCATTAGGTCCAGAATCAATCATAATGTCAATGGTATAATCCTCCATTGCAGAATACAGGTACTCTTCAACGACTGTATTTAATCGATGAATCTCATCTATAAACAACACATCTCCCTCTTCGAGATTTGTCAACAGACCTGCAAGATCCCCAGGTTTTTCAATCACAGGTCCAGAGGTAATTTTAATGGATGTATCTAACTCATTTGCGATAATGTGAGATAGAGTCGTTTTACCCAAACCAGGAGGTCCGTGAAGCAAGACATGATCCAAAGCTTCTTCTCTTAGTTTGGCTGCCTGTATAAAGACTTGTAGATTTTCTACGATTTTGGGTTGCCCACTAAAATCATCCAGCATCTTAGGCCGCAATGCGCGTTCCAGCGTTTGGTCGTCATCAGACTGTTCGAAGCTAGGATCTAGATTAGAATTCATACGCAAAAGTACGTAAACATATGAATAGGAATTAACATATGGGGAAAGCAATGAGGTGGAAATGACTTAAAATCCATTCGAATGCAATATAATTTGTCTGTAAAATCGGATTGCATTTTCGAATTCCACAACAGGTATACGTTCATCAACACCATGAAAACAGTTGATGTTTTTTGGGGACATGTGAATGGGAGTAAACCTATATATGTTCTTGCTGATAGGCGTATAAAAGCGTGAATCTGTCGCACCCACCAATAAGTTGGGAGTCGTCACCACATTCGGGTATAACTCACGTATGGACTGAGTGATCATGCGATATGGTTCATTGTCGATCGGAGAAATTGGAGAAGGATTACTCCCTGACCCTTTTAATGCAACTTCCACTCTTTCATCATCGATCGTAGATACAATGTGCTCTTTAACAGTTTCCATGGTTTCACCTGGAATAATACGAAAATTGACAACAGCTCGGGATGCAGTAGGAATGACATTCTCCTTTATACCTGCTTCAAAAATAGTTGGAGAAGTGGTCGTTCTGATTGTTGCATTTCCTTGCGCAGATTTTTCATATTCATTAAGCAACAATGATTGGAAGAGCCACCGGTTTGCAAACACGAGTCTGGCTTTAACATCCATATATGGCCCTATGTGATCCATAAACGCATCAAGCACAGGTGTTATCTTTCTAGGCAGTGGATTGGCTTTTAATTTACTAATCGCAGTAGCCAAAACATCGATGGAGGTTTCCTTTGCTGGCTGAGAAGAGTGCCCACCCATCATATTCGTCGATAATTCGAAAG
Organism: uncultured Saprospiraceae bacterium; assembly: GCA_937997635.1. Lineage (GTDB taxonomy): Bacteria > Bacteroidota > Bacteroidia > Chitinophagales > Saprospiraceae > CALFUK01. The sequence continues at coordinate 11,074 of CALLFA010000023.1, read as the reverse complement.
AGGTATATCCTTTTTCTGCAATGCCGATGATGGCAGTATTTTCTTTCACTCCCGGAATCAAATTGGTTGTCAAGGCACCGCCTTCATCGAGTACAAATGCTGCTTGGACATTTTGGTCTTGCAAATGTTTGACAATTTCAACTGCCCTTCTTTGGCCAGAGACTTCTTCGTCATGACCAAAAGCAAAATATACACTTCTCTTCGGAGAGAATCCTTCTAACAACAACTGTTCTATTGCTTCAAGTATACCAATGACAGCTGCTTTATCATCGATGGCACCGCGACCATATATGGTATCATTCTTTATCCCCTCTGTGAATGGATGCACTGACCAGATTGCAGGGGAAGCAATAGGGACGACATCATGATGGCCCATCAAAATGACAGGATCCAAATTGGCATCAGAGCCTTTTAGCTTGAATAAATGACTATAGCTATTAAACGTAATGTGCTCAGTCTTACTAACTAGATTTGGATATTTGTCAGAGATAAACGCATTAAACAATTCAAACTGAGTAGAATCGAAATCAGCTTCATCTTCAAAAGAAACTGTTCTTATGGATATTGCTTCTGCTAATCTCAAAGCTGCTCCTTCTCTTATGTCTATTTTTTCTATAGCTTCTACATTTGTTTGGCTTGTTTTGAAATTGAGTGTATTGTACAAAATGACGGCCAGGAATATCAGGAATAACAAGATCAATAAGAACAATACTTTTTTCATGCAATCATCTGGTTTAGATACACAAAATAAGCATGTTTATGACTTTGGGCTAAATGCCATTGTCATGCTGTCAATTATTTTCGTGTTATTCAATCGTGTTTATGGTGATCTGCATTGTGGTAATGTTCTTTAATTAAATCTCTTCCGAAATCGCCATTAAAATCTCTCCAAACTGTATGAATGTGATTTACATTGGTTTGGGTATTATCGAATTCAATGAGAAATGTATTTCCCTGAATGCGATAGTAATGTCCATCCTTTCGATCTAGCGTTCCAGCCCATCCAAATCTGATGTCACCAAATTCTTCTTCATGGATTTTTCTCTTCCGTTCATTCGCGATTTGGTCTAGTTGTGCGCTCAAATAAACATTGATGATGTTTTTCAAAATTGTTTGTTGCACATCATTTAAGTCATCCGCTTGTATGCCCACTGGTTCTAGTGGGCTGACTTCAGAGTCATTTACTGAGATGATTTCAGGGTAAGCCTCGTCTCTGAAAATTGCTTGTTGCAGTTGTTTGGCAGAAAGTGATTCCATCAGATCATAGGCTAGATCTTCTTCTTCACGCAATGTTCGTTCACCCTTTCTTTCTCCGATGGGAATGGTCGCTGGATTTGCTCCAAAAAAGCGTGGCGCTGAAATGAGTTTGTCATCTAAAATTGTGAAATTTAGCGAGACATGGTGCCCTTCGAAGGACCAAGCCCATACATTGTCAACACGAGGATCTCCAAAGACACTAATGTGGTATTTTCCTGGATCTCTGTAATCTGGATCTTTATCGATAATGGCCAACACATTTTCTAAATCAATAATTCTTTGGGTTTTTGAATATCCTGCCTTACTCAAAAATGTTTTCAGCATATTTGAGAAAATTTCTTTCTGGTTATCATTTAATTGCTTTAAAGAAATACCTTCTCTAGGCCATGATTTTGCAGGTAGATAATGCCAGGTTGTCCGATGATTATCGTCAAAAGAATGGCTTACCAGTTTAAGTTGGTCATCATTTAAAGAATCTAAAAATTGAATGACTGGTGCATTAATGTTACCCAGAAATGAGCTGAGTAAAAAGCCAACAAAACAAATGCCTATTGAAATTGTCTTTCTCATAATTAACATTTTGACAAACGTATTTAACCTAGTCGATCATTGGATTACTTTTCTAATTTACTTACTCGCTTATATTCATTATTGACTGCCTTTTCTCCCCACCGATCCAAGACAGCTTTAAGCGCATCATTAGATTCAGGAAATCTTCCTCTGTCATCTGTATCAATAATCCACTTAGCCAAAATATCTCGATGCTTTGCCAATTCCATCGCATGTTCACGTTTGAAAGAGTGGACCAAATTATTCGTTTCGTGAGGATCTACAGTCAAATCATAAAGCTCTTCTGCTGGTCTCACATCACTTGCAAACCTAGCTTGAATCTCGTTAAGCTCTCCCTTATCATACAACTCTTTAAGACTTTTTAATGTACCCCAATCACTCCGATAATTGGCTTGCATATAAGGTTTGTCTGTCATGAAATTTCGAATATACTTATATTGTTCAGTGACAACAGTTCTGATTCTATCAATCGTAAAATCGCATCTGTCACGAGCTGCGATGACATAATCTCTATGGAAGTCATTTGCAAATAGGTCCTTTCCATGCATATGACTAGGGATGTTGATTCCCGCTAAGGTCAATGAGGTCGTACTTATATCGAGACTACTCACTAGATCTGTTCTAACCACACTCTTTTCTATACCAGGTCCAGTCATAATGAATGGCACTTTTATCCCTCCTTCATATAAAAACTGCTTGTGTCTAGGTAAGCGAGAGCCATGGTCAGAAAAGAAAAAAACGATGATATTGTCTAGTAGCTGATCCTCTTTTAATCGCTGCATGATGTCACCAACTATGTCATCCAGCTTACCAATGGTATTATAGTGGTGTGCGATTTCTTCACGAAAGATATCATTGTCTGGATAATAAGGCATGACAGCCACTTCACTTGGAGAGACGACAACTGGTGGATTCGGATACTTACCACCTGCCAATTGAATTTGACCAAAGAATGGTTGATCACTATCTGTTCTTCCTGTCCATTCACTACCGTCTTTCGCACCCTTAAATCCATTATTGGCTTTTCTGTCATACAGATCGTCTGATTGATACACAAAGTTGTAATGTTCTTTGCCTTCGTTAAATGTGTAATAACCAGCAGATTTAAATATCTCAGGAAGCGTCTTGACACCTAAGTGATTTGGATCCCAAGTTTCCATTTCGTTCCCTCTCCAAACACTGAATGAACTGTAATGCTCGTGTGCGCCAATGGAGGTCTGATATATACCAGTAATGATTGCAGAGCGAGTAGGCGAACAAACACCTGAAGTCATATAAGCCCGATCAAATCGTACCCCCTTTTTTGCCAACTCATCTATGTTTGGCGTTTGGATCATTTCATCTCCATAACAACTCATCCAAGGATTGGTGTCTTCTACATAAATCCAAAGTATATTCTTGGCACCTTCACTTAGTTTTGGGATGGGATGGTGTTCATTTTGTGCTAAACAAATAGAACAGCAACACAGGAATGATAATGTATACATTAACATGATAGGCAATGCTCGCATATGAAGTAGAGTTTGTTTTATAATATCGAGCTTTTCTTTGGTTGTTTATAATGTTTATTGCCTTTAATTTTATTCTGAAGGCTAGGCATTCAAGGAATAAGGTTGGTCACTGGAGGCGTATCACCTCAGCATTGAAAAGAGAAAGAACAGCATTTAGTGATTTAAATCAGATGTCCTTAAGGATTGAGCTTTGGGGATTCTCCAATCGAAATTGCATATAATACAGCAGTTTTACTACGTTTTTCATACATTTGCAGCTCTTTTCAAATCAGATAATCAAAAAAATACATATATGAGTGGAACAAAAATCACCTTAAACAGACGAGGTAATCTTAAAGTACCTAAAGATCCGATCATTCCTTTTATCGAAGGCGACGGCATAGGACCAGACATTTGGGCAGCTGCACAAAAAGTTATCGATGCAGCAGTAGAAAAAGCGTTTAACGGAGATAGAAAAATTCACTGGAAGGAAGTGTACGCTGGTGAAAAAGCAAATAAGAAAACTGGTGAGTGGTTACCAAAAGATACAACAGAGACGATTGCAGATCATTTAGTTGCGATCAAAGGTCCGTTAACAACACCAGTAGGTGGAGGTTTTCGCTCCTTGAATGTTGCGATCAGACAAATTTTGGATTTATATGCTTGCGTGAGACCAGTCAAATGGTACAGAGGTGTTCCTTCTCCTGTAAAAAAGCCAGGTTTAGTAGACATGGTTATTTTCAGAGAAAATACCGAAGACATCTATGCCGGAATTGAATACTTACATGGGACAGATGAAAATGATAAAGTAAAGGCTTTCTTAATGGATGAAATGGGTGTTACAGGCATTCGTTTCCCTGATACGGTGTCTCTAGGAGTAAAGCCTGTGTCTGTGGAAGGTACAGAGCGTTTGGTAAAATCTGCAATTGATTATGCGATTGCTAATAAGCGTAAATCTGTGACATTGGTACACAAAGGCAACATCATGAAATTTACTGAAGGTAAGTTTAAGGAATGGGGTTACAATGTGGCTAAAGAGCAGTTTGGCGCAGAAGATTTAGATGGCGGACCATGGCAGATCATCAAACACAGCAAAGGTGAGATCATCGTCAAAGATGTGATCGCTGATGCATTCTTGCAGCAAATCTTATTGAGACCTGCAGAGTATGATGTGATAGCAACATTAAACTTAAATGGTGATTATGTATCTGATGCACTTGCTGCAATTGTAGGTGGTATAGGTATTGCTCCAGGAGCAAACATCAATTACAATACTGGTATTGCAGTATTCGAGGCAACACACGGTACTGCTCCAAAATATGCAGGACAAGATAAAGTAAACCCAAGTTCTGTTATTTTATCAGCTGTGATGATGCTTGATTATATGGGCTGGAAAAAAGCAGGTAAAATCATAGAGAAGGGATTGAAAGGTGCCATCAAAGCGAAAAGAGTGACTTATGATTTTGAGCGTTTGATGAAGAATGCGACAAAGCTGAAATGTTCGGAGTTTGGTGACGAGATTATCAAGCACATGTAAATAAACGTGCTTTTTAAAAAGCCAAAGTCTAACCAAATGATTAAGAGCCAGTCATCAAAATGACTGGCTTTTTTAATTGGGTTTACTAAACAGCGTACATTGATTGCTTGATGATATAATTGCTTGTAAAATGGGTTAGCTCTGAAAGGGCGTAAATTATATAGCCTGCAATACCCCAAAGGGGTATCATCAACAGCGGGGGACATCGTCCCCCGTTGATGTAACGTTTCGAACAGGAGTCCCAACGGGACGACCTTGTTTTATTTGCAAATAGTCTACACTCAAGGTCGTCCCCTTGGGACTCCTAATCACAGCATCACTAAAATGGGGTGTTCAGTGCTTTTACTTACTTTTTCTATATTGTGCAAAAGTAACTGTATGAAATATTTATGTTTTATATTTCTTTTCTTAGCCTCTAGTGCTGCTTCAAGTCAAGCCGACTGCATAGAATTATTCTGCAATGACGACACTTTTGTAAATCAACATATACAAAATGTAAATGCCGAAATTGACATTTTTGGTAGTGGTGCAGGATTTTGTAATTCTGGTGCTATACAACAATGTTTTTTTCAAGGACAACCAGTATATACTGTTTTAGAATCGCCTTTCATTTGTGACTTACCCACTAGAGTTGTTGATTGCAATGGAAATTCACTATTTACTTTTGGTGGCTTTTGTTTTCCAGCTCCATGTCCTGGACAGGATCAAGCGGATATGTTGGAAGGGTGCATCACGTTGTATTCTACTTTTGAAACGGGTAATGTATTTTGCACAGCAGAGCAACTTGCTTGTACAGAATCCCTTTGCACAGCATTTGATCAACTTACCACTGATTTGCTAGACCCAAATCTCAACCCATCACTTTACGACTGTGTTCCATCTCAGACATTATCGCAGTGTGAATACAGAGGTCTTTCGGTCATTGTACAGAGCCCAGGATTATGTTTGGTAGCAGATGAGCCTTCCACAGTATATGATTGTACAGGAGATTTCTTGTTTTCGTTTGGAGGCTTTTGTATTACTCAAGATGGTAGTCCTTGTCCAGGGGATATTGAAGCACAATTTATTTCTAATTGTGAAGTATTCTTTGACGTGCAAGACGGAGAGCCACTGATTTGTGATGATACAATTTCTGCAATACCCACAATGGGAGAATGGGGAATGATCTGCCTAACTCTTCTATTCTTGTGTGTTAGTTTAATTAATTTGAAACAGAATTCATCTTTTTTGAATATTTCAGACACTAAATCTATTTTATCAAATAGATAAACTTGAACTTACAATGAGAAGATACATCTTTTGCATAATCTTTTATTTATCAATTCAAAGTGCTTATGCTCAACAAAATTGTGTTAATTGTCAAGGTACTGATTTAAGCTGGTTAGAAGAACTAAAAAATTCGCTTGCTGAAGAAATACTAAATCCTCCACCACTTACGCCTTGTGGTTCAACAGATGGAATAATAAGTACTTGTAACTATTTAGGTCAAACCGTTTTCACTTATCTCCCAAGTTCGCTTCCATGTGATGCAACAAGAGTAGCAGTTGATTGTAACGGTGAAATTTTGTTTTCATATGGTGGGTTTTGTAATGGTCCATGTCCAGGCGATGCACAAGCGCAGCTTTTGACTGATTGCGAAGTTTTATATAATGCACCACCTACTCCTTTTTGTGATAACAATTGTGAAGGATCAGATGCTGTTATTTTAGAACTATCATGCGTCAATGCTGAAGTTAATGAATCCAATATTTGCATAGATATAACAACACAAAACTTTATAGAGGTTAGTACTATTCAAATTGCGATAATCTGGGACATTAATGAAATTGAATTTATAAGTCTAAATGAGCAGAATTTAACACAAATTTCAACTAATGAAAGTGGCGTTAATAATGGCTATATTCAAATATTGTGGATTAATTCAACAGTTGCTGCAGAAGGAATTTCACTTCCAGACAATTCATTACTTTTTCAATTATGTTTTGATATTATCGGAGTAGAAAATACTGAATCTATAGTGATGTTCACTTCTCAACCAGGTTTTTCAATAGAATTATCAACTGGTGATTTTGCTGCTGGTAACGCAATGCTTTTAGAGCATTGTATTCAAAATGGTCAAATAAATATCGGGATTTCAAATGATGGTGATATGGGTCAATTGAATGACGAAATAGTTTCTTGCGAGGAAGTTCTTATTCCAACAATGAGTGAATGGGGCTTAGTTGCGATCTCGTTACTGCTATTGATATTTGGAGTTGTGCATATCAAGTCGACAATTGTGCTAGAGCGATCGTAAACTCACTGTTCGGAGTTCGTTAATTTTGAACCCATAAGTCTAGTATAGCATCATCTACCAACTCCCAGCATTTGCATCTCAAGGAGCACCTATCAAGCAGGAACAACTCTGTATTGTATACTGACCATCGAACATCATCATAGCAACACCAGTAGGATCATTAGGAGTTTAACATATTGCGGAATCGATAAACACTAAGTCTATCGTTAAAAATTCTTCTAAATATTAATTTCCTAAAATAGTACCAATGAATACGCAATACCTGAGAAGTTGGTAGTTTCGTGTATTAAAATTTTACCGTGAGTAAACTCTACCTTATCCGACATGCACAAGCATCCTTTTTGGCTGATGACTATGACAATCTTTCCGAGCACGGTCACAATCAATCTCGAGTGTTGGGAGACTATCTAGTGAAGAAGGCCATAACATTTAATCAAGTCTATGTTGGACCATTAAACAGACAGCGTCAAACCTATCAACGAGTCAAAGAAGCATATGAAGCACATGGACTTCAGATACCAGATGCGATTGAAATAGAAGAACTCAGAGAATATAAAGGTATGGACTCTATGGAAATTGTCAGAGCTCAATTATGCAAGCATCATCCAAACTTTGATCAGTGGTTTGCAGAGATGGATGAGTCACCCAATCATAAAACCAAAATGAAAATGGTGGTTTCTTATCTTCGGATGTGGGCAACAGAATCCTTAGGCTTCGACCTACCCACCGGTATCCAGACTTTTGCAGAATTCCGCAACAACGCTGAAATTGGATTGCAAAAAGTCATGGCAGGAAATGAAAAAGGAAAAACAATCGCAGCCTTTTCTTCAGGTGGTTGTATTGCTGCCATGATTGCTAAGATCGCCGGCGTCGAAGATCCTGGTAAAGTAATGGGATTCAATTTGGTTATGCTCAATACAGCTATCTCAGAAGCCTTATTTTCTGGCAAATTATTGAGCTTACAGACGTTCAATACCCTACCCCACTTGGATCAGGATATGATTACGACGATGTAACTTTTCGGGCGATCGCGAACTCGCTGTTTGTAGATAGTAATTCAATATAAAAGCTATTCTTCTTTTCTCTGAAGATTATGTTTTCAGAGTAATATGCTTATAAGTTTGATTCGAAAAACTAATTTCTCTGAAGTTTCAAACCTTACAAATTTCAGAGAACGGGAAGAATTTATAAAAACAATTTAGATTGATATTTGAGTCCCCGATCAGTCTGTAATATAACCACATACATTCCAGAATTGAGTTCTTCAGGTAGAGTGAAAAAATCATTTGTAGCATCGACTAGATCTTTTTGGAAGACACATTGACCATTGAAGTTATAAATTGTCAATGAACTAAGATTCTCAATCTGTTGGGAAATGAAAAATATATTGCCTTGTATCGGATTAGGATAAACATTGATCGCTTGTATTGGTAAATAAGAACTACAAGAGGATAATTTCCGATGGGCCGAAGTATTATAAAATGGTGACATGCATTGATAATAGCCAATGGTATCTTTAGAAATATTGTGTATTGGAAAACCAAAGTAATATAATGATCCTTCTTCCACGCTCTCTAATGACCTGTCGCAAGAAGTGACAGTATCACCAAAAATGTGATAAGTATCGTTTAGAATAATGTCGTCCGATAAAACCTTTTCTATCTGAAGAGTTGCTTCATGTGTGGAAAGATTTTTAAAACTGACGACGACTGGTATTGTGTATTCACTATTTAAGTAATCACATGCATTAGTTATATCGACACAACTACAGCAAAAAGCCGAGTGCCACATGATTCCAAATAAAAAGATCAGTAAATTTGTTTTCATATAAGTAAAGACAACGTCCTAATTTAAAACGTTGGTAATACTTACGGAAATTTTAAGCTGGTTTGAATTTCATAGAAATAGAATTCACGCAATGTCTGGCATTTTTTTCTGTTAATTGCTCGCCGACAAATATGTGTCCGAGGTGCCCATCACAATTTTTACAAACAATCTCTATACGACGACCATCAGCGTCAGGCAAGTGTTTTATAGCGCCTTTTATTTCATCATCAAAAGCAGGCCATCCACAACCAGAATCAAATTTATCAGCTGAATTGTACAATGGTGATTCGCATTGTCTGCATACATAAGTACCATTTTCATAGTGCTTATCATACTCACCAGTGAATGGGCGCTCTGTACCTTTTTGAAGGATAACATACGCTTCTGCTTCAGTCAATTTATTATACTCTCCTTGTTTCAATTCCTTCTTTTTTAACCGATGCGCATATTTCTTTTTTACTTTGGCTACTTTAGGACCAACAACCGCTCGACAATAGCCGTGGTTTGGATTGTCTTTGTAAAAATTTTGATGGTACAATTCTCCACCATAAAACTCACCTAAAGGTTCTAGTTCTGTCACAATGGGATCGTCCCATATTTTGCTAGCAACTTGATTTATTGAATGTTCGGCTATCTCTTTTTGACCATCATTGTGATAGTAAATCACAGACCGATATTGTGGACCGACATCATTGCCTTGTCGGTTTGGCGTTGTTGGATCATGGGCTGCCCAGAAAATCTCCAGGATTTCTCCATAACTGATTACTGTAGGATCAAAATCAATTTGTACGACTTCAGCATGACCCGTTTGTTTGCCACACACTTGTTCGTAAGTCGGATTGACCACATGACCTCCGCTATATCCAGAGACAACATGATGAACGCCTTCTATATCTTGATAAACAGCCTCAACGCACCAAAAACATCCGCCACCTACTGTTGCTTTTTCTAATTGTGTATTCTTATCCATAATAATCAAATTTATAATTCAATATAGTCTTTAAATCACTTCTTAAGTTAAAAACAACCAAACAGAATTCATTGTTCTGTACATTCGCATTAACTATGGAATTATTTACGATTATAACCACATTAGTTGTTGTCTCAGCAATATTCGCCTACATCAACGAACGATTTGTGAAACTGCCATATACCATTGGCGCGATGGTCATCACCATCATCATGAGTTTGGTATTGACAATACTCGGCTGGTTGGATGCTTCACTGACCAATCCATTGAAAGAATTGATTGCCGAAGTTGATTTTGGTGTAGTCTTGCTAGAGATCATGCTCAGCTTCTTGTTGTTTGCTGGCGCTATGCATACTAATTTTGATCAGCTCAAAGTACAGCGAGGTCCCATATTGGCTTTTGCGACAGTCGGTGTCTTGATAAGTACTGTATTGATTGGGACGGTGATGTATTATGTCTTGCAAGCTTTCGGCCTAGAGGTAGCATACATTCATTGTTTACTGTTTGGTGCATTAATTTCTCCGACAGATCCAATTGCCGTTCTAGGTATTTTGAAGAAAGCAGGTGTTCCAAAAAAGTTAGAAACAAAAATTGTTGGCGAATCATTATTTAATGATGGGATTGGTGTTGTTGTGTTTCTAACCTTGTACGAAATTGCTCAAGTAGGTCTTGACAACGTGAGTGCCGGGCACGTAGGTATGGTATTGTTAGAAGAAGTGGTTGGAGGTATTGCCTTGGGTCTTGCCTTAGGTTGGATTGCTTATCGCTTAATGAAATCAATCGATGATTATAGTGTCGAAGTATTGATAACAATTGCCATTGTGATGGGCGGGTATCAATTGGCTTCTTACTTGCATTTTTCCGGACCATTAGCAGTTGTGGTCGCTGGCTTATTGGTTGGTCATGATACCGTCCGGGAAAAAGGCATGTCGGAAATGACTGAATTGTACATCGATAAATTTTGGGAAACAACTGATGGTCTGCTTAATGGTATTTTATTTGTGTTGATCGGATTGGAAATATTGGTGTTGCCTTATAATGGAAAATATATACTGATCGGGTTGATTGCCATTCCGATAGCTTTACTGGCTCGATACATAGCCTTATCCATTCCCATAAAACTCTAT
>CALLFA010000022.1 GCA_937997635.1 uncultured Saprospiraceae bacterium | reverse complement strand
GTTTTACTATAGTTTGCACTATCGAGCGCCTTTAGCTTTTGTCGTATCTCTCTACTATACTCATGGTAGAATGCAATTCTCCATTGACCACGATGGTAAATTTTTCTGACCTCTATAATCGGCCTGTTTGTAGTTCTTTCTGAAAGCATGTAAAACTGTGTTGTAAATTAATACGTACAATATCAAAAAAAATCCTCTCATTACAAAAAAGAACTGAGGCAAAAGTCTAAGCCACAGGCTCATAGGTCTGTACCTCTTGTTGAGATTGAAATCGAGAGGTACGGAGACCTTCGATTCAGATATCGTCCGGAAACAATTATTGACTAGCTACTGGCAGGGCAAATATTTTATAAAAAAGTCATTCAAGACGACAACTGAGGCAAAGGTCTCCGTACCTATTGCCATGTCACCACAACTGAGCCAAAGGTCTAAGCCAAAAACGACGATAAGTGAGCCAAAAAACGGCAAGTGAGCCAAAGGTTTTTTAACCTCTTGGCGTCCTCAAATACACAAAGGCCTAAGCCAAAGGCTCACAGGTCCGAACCTCTTACCACGACAAATAACATTCAAGACGAGAACTGAGGCAAAGGTCTCCGTACCTCTTGCCATCTTCACCACGACAAATAACATTCAGGGCGATAAGTGAGCCAAAGGTTTCTAACCTATTGGCGTCCTCACATACAAACCTCTTGCCATCCCTCACATACAAACCTCTTGGCGTCAGCAAACCACAATTCCCAAAAAAAAGACTCGCTGAAACCAACGAGTCTTACTATCTTTCAATCGATAAATCTCAATTCTCAAGAAGCCTCATAACGTCTCTCCACCTCATTCCAATTGATAATGTCAATAAACGCTTTGACATAATCAGGTCTTCTGTTTTGATAATTTAAATAATAGGCATGTTCCCATACATCAATACCTAAGATCGGTGTACCTCCACAACCAACGCCTGGCATCAATGGATTGTCTTGGTTTGGTGTCGAACAAATTTCTACTTTTCCACCATCGTGTTTGCATAACCAAGCCCAGCCTGAGCCAAATCTTGTGCCTGCAGCTTTAGCAAATGCTTCTGCAAATCCGTCTTTTGAACCAAAGGCAGCATCAATCGCATCTTTCAATGGCCCAGATAATCGACCTCTGTCTTCAGGAGCGATCACCTTCCAAAATAAACTGTGGTTGTAGAATCCGCCGCCATTGTTTCTGACTGCACCGTTGGTCATATCAAGACCCGTCAAGATATCTTCAATTGATTTACCGTCAAGATCAGTACCATCAATTGCAGCGTTCAATTTGTTTGTATATCCATTGTGATGCTTCGTATGGTGAATCTCCATCGTTCTAGCATCGATGTGTGGTTCTAATGCATCGTAAGCATATCCTAATTCGGGCAAAGTAAAAGCCATTTTTGTCAAAGTTTTATATGTGAATAATGTTTTATTTAATAACGTCCACGAATATACAAAGTTTACAGTCCTGAAAGTATCTGAAAACTTATCATCCTTAAAATGTACATCTGTCTTTCGAATTGAATAGTTTTGCGCAAAATTCTTACCATGGCGTTTAGAAAGGAAAAAGACAGCATCGGGATAGTGAATGTTCCAGCTGATAAATATTGGGGAGCACAGACACAACGGTCTAAAGAAAATTTCAAAATCGGCGGCCAACTCATGCCTTTAGAAATCATCAGAGCCTATGCCATTTTAAAAAAAGCTGCTGCTCAGACAAATGCTGACCTTGGTGTATTACCCAAATCTAAAGCTACTGCTATTGCTAAAGTGTGTAAGGAGATCCTTGACGGGAAATTAGATGATCAGTTTCCACTAGTCGTATGGCAAACAGGATCAGGTACCCAGACAAACATGAATGTCAACGAAGTCATCGCCAACAGAGGCCATGTCATCAAAGGAGGCAAACTAAAAGATGCCAAAAAATACCTCCACCCCAATGATGACGTCAACAAATCACAGTCGTCTAATGACACCTTCCCAACTGCTATGCACATTGCGGCTTATAAAGCATTGGTAGAAACAACCATCCCAGGCATCGAAAAATTAAAAGCAACACTAGAAGCCAAATCAAAAGCATTCAATAAAGTGGTCAAAATTGGTCGGACGCACTTCATGGACGCTACTCCAGTCACCCTCGGCCAAGAACTCAGTGGATATGTCTCCCAATTGGAGCATGGCATTCAAGCCATTACACACACCTTGAAACATGTCAGCGAATTGGCACTCGGAGGCACAGCCGTAGGCACTGGCCTGAACACACCTAAAGGCTACGACAAACTTGTTGCCAAGCACATCGCCAAAGCAACCAAACTCCCATTCATCACCGGCAAAAATAAATTCGAAGGTCTTGCTGCCCACGATGCCATCGTAGAAGCACACGGCGCACTAAAGACTGTAGCAGTATCTTTAATGAAAATCGGCAACGACATCCGCATGTTGTCCTCAGGCCCAAGATGTGGCATCGGCGAAATCACCATTCCTGCTAACGAACCTGGATCATCCATTATGCCTGGTAAAGTCAACCCCACACAAGCCGAAGCCTTGACAATGGCAATGGCCCAAGTAGTCGGCAATGATGTAGCGATTAATGTTGGCGGCATGACCGGCCATTTCGAATTAAACGTCTTCAAACCAATGATGATCTACAACTTCCTCAACTCGGCAAATTTGATCGGAGACGCCTGCGTCAGCTTCAACGACAACTGCGCCAAAGGCATCCAACCCAACAAAGAAAGAATCGAACATCTGTTGCACAACTCACTCATGTTAGTCACAGCATTAAATACCAAAATTGGCTACGACAAATCAGCTACCATCGCCAAAAAAGCCTACAAAGAAGTCACCAGCCTAAAAGCCGCCGCCCTCAAACTTGGTTATTTGACGGAAAAAGAGTTTGATAGCTGGGTGAAGCCAGGTAAAATGGTCTAGCAAGTCGCCAGCCGCCCCAACAAGTCGCCAGCCGCCCCAACAAGCGAGCCCACGAGCGCCCCAACAAGCGAGTTCACGAGCGCCCCAACAAGGCGCCAGCCGCCCCAACAAGGCGCCAGCCGACCCAACTCAAACTTTAACACTATAAACCTTCCCCATATATGTGCTTCCCCCCACCTTCCCACGTCTCAACACCGTGAGATGCCTATTATTCTGCCTGTTCGTACTTTTAAATGCTTGTGTTAGCTACGGGCAAGACCTACGACTCAGTAAAGACTCACAAGACTTTAAACACCAAAAAGACATCCACTCCTTTGATTTTTCATCCGATAAATTAAAGAGCATCATCAATACAAAGTCAAGTCTAGTATCGCTTGAGGTCGAACTTCCCGATAGTCCAACGTCAACAGTTAGCCTTACTCGATCTCAAACATTCGACAATACTAGATTCCTGGATTCTGATGGCAATCTGATTCCATTTACACCACTGATTTATACCGGGCATATTCATCACACCAAATCTCTCGTATCCTTAACATTCAGTGATGAAGGTGTCACCGGTATTATTTCAGTAGGTGGGAAAAATTGGAATTTGGACATGGATCCAGCTTCGAAAAAGCAACGAATGTACGCTGATGACATGATTCCTCATGGATTCAAAAAAGCGTGTGAAAACAATGATTCCGAAGAAGAATTTTTGGATGAGCCTAAAACTAACGGTCTTCAAATCAAAGATGTTAGCCAGGATAAAAATGCTTCTTTATCAGAAGTTGATGTGTATATAGAAGCTGATCATAAATTGTTTACAGATTTCAATTCAGACACCATAGCAGCCCTCAACCATGTGACAGGTTTGATGGCATCAGTAAATGCGATATTCAATGATGCCGGCATCGATCTAAATTTTCCTGACATCAAGCTATGGACCTCAATGGATCCTTATGACGCTGACAATACATCATCATCGGCACTGGTGTTGGATCGATTAAAATGTGCCTTAGATGGCAATTACAATGGAAGGCTTGGACATTTATTGTCTACCACAAATAGGCATGGCGGTATTGCAAATAGAAGAAGCAGTTGCCCTTACGTCAAACCTCTTTACGGGTTTACTGGGATAGCGACTAATTTCAATACAGATCTAAATGTGTACTCTTATTCAATTCATTTTATTGCTCACGAAATTGGACATAACCTTAGCAGTCATCACACCCACGCCTGTCGGTGGAATGGCAATGATACACAGCTAGATGATTGTGGGAATATATTGTCTACCAACAACAACAGGGATTCTAACTGCAATGGCATTATTGATGATCAAGCAGAAGCTGAGGGGTCAGATTGTTTTGATGTAAATAATCCTGTACTGCCACCATCAGGCACCATAATGAGTTATTGCCATGCCAATTCAGGTGTGAGAGTTGATCTTTCGCAAGGCTTCCACCCGCAAGTCGCAGCAAGAATGAAAAATTTTGTGGACAATTGCTTAAGCCCTACCGTGACCGTCTATTGTCCGATTGTCGATACATCCGAAATGGTCATCACCTATCCTACGCCAGATTCGATTAGATTTAGCTGTACTCGCCTTACAGACGTAGATACCTATGCATGGAGATATAGACCCAATATAGCTTGTTCACAATCAACTACTGTGACCACGACATCGCCAATGCTGGTGGTTGAAAACCGTTTTGGGAATACATCTTATGATGTGGAATGCGTCCTCAGATGCGCCTCTACATTGGAATACGGTGATTGGTCTTGCGAGAAGGTCGCCAAAAATCCATTGTGCTTTTCAGTGCGTACGTTAACTGGTATTTTGGATAATACAGAAGCAATCATGCAAGCTAGCCTTGATATTCATTCGGATCAACACATAGTGAACAATTCTCATGTGAGTTACCTTTACGGGAATGAAGCCAGTCTCCATCAAGGATTTGTCGTAGAAATAGGGTCAACGTTCCTTGCAATCACCAGCTCTTGCGATTAAAGACCATTTACCATATCATTTGTTAGCAGATTCCACGATAAAAATCTATCTTTGCAGCCCATTTTTAAAGTTTTAGGTAAAATGAAACAGCTAAAGAGTGAATTTTTATTACCTATTCAAGGACTCTATATTGGAATGCATCAGTACAAGTTTGAATTGGCTGACGCATACTTTGACATGTTCACCCATTCGATAGTCAAGAAAGGGTCATTTGACGTAAGTCTGGATTTAGAAAAAAAACCATCAATGTTGATCTTAGATTTTGACATTAGTGGGCATTTTCTAGCTCCTTGCGATGTTTGCCTGAAGCAAATACAGATTCCAGTTGAAGCTGCAGAAAGATATCTGATAAAATTTACGCTCGATGATGGTCAATCTGAAGAAGTCATTTATTTGGACCAAGATGATGCTGAATTAGATGTTTCTGAATTTATTTTGGAGACAATCCAATTGCATTTACCCATAAAAAATAAAATTGACTGCGAAGATAATGAGTATAAAGATTGTGATCGGTCAATGTTGAGTTTCCTTGACGGGAATGTAAACCCTGATGAAGAAGAGAGGAATGATATTTGGGGTGATTTGAAGAATATTAAACTGAAATAAAAAAACGAGTTGTTATGGCACATCCAAAGAGTAGGATATCAAAACAGCGGAAAAGAAAAAGAAGAACCCATAAAAAAATGGGAATTCCGCAGGTAGCGATATGCAAAAATACTGGAGAAGCGCATTTGTATCACAGAGCGTATTATCATGAAGGCAATCTGTACTACAGAGGCAAGATGTTGGTTCAAGCTGATGAAGAACTAGATTAATGTTTCTTCCCTAATGAAGGAAATAATTACGACAGATAAAGCACCTAGTCCAGTTGGTCCATATAATCAAGCGATTCTAGCTGGAGGTACATTGTATGTATCGGGCCAGATTGGGATTAATCCTGAGACAGGAGAACTAGTCAATTCTTCCATTCAAGACGAGACCAAACAGGTGCTCAATAACCTGAAGGCAATTCTTGAAAAAGCGGAGATGACATTCGAGAATGTTGCTAAATGTTCAGTCTTCGTCGCGGACATGCACCAATATGGTGACATCAATGCCGTCTATGCAGAATACTTTAGAGAATCCACAGCTCCCGCACGTGAACTTGTCGAAGTTGCTAACCTTCCCAAATTTGTCAATATTGAAATATCTCTCATCGCTGTTAAATAGCCGCTAATGAGCGATAAAAAAAGAGTCCTGTCTTGTATTCAGCCAACAGGCAATTTACACCTTGGTAATTATTTTGGCGCAGTCAAGAATTGGGTAGATCTCCAAGAACAATACGAGTGTTTTTATGGCATAGTGGATTATCACGCCATGACGATGCCTTACAATACCAAAAAATTACGAACACAGACCTGGGACCTCATCGTAGATCTCGTCTCTACTGGCTTAAAACCAGAAAATATATTCATTCAATCACTGGTCCCTGAACACGCAGAATTGGGTTGGATTTTTAATTGTTTTGCCGCCGTAGGACGTGTCAGCAATATGACCCAGTACAAAGATAAAAGTCAGCAGAATAAGAAAGATGGATTTATCTCCGTCGGTCTCTTCGATTATCCAGTCTTGCAAGCGGCTGACATCTTAATATATAAAGCAGATTTTGTTCCAGTTGGCGATGATCAAGACCAACATCTTGAATTGACCAGAGAGATTGCTGATAGGTTTAACCACAGTGTTGGTAAAGAATATTTCATCTTACCTCAAACGCTCCATACCAAGACACCGAGAATAAAATCACCAGCCGATCCAACAAGAAAGATGAGCAAAAGTGCCGGTGAAAAACACGTCATAGGTGTCTTCGAAGAAGAAGCCAGAATAAGAAAACAAATTAAATCAGCAGTGACCGATACTGGCGATACCCCTGAAGGTGAAATGAGTGCAGGAGTCGGTAATTTATTCGAGTTGTTAAAGGCAGCGAACGCTAATGACTACGAACAGTTGATGAGTAGTTACCATGCTGGCGATTTAAAATACAGCGAATTAAAAGAGAGTACTGCAGAAGCATTAGTGTCTTTGACAAGCACGTTTATTGAGAATAAAAAAAATATACTCGACAATAAAAAAGAACTCAAATATCAAATCAAACAATCTTCAGCAGAAATCAGAAAAGTGGCGCAACAAACACTTTCTGAAGTGAAAGAATTAGTGGGACTTATGAATGTAAAATTCTGAACTCAAGTCAATGAAAATATTTTGCATCGGCAGAAATTACGTAGATCACGCAAAAGAATTAAAGAACCCTGTACCTAAATCACCGTTGGTATTTATGAAGCCTCCCACTGCTTTATTAAAAGATCCAAATGTGTTTTATATACCAGACTTTAGTGAGGATGTGCATTATGAAATAGAAGTCATTTTAAAAATGTCGAAAAACGGAAAATCAATACAACCAGCATTTGCATTGGATTACATTGATACTGTGACAGTAGGCATAGACTTTACTGCTCGCGATGTTCAAAGTAAGCTTAAAGAAAAAGGACATCCTTGGGAAATAGCAAAAGGCTTTGATGGTTCTGCATTAGTCGGGTCATGGAGTGAGTACGAAAAAGAGAAAGCGATTGACTTTAGATTAGAAAAAAACGGTAAAATTGTTCAGAAGGGCAATACAACGGAATTAATTTTTAACTTCACGCGCTTAATTTGCCACGTGTCAACATATTTCACAATTCAAAAAGGAGATCTGATTTATACAGGGACGCCAGCAGGGGTTGGGAAAGTAAACACAGGTGATCAATTGGTCGGTTTTATTGGAGCCGATCAAGCGTTTAATTGTCAAATAAAATAAACAAAATAACATGCCATACTTATTTACCTCAGAGTCGGTATCAGAAGGCCATCCGGATAAAGTAGCGGATCAAATTTCTGATTCTTTGGTCGACCACTTTTTAGCATTTGATCCAAATTCTAAAATAGCTTGCGAGACATTAGTCACAACTGGTCAAGTCGTTTTAGCTGGTGAGGTTAAAACGAAAACATATCTCGATGTCCAACAAATCGCGAGAGATGTTATTAAAAAGATAGGCTACACCAAGTCTGAATACATGTTCGAAGCTAATTCCTGTGGTGTATTTTCTTCCATACATGAACAATCTCCAGACATCAACCAAGGTGTAGAAAGAAAAAAGAAAGAAGATCAAGGTGCAGGTGATCAAGGAATGATGTTTGGATATGCAACCAACGAGACAGACAATTACATGCCATTGGCACTTGACCTGTCTCACAAAATCCTTCAGGTCCTTGCTGATATCAGAAAAAAAGGGAAGAAGATGACTTACCTCAGACCGGATTCAAAGTCACAGGTAACCATTGAATATTCTGACGATAATAAGCCAATCAGGATTGACAGTATCGTCGTATCAACACAACACGACCCATTCGATAAAAATGATGCTAAAATGTTGAAGCAGATTGAAGACGATGTAAAAAACATTGTTATCCCTCAAGTGAAAAAGCAATGCAAAGCGTCAATCAAAAAATTGTTTACCAATAAAATCACCTACCACGTAAATCCAACAGGCAAGTTTGTCATTGGTGGTCCTCATGGCGATACTGGCTTAACAGGTAGAAAGATTATCGTAGATACTTACGGCGGTAAAGGAGCTCACGGTGGTGGCGCGTTTTCAGGTAAAGATCCTTCTAAAGTAGATAGATCAGCTGCGTACGCGACTAGACATATTGCGAAGAACATGGTAGCTGCGGGTGTTTGTGATGAAATATTAGTTCAAGTATCTTACGCCATTGGTGTTGCAAAACCTACTAATATTTATGTCAACACGAATGGTTCTGCCAACATAAAAATGTCAGACAGTAAGATCGCTAAGAAAATAGAGAAGATTTTTGATATGCGCCCTTATGCTATCGAGACGAGATTGAAATTGAGAAATCCGATTTATTCTGATACTGCTGCTTATGGGCACATGGGTCGAAAGCCGGAAAAGAAAACATTCACTTTTGTTGATGGCAGCGGAAAAGTCAAGAAGAAAAATGTTGAAACGTTCACTTGGGAGAAACTAGATCACGTTTCTAAAGTGAAAAAAGCATTCAACATTAAATAAGAAATCAGTTAGTGATGGTAATGGTGGAGTTAAACACTTCACCATTATCTATCATCTGAATGATATAAGTACCAACTTCCAATCGACTCACATCTATTCTTGAATCGGGTTGATTTATTTCCATGACTCTTTCTCCAATAATGTTGTAAATCAAAATGTCAGATGGCAAGTTGACATGATCAGTCTCTATTGATATCCAATCATTGGTTGGGTTTGGAAACAGACGAAATGATGTTTCTTCAAAATCCGCTACTGATGAAGTGATGTCAACCAGTGATTGAAAATAAGCAATCATAAATGTAGCTGCTGGGAAAACACAGCTTCCATGGTTTGCATCTTCATCAACCAAAACAGCTTCAACATCTGCAGCACCTCTAGCTTGCATTGCTGCTTCAGCCGTCAACGCATTTTGGAAGGTGACTTGTTCATCCATGCCACAATACAACATGCGTACTGGCGCATTAGGTAACCAATCGAAAACATCATTATCTCTCAGTGCAGTGTTTATAGGATGATCGACTCCAGTTAATATTATGTCTAAAATGTCATCATTAAACATCACTCTTGGTTGTACCAGACCACCTGTTTCTTCCAGAATAAGCGTTATCAACTCTTCATTCAATTCGCCAAGCGTGATGGTTTCATTTTCAAATTGATCGACTAAAGGCACATATTGAGATTTGAATATGTCCTCAGTAGCAGGCAAATTGCCATACACACGCTGGTAAGACAACATGACCCAGGCGAGATACCCGACAAAGTCATACTCGGTGTCCTGACCAATCGTAAAATCGATCATATCTCCAGAAATAGAGTAAGGGCCTGACATCGGAGCGCTAGCTGTCACCGTAAACTGATCAGCAAAGTCTCTTTCCAATACCAGATGAGCCGCCATTGCCGCATGACCACCTTGAGAATATCCAGTGACAAACAATTGATCGTTAGTAGGCAAATCAATGTCTTCTAGATAGCCTTGGACTGCTAAAAGCTCATCAATCGCAGCCAATGCTTCTGATTCTGCATGGACATAAGGATGAACTCCTCTAGACACACCTAATCCGTGAAAATCTGGTACAATAGTAATGAATCCTGAACCAGCTATAGCCAAGCCTAATTCCCAACCGCCCATTTGATTAGACGGGACATCTTCTCTGGAATTCACCGTGCCATGTTGATAAATAACCTGAGGGTATGGTCCTTCACCAAGAGGCAATAACAAAAGCCCGCTTGCTGTATCTTGCCGACCTTCTACATCGGTGGTCACATATTCGACTCTGACAACATCAACACCATTTGCTGCGTCCATTCCAAACGTCAACTCCAATACCAACTCACTAACAGATGTAACCGTTTCTGCACTTACCAGAGATTGAGCTTCGGTGTTTGACGCAAAGAGCACGACAGCTGCCACTAATACATATATCTTATTTCTCATAGATGACAAAAATACAATCTTATATTTGCAGAGGTATTAATAGATATTACTTTCGTTTATGGTTGTCAGATTCGCATCATTTTGCCTTTTTATATTATTGATGTCTTGTGTTCCCGCTAGTGAGTCGGATTTATACGAGAAACCTTTGGGTCTGAAAGACCAAACATTAAGAACAATTTTAGATTATCAAAATAATTTGAGACTAGATAGTCTTACAGCTCTTTTTGATGATAAAAATAGTTTCGTAAGAGCGAATGCTGCAAAAGCGTTGGGCTCTATGAAGATGCCAGGAAGTGCCTTTAGATTGAAGTCACTGTTGCAAGATGAATCCTTATTGGTGCGAAAAAATGCTGCTTTTTCTATGGGGCAAATCGGTGGTGTATCGTCTGAGTCAGAATTGCTGGCTGCATTTATCCGAAAAGATTCGACGATAAACTTAAATAACGATTTTAATTGCGCTGTCTTAGAAAGCATTGGCAAAGTAGGCGGACAAGATAATCTTAAACATATTGCAACTGTGTCTAGCTATTCGGATGATGATGATCAACTGTTGTTGGGACAAGCTCGTGCAATTTACCAATATGCTTTTCGAGATATGTATGATGAAGCAGGGAGTGAAAAAATGATTGAATTGTTGACGAATAAAAACATCAATGAGAAAGTCAGGTTGTATGCAGCCAACTATTTTTACAGAGCCAAGTCAATAGACATTGAGCCCTATAAATTTCAGTTGCTAGAAGTTCTGCAATCGGATTCTTCTGTCGATATTCAAATGGCTTGTGCTGCAGCATTGGGCAAAACAAAAAATCCCGAAGTCGGTAAAGCACTGACAGATTTATTGGATAAAGATATTGACTACAGAGTGAAGAGCAATGTCATCAGAGCACTTGGTAATTATGATTATAGAAAGATCATTAATCCCATGATCAAATTATTAAGTGAGCCAAGAGTACAGCTGGCAGAACTAGCAGCAAATTATATTTATCAAAGTGGCAATGCAGGAGACATCAAATTGTACAGAGAACAAACTGCTAATAATTTTCCATGGGAAGTTAAATCAGGATTATACAAAGCGATTCTCAGACATCTACCGAATAGGTATGTCAACACAAGATCTATTTTGCTCAAAGAAATAGAAGAACTCTACAATGGCAGTAATGTCTATGGTAAAGCAGCCTACATAAAAGCAATGGGTGAGGATGTGTTGAATTATAAATCTGTCATGTCATTATATGACAATAAGATGGATCCTGTATTGAAAACAGCAATTGTTGAAGCACTTCAAATCTCGTTATCTAGCCCAAAGTGGAATTATGCCTACAATACACCAGGTAAAAATAGATTTGCAAAAGGAGAGATAATGGTGTTCTTATCTGAATTAGCAAAAGATGGTGACAGCGGCCAATTGGCAGTCATCGGTCAGTTGATGTCAAACGAGTCATTTAATCTCAGATCATTGAATATAGACTATTCATTTCTAGAAAAATCTATTGTGGACTTAGAATTGCCAAAAGAATTAGAGACCTATAATCTATTGGTAAAAGCTATAAATACCGTCAAGGACACCACTATGCAAGAGATTTCTTCAACAAATCCAAATCCAATTCGCTGGAAATTAATGACTGAAATTTCAGATTCTACGAGCGCGACTATACGCACGTCACGTGGGGACATTGTTATGATGTTGAAACCTTCAGCAGCTCCGTCGACGGTATCTAACTTTATTCATTTGGCGCAGGAGAATTTTTATGATGGAAAAGTCTTTCATCGTGTGGTACCAAATTTTGTGATACAAGGTGGCTGCACACGTGGGGATGGGTACGGAAGTTTAAACTATACCATTCAGACAGAAATTTCGCCAGACGTAAGATATGAATCAGAAGGCATGGTGGGTATGGCTTCGGCAGGCAAACATACAGAGTCAAGTCAATTTTTCATTACCCATTCACCAACCTTACATTTGAATGGGAATTATACCATTTTTGCTGAAGTGATAGACGGTATGGATGTGGTCAACAACATTCGAATTGGTGATAAAATTAATGACGTGATCATAAATACATTGTAACTTTTCTACAATTGTCTAAACAATTGACCATTAAATACCTTAGTAGCATGTAAGACGCTACGATCACTATGGATTTCACAGACAACAAAGAAAAATTTATCACAGAGTGGGGCTTATTGTGCATGAGCTGGGGGGTCAAAAAAGCCGTCGGTCAAATACATGGAGCATTGCTCATTTCAGAACGTGCCTTATGTGCAGAAGAACTGATGTCTAGACTGAAGATGTCCAGAGGTAATGTCAATATGAATGTCCATGAACTACTCGATTGGGGTCTGATTCGTAAATTAAATGTCGAAGGAGAACGCAAAGATTTTTTTGAAGCAGAGAAGGATTTTTGGAAAGTATTCCAATTGATTTTAATGCAAAGAAAAAAGAAAGAGTTAGATCCTATGATAGAACTTCTCAAAACAAGTTCTAATGTCGAGGCTCAGTGTCCAGAATCTGATGAATTTTGTAAAGTCGTGAAAGAACTGCGTCATTTTTCTCTAAAGGCCGAAAAGATTTTAAATATGTTTGCAGAAGATCAAGGCAGTTTTCTTAGTTCTTCACTAATGAAAATGATGAGATAATTTTTTTGAGCCACGTGCACTACATTTGACATGCAGCATAAAACAAACAAACTAAGCGCTGACCAAGTTTTTATAGACGGTGCTCTCCAAGCCAATATTGTCGTCGTACTAAGTGAACTCGGCGAGGTATTATCTGTCGATCCACTTGCTGACCACAACCCTGATGAGGTAGACATCCGCAACGGCATACTTGTTCCGGGTTTTGTCAATACGCATTGTCATCTTGAGTTATCACACATGAAAGGTCGAGTTGACACAGGTACAGGATTGATCCCATTTATTCAGTCTGTTGTACAATTCAGAGACATCGACCAATCAGTGATTGATGAAGCCATCCAAGCAGCAGATAAGGAGATGTCAGATAATGGTATTGTCGCAGTAGGAGACATCTCGAATAAGATTGATACCATTGAAGTAAAGAAGGCAAGCGATATTCAGTACATGAATTTTATTGAAGCCTTTGATTTTTTAGATGATGATAAATGTGATGATTATTTCCAACCATACCTCGATGTTTATCAAGGATATAAAGCTGCTGGTCTGACATGCAGTATGGTTCCACATGCGCCATATTCTGTGTCTAAAACACTGTTTGAAAAAATCAATCAAGTCAATCGTGGTCATCAATTATCTGTTTCCATTCACAACCAAGAAACAACACATGAGAATCAATTTTTCCAAACGAAGGAAGGAGATTTGTTATCCTTTTATGCTGGGTTTCAATTGCCTATAGATCAGTTTTCACCAACAGGCACAAACTCAACACACTATGCTTTCCAGCATATGGATAAAACACAAAAGACACTTCTTGTCCACAATACGGTGATGTCCTTAGAGGATATCCGATTTGCAAATGACTGGGCGTCTGAATTGTATTTTGCTACTTGCGCAAACGCTAATTTATATATCGAAAACAAATTGCCGTACTACAAAGACTTTTTGGATGCAGAGGCTGTGATGACAATCGGTACCGATAGCTTGACCTCCAATTGGCAACTCTCCATTTTGGACGAAATGAAGACAATCCAACGGTTCCAGTCCTACGTCACAACCGAACATTTACTAAGTTGGGCCACATTGAATGGAGCTAAAGTCTTGGGAATGGAAAACAAACTAGGATCTTTTGAAGTTGGAAAAACACCTGGTGTGAATCTACTGTCTTCTCCAGCATCAGATAAATTTTCTCTTACAGATGCAACAGTACATCCAATTGTAAATGCAAAAGGGAAGTGGTTTTAAAATGTGTAACGTCGAATTTATTCGATTATCATAAAGAGGATTATGGTGTCTACCTAATTTGTTGTACACCCTAAGGAGATACCAAGAAGTCCCTGACACTGATAAGTCGTTCATCTTGTACACAATAGATATTCTCATTGCCTTTGTAAAAATAGGTTAGCTTATAATTAGGATGACCTTAGTTTTTTCATCTAGTTATGAACGTGATGAAATGACCCCTTTTATCGAAGTCGCTAAGAATCTCGCCAAAGTCCTTGACACTACTGTAGGTTACTTACTCGGTGAGACAGAAGAAGTCAAT
>CALLFA010000021.1 GCA_937997635.1 uncultured Saprospiraceae bacterium | reverse complement strand
TAACAGCTAACAGCTAGCAGCTAAAAGCAAACAGCTAAAAAACTAACCAACAATCAACTCATAACAAGTCTTCACCCCAACAGTCGCTTTCTCTTCAATCACCGTCACATTGGGAGCCAATCGTAATTCATGATTCAATTGAGGTTTTGGGTCAATGTAATAGATGTGCGCATTGGGTTTTGCATAGGAGATCAGACCAGCAGCAGGGTAGACCTGCATTGATGTCCCTATGATGATGATATAATCGGCGGTAGCAACTTCTGCAGCAGCTTGTTCTAGGAGTGGTACCATTTCGCCAAACCATACGATGTGAGGTCTCAATTGATGTCCATCATCACTCATGTCCCCGAGATTCAAATCTTTGTCCCAATCGTAAATCAGACTGTCATTAACCGTGCATCGAACTTTGTTAAGCTCGCCATGTAAATGGATGATGTGGCTGCTTCCTGCTCGTTCATGTAAGTCATCTACATTTTGTGTAACTATAACGACATCATGGGCTTGCTCAAATAAAAGTAAATCCAAATGTCCCTGATTGGGAACCACATCCTTCAATTGTCTGCGGCGGTCATTGTAGAAACGCAACACCAGTTCTTTGTCTGCATGCCAGCCATCTAATGAAGCGACTGTCATGACATCAAATTCTTCCCAGAGTCCATCATTGTCTCTAAATGTTTTGATTCCGCTCTCTGCGCTCATACCAGCGCCTGTTAAAATGGCTATTTTCTTTAACATATGTATTCGTTTATTGCTTGCGGAATATACTTGATAATATCGGAAGCAGTTAATCCATATTGACCTAATTGATTGGAGACTAGATCACCAGCATAACCATGTAGATAAACACCAAGTATTGCAGACTCTCTAGGTGTATAGTCCTGAGAAAGAAATGAAGTGATCATACCTGTAAGCACATCACCACTGCCAGCTACTGCCATACCTGGATTCCCTGTAGAGTTAAAGTAGCATGTGCCATCTGGACAAGCGATGATGGTATGAGGTCCTTTCAGACAAACGTACAATTGCTTAGTGATGGCCAGCTTTTTAAGCAACTCTAATTGCTCGAAGGAATTTGATGATTCACCTGCCAAGCGAGCAAATTCTTTTTGATGAGGGGTCAAGATGCTGTTGGGATGTAAGGCTTGTTTGTCGATTCCCACTTTTGCAATCATATTTAAGGCATCAGCATCAAGGACATAAGGCGCCTTATATTTTTCCATGAATTGCAACAGCACATCCTGATGTTCGTTAACTCCCATGGCACAGCCAATACCAAAGGTAAATTGCCTAAGCCATTCTAGTTTGTTGTTTGTAAAAGGAAAGGTGAAAATAGCCTCTTTCAAAATCAGGCCTTCCATGTGTTGTGACAGGACGGTTTCTCGCTTTGGTCCGGGTACTTTGTAAAAGACATAACCGGCACCAGTTGCTAATGCAGCTTTACCAGCTAAAGTCACGCCACCTATCATTTCATCTGTCCCGCCTAGTATGCAGACTTTGCCGTAATTCCCCTTGTGGGAAAATTTCTTTCGCTTCCGTAAAGTGAGACCTATATCGTCTGCCGTCACGTAAAAATAGGTTGACTCTAATGAAGCTTTGCCGTCAGTGTCCAGATCAATATCAACGATTGTAAACGCCTTAATAGCTGATTGACTGTCTGGCATTAGAAATGAAAGTTTTGGCGAATCGAATGTTATCACTTCTGCATTTTGTATATGCGCTGTTGTCGTCAATTTGTCAGCAAAAAAGCCAGAAGGGATGTCTATAGAAAAAATGCGTTCTGCTTCTTGATTTATTTTATCTATTAACGTAGCCCAATAGCCTTCTACACCACGATTTAGTCCACTCCCAAATAAGCCATCTATGACATAGCCATGAAAAGGTGGAAGGTTCTCATTTTCTAATAGTTCGAAGATGTTGCTTGTATTATACTGATTAAGTCTATTCCAATTTAATTGGCAGTCAGGACTGACTTTGCTTGAAATTCGACAAAAGTACACAGTCGGCGAAAGGCCTTTATTCATGAGTATGCGGGCAATTGCCAACGCGTCACCACCATTATTACCTGTTCCTGCAACAATGGTTAGAGGTTGATCTATTAGCTCATTAAAAGGTAAAGCATCTACAAATTGATGAGCTGCGCGTTCCATCAATTGATCAGACTGAATGCGTTGTTTTTTTATTGTTTCTTTATCTAATTCGCGAATCTGTTCTTGTGATAATATTTTCTGCATAGCAACTATAAAAGTAAAGTATAATTTAATAGAATCATCAGATGATGATAATATGTTTGGTAACACATTTAATTAATATTAATAAATAAAATCAATTATCTAATACCTAAAGTATTGGGCTAAATTTTATAAATAAGAACGAAATACATGCTCATTTGAATTGAATTCGCATATATTGTTACTGAAACGAATGACGACTCCCTCTTCTAAGTAATTATATTTTTAGTATAGTTTTTGCACTATTAATAAATGATAATAACTCATTGAGAATCAATTAATTAAGTTGTTGATTTTCAATGTAAAATACATTATATAAATGTATCATTTAAAAATTATGATTAATCTGAGAGGCTTTGGAGTGGCGTGTATCTTCATATTATGCAAATTTTTATTTGTTAATAATTTGCAGGCACAGGATATACATTATTCTCAGTTTTATAATCCGGTGTTTACATTAAATCCGGGTAAGACGGGAATATTTAATGGCGATAAACGCTTTTTATTAAGCTATAGAAATCAATGGAGCTCGGTACCTGTTCCATGGCGAAGCTTTACTGGTAGTTTTGATCAAAAATTCTACCCAAAACGTTCTGATAAATATTTCTTTTCTGGTGGAATAAACTTTAATTACGATCGTCAAGGTGATTCTCAAATAACATTGACGAATATAAATCTTGCAGGATCGTATACGAAGATCATCAACACCAACAATTTATTTACAATAGGACTCTCTTTAGGATTTGCAAACAGAGGTTTCGACTTCGCTAATCTCCGATGGGACAGTCAATGGAATGGAACTGCCTTTGACTCTGCTTTGCCTAGTAATGAGCAATTCGATGCCGACCGTGTCAGTTATTTTGAAAATGGAATAGGTCTCAATTACAGATGGCAAAAAGACAGACGTACAAAATTTGATATTGGTGCTTCTGCATTTCATTTCGTTGAACCACAAGTCACTTTTTTTGATCAAGATGACATCAAATTGCCTCGACGATTCAATTTATCTGCTATAGTGAGTAAGCAATTAAGTTCAAGATTTGATATACAATTGCAAGCGTTAGGACAACTACAAAATGAATACACAGAGTTACTCGCCAGTGGTTTAATTAAAATATACATCAATACTAAACGTGGTAAAGAAGCTGCCCTGCATTTAGGTGTAGGCTATCGTACTTCTGGTTCTTTCTTTGCCCCAATTTTAGCATTGGAATTAAAAGACAAATATTATTTCTCTTTTAACTATGAAAGAGATGTCTCTGATTTCACTGTAGCTACAGGTGGAAATGGTGGGTTTGAAGCGCATTTTAGATATACGATTACAAACGTAAAACCACCAACACAATTTAAAACTTGTCCTATTTACTAAAGGACTAAAGCCATATGATTATGAACCGTTTTTATTTATCCATACTACTTCTGCTACTATATGCAGGCCTTGCCAGAGGGCAGACCAAAAATGCATTCATGCTTGCAGCTGAAGAGGCCTATGTAGAAAGTAACTATTATGCTGCTTTGTCTCATTATCTGGAGGCATATGAATTCGATACGACGGATATTGCAGTAAACCATGGAATCGCTGAATCAGCCAGAAAATTCAATTCCTACAGTTTAGCTGAAAAACACTATCAAAAAGTCCAGGATTTAGATAGCGACAATGCCTACTCAGAAGATGTATTTTGGTTAGCCAATGCAAAGCATCAACTTGGGGATTATGATGGTGCTAAATTGCAATACATATTTTACCAAACCGAATTTGGCGGTGATGATCCATATCTAAGCCAACGTGCAGAAAAAGAAATAAAAGCTTGTGAATGGGCGGCCGAACTTAGAAACAATCCTAGACCAAATGTAAAAATTCAGCGTTTGGGCGATGGCATTAATACAGAATTTTCGGAATTCGCTGGCATCAAAGAAGATGAGGGATTATATTTTTCTTCATTGAGATTTGATGAGATGGAACCAGAGGAATTGCCAAGAAAATTAATCAGTAAGATATTATTGACGTCTGATGACGCGACTGCTGACACCTTACAAGGCGAACTCAATAAGGATGATTTATTTTCAGCTCACAGCACATTCAATAAAGATAAAACCAAAATCTTTTTTACGCTTTGTGAATATGTCAAAGGAGCTGATATCCGCTGTGATTTGTATGAAAGCGCTGTGACAGGCATAAACCAATTTGGTCCGCCAGAAAAACTGAATGAGTCTATTAATGCTGAAGGTTTTACAAGCACCCAACCTGCATACGCATATAATGAAGTTACAGGTTCGGAGCGTGTCTATTTTGTGTCCGACCGAGAAGGAGGAGAGGGCGGATTGGATATTTATTATTTCAGTATCACACCTAATGGAGCATATTCATTGCCAATGAATGTGTCAAACGTTAATACAGCTGAAAATGATATTACTCCGTTTTACCATTCGGAGACAAGAACGTTATATTTCAGTAGTGAAGGATATCGGTCGATGGGAGGATATGATGTATATAAATCAAAAGAATCTGCTGGAGAATTTAGAGAGCCCGATCACATGGGTGTGCCGGTTAACAGTAGTTATCATGATATTTATTATTCAGTTGATTCAGATGGAGACCAAGGGTATTTCTCTTCAAACAGATTAGGTAGTCATTATGTGGATGACCCGCAGGAGGCGTGTTGCTATGATATTTACAAAGCTGATATAGAAGAAGTAGAGTTAAAATTAAACGCCAAAACCTTTATCAAGCAAGGTCTGGACTCATTGGAAAATGCAACTGTTCAATTATATGATGCTGAGACTGGAGAATTGCTTACGGAAGTAGTCACCGCAAATGGTATTGATCATATGTTTGACTTAGAGCCTGATCGTGAATATATGATCATTGGAAAGAAGGACAACTTTAAACCAGATACCATTCAATTGAGTACGAAAGACATGTACACAACAGAAACTATATCTAGAAATCTATTCTTAGAATTAGATCAAGTGATTTTAGACTTGGATATTTTTGATGAAGAATTTCAAGGTGAGTTAAATGAAGCTACGATAACAATCACAGACTTGTCAGACCCTAATGCAGAAGACATTATAATCAATGCGGGAGATAGCCATAATGTACAAATACCGCTAGACCCAAATAAGACATATAAGGTTACTATAGAACGCGAAGGTTATGAGACAGAGACGTTTATCATCGATGAGAATACAACAAATGATAGTGGCGTCATTAAACGTAAAGTATATTTGGAGAAACGCGATTTGAATATATTCTTACCTGCCTTATTGTATTTCGATAATGACAGACCTAACAGAAAGACGATTAGCGAAACGACCACTAAGACGTACACAGATACATACAATCCATACATTAATCGTAAAGCATATTTTGTTCAACGAGCTGGACTAAACTCAAGTGACAGACAGGTTGAAGAGCAACGCATGGATGACTTTTTCGAATTTGATGTCAAAGGAGGATATGCCAAAATGAATTTATTTTTGAATGAGCTTGAAAGTAAATTAAATGAAGGTTACACGTTTGAAATCTTGGTCAAAGGACATGCGAGTCCATTGGCGCCAAGCGAGTACAATAAAGCCTTAAGTAAGCGTAGAATTGCGAGCGTGCGAAATGAGCTTTCCAAATACAATGGTGGTACACTAATGTCATTTATGGACTCCAATCAATTGGTGATTACTGATGTCTCTTACGGAGAAGAGCAAGCACCTGGTGGCATTAATGACAAACCATCTAATCAGACAGCTTCCGTCTATAGTGTAGAAGCTTCACGTGAAAGAAGGGTAGAGATCATAAAAATAAGGAGTACGCGGAATAAGTAACAAATCATAAGTTAACCATCCGATAAAGAATTAGTTAATAACAATTATTTCATATGGCGGGGTCACAATCTTCATAAGTTGTGGCCCTATTTTTTTTGAGATGGATATAACATAAGAACTTCGCAGGCTCGCTTTTCGGGTGTTTATCTGCTCGCTTCCTTGTTAGGGTCGGGTGTACATAAACTCTAATTTTATTCCTTAGTTACAGATGTTGTATGTTGGAATACTGTTGCTCAAGAAAAGCCTACATTGTTGCTATTGTTAACTTGTCTCCTCAGGCTTTTGATAACCATCTGTCATTTCCTTAGAAATAGCACCTTTTACTACTCTTATAAAGGTCTTTTGATCAAGTTGCAAGGATACTTCATGTTCGTCTATTTTATTGATTCTGCCAATGATGCCAGATCCAGTGACGACCTCATCTCCCTTCTTTAAGTCCTGAATGAATTGACCTTGCTGTTTCTGTTTCTGTGCTTGAGGTCGAATAAAGAAAAAGTAAAAGACAATGAAAATGAGAATGAGAGGTAAGAACTGAAATAATGATTCTGCTCCTCCGGCTTGTAGGATAATAAGTGTAAACGATTGCATATTACTTTCTTTCGATAATCAATGTATTCAAATGTGGAAAATGTTCGGAGACAATACTAAAGCTATGAGATTGACCTCTTTGCCATTTTCGTGGGTCAAATGTAAGAGTTAATTCGTCCTTTTGTCCAGGATTAAGGTATTCTTTTTTTGGTGTTTGATCGATACATTGGCAACTAGAGAAAGATTGGTAGAATTTTGAGGGCTTCTTTCCAACATTTTCATAAGGAATCTTAAGTACAAATTTTTGTTGCCATGACTTGGCGTCAAATAAAAATACAGAATCTGGAAACACCAATTGCTGTATCGTATCATCAACCGAAGGAGCTATACCCGAATTGACTTTTTCTTTGTAGTCAGGCCCAAGTTTTTCCACAAGCCAAGGGTCTAATACTGCTTCAGCCTCTGATTTGTTCTGTTCTGATTTGCACGAAAGTATCAAGCAAACAACAACAAACATCAGTGAGTGGATTCTCATTTTGCAAATGTAGCCAGTGTCTTGCTATAAATTCAATTTCGGTTGCTTATTTTCGAGTTATGATCATAAGCTTATTGGGATTCATGGCTAGTGGAAAATCGACTATTGGTAGAAGATTAGCAGATAAGTTGGATTTAAACTTTATCGATCTTGATGTCTTTATTGAAGGACAAGAAGGACAGGCGATTCGAGATATTTTCACCCAACACGGCGAAGAACATTTTAGGCATCTGGAAACAACGTACCTTAAACAGATTGTTTCTTCTCACTCAAACCTCGTACTAGCACTTGGTGGTGGAACTCCCTGTCAAGAAAGAAATTGGCCCTCCATCAATGAAACTAATGCTGTATACTTATATAAGACAAACGCCCAGTTGTTTGAACGCCTCAAGTCACGTAAACACAAAAGACCACTCATTGCCAACATGACAGATGATGATTTAGAAAGCTTCATAGGTCTGAAGATGAAAGAACGCGCACCTTTTTATGAGCGCGCTAAGCTTAAAGTACAAGTGTCGGGGTCAAAAAAAGA
>CALLFA010000020.1 GCA_937997635.1 uncultured Saprospiraceae bacterium | reverse complement strand
GAATTTGTAAATGCAAATCACATTTCTTTCATTAACTCTGATGACAGCCTAACGTTTTTGTATACGAAAGACAATATTAGACACTTGTATACAAAGACTATTCAAGATTTAGCTGATAGTTTAGACAAAAAGAATTTTTTTCAAATCAACAGAAAACAAATCATCAATATTAACCACATTAGAAAAATTCATCCCTTTTTAAATCAAAGATTAAAGATCGAATTAGATGTGCATACAGAGATAGATTTTATAGTCAGTCGGTCAAAAATGATGGAGTTTAAAGAGTGGCTTGATTCTTAAAAGTTTAAACAAATTTTAAATCCAATGGATCATAACCCAATGTCGTTTAGTTAAGGATTAAATGACACTAAGGTGTCACAGAATACAGCCCAGGGTGTAACCCTGGGTTTGAATTGGAATGAGAATTCCATTGGCGCGCGTTTTTGATTCAAAAACCGTGACAATGGTTTAATTGTTTGATCATCAATGAATTATATTTCGTATAATATTTTTTGTCACCATTTTTGATTCAAAAATATCCAACCAAAGGTTGGCAGGCGCCAGAAAGCTTTACCGTATTCTATCCACGGGCGATGCCCGTGGCTATTGTCTTTCGCACTTTCAGTGCTTAACTAAACGACATTGGGTCATAACCGATCATAACCCATTACAATATTGTCCTAAAGAAAATTAAGTTAAACAACCATTTCTTTAGCCATAAATAAAATCCCAGCCACACTAACCGAATCCGTAATCTGACCATCCAACACCATTTGATACGCCTCACTAAACGGAAGTTTTTTAATTGTCAAATCTTCTGTCTCGTCAAACGCCGTCTCTCCAAAACTTAAGCCTTCTGCCAAATAGATAAATCCAACTTCGTCAGTCACACAATTGGAAGTATGTATCTTCATCAACTTCGTCCATTTCTTTGCTTCTATTCCAGTTTCTTCTTTTAATTCTCTTTTGGCACTGTCTAAGAGGGCCTCATCATGTGGTCCTCCACCCATTGGTATTTCCCACGAATATTCTTGCAAGGGATATCTGTATTGACCGACAAGCCAAGTATTGCCATCTTCATCAATAGGAATAATGCCAATCGCTTTATTTTTAAACAATACTCTACCATAAACACCTGGTGTGCCACTTGGAGTGGTGACGTCATCATGGACAACTTTAATCCAAGCATTTTCATAGACCACATCTGAGTTATGGATTTTCCATTTATGTTTTACTTCTTCCATCAATTTCATTCAATTTAAAAATGGCATTTAATGTTGTAAATAGTTCAGGTGTTTGTTGCTTTAAGTCATTAAAGAATTTGAAATAGTGATGACTTGCTACAAGTGTTGATGACGTGCGATCAAAACCTATTGTATCTAAAATGGATTGGTGTTTTATATTAGACACAAGTTCTAATTGTTGTTCATCGATATTTTGCGTTTCCGTTTTATTCCATTCTTGCAAATAAGCGTCTGCAAATCCGTGAAGTGCAACATTATATTTTTCTTTGGAATGTAGCCCATTGATCACATGTTCAAAACTTAAGAGTATAACCCCATCATTTTCTTCGACTTCGACTGTGTGAAGGTGTTTGTAATATGGTGTGGGGAATGGATGTGTATACGCCACAATTCTATCGAAACTAGGAAGCAAATAGTCAGCGTGTCCAAAACTCACCCAAATGGCATGAGCAGTAATGATTGTTTTCATCTCTTCTGGCATAGCCTCTTTTTCTCTTTTCATCAAATAGAATTCTTTTGCTTCCATAAACAGACTCATCCTATTTCTAAATGTCTCTTTGTCTTTTTCTGAAAGAGATTGATAAAAGACAAAATATGTATTAAGCCAGTTTATCATGGACTCGTCCAATTTTATGGGATGTTTTTTATGATACCAAAAATCAATATTGGGTGAAAACACATATAAAGCTACCAGTATGACAAGTAAGGGAAACACCATCCACCCGTAAGCATCCCGAAATTCATACGAACCGCCAACTTGATAAAGAACATATCCAATTGCCAATAAAAAAGGAGCTGCAATGAACCGCGTAATGGAATGTATTTGCATAATAGAATTATTGGCTTGTTAATTGGTATAACGTTATTTAAACAGATTAGAGTATTTTTGATATGTCGATGAAAGATTCATATAAAATTTTGGGTGTTGATCCTGGTACAAATGTACTTGGTTATGGGATCATTGAGGTAACAGGAAAGGTATTAACTGTCCCTGCTGTAGGCATTATAAAATTACAACACCACAAAGATCACCAGACCAAACTGAAAGAAATTTATCTCCAATTGCAGGAGATTATTGAGACTTATTTGCCTACACAATTAGCTATTGAAGCTCCTTTCTTTGGGAAGAATGTACAATCAATGCTTAAGCTCGGAAGGGCACAAGGCGTTGCCATGGCTGCAGCAATTACAATGGGACTTGACATTCACGAATATGCCCCGAAGAAAATTAAGATGTCTGTTACAGGCAATGGAAACGCCTCCAAAGAACAAGTCGCTTTAATGCTCCAAAGTATGTTAAAAGTAAAACTCAAAATTAAAGAGCTTGATGCCACAGATGCATTAGCCGCAGCATTTACACATTATAATCAAATGAGTTCTCCTTTAGCAGCAAAAGGAAATTATAAAAATTGGTCAAGTTTTGCTAAAGCAAACCAACATAAAGTCAAATAACCAATGAAACAGCGTATACACTTGACGGGCATTAGCTATGATAATAAATCTTCTTTTTTACAAGGTCCTGCAATGGCTCCAGATGCGATTCGAGAAGTCCTGCACGACGGTTCATCAAATTTTTGGACTGAATCGGGAATTGATTTACAAGCAAATATGGATCTAGCAGATTTAGGCAATATAGAAGTCGACGACTATCACGATATAAAAGCACATTGTGAAGAACATTATGAAAAAGGAATCCCTCATCTCTTTTTAGGAGGAGATCATTCCGTCACATATCAAATCATCAGTGCAATTTCTAAACAGCAACCCAAAGAGTTTGATATCCTTCATTTTGATGCACATACAGATTTGTATGATGAATTTGAAGGAGATAAATATTCTCATGCTTGTCCATTTGCGAGGATAATGGAAAATGGATTGTGCAAAAGATTGGTTCAGGTAGGTGTGCGTACTGTGACTAAGCATCATCGTGAACAAGCTGATCGCTGGAACGTGGAGATCATTCAAATGAAAGACATAGATAAATTGGATGCAATAACATTTGATCGTCCAGTATACATATCTCTAGATTTGGACGTGTTTGACCCTGCCTATGCGCCAGGTGTGTCACATCATGAACCAGGAGGCTTATCTCCAAGACAACTGCTAAATTTTTTAATGAAATCTGATCTAGAATTGTTCGCTGCAGATATCGTCGAATTAAACCCCGATCGAGATTTTAAAGGAATGACGGCAGCAATTGGCGCTAAGTTCGTCAAAGAATTTATAGGAAAAATGCTCCATGTGACTGGCTAAATAAAAACAACTGTTGATTGCCAAGTTGATGATTGCGACATTACATTAGATGTGTTAGCATTTGTGCGTTGACAGTTGTATTTTGTAACACCTTTCACCATTAAATAACCAGATTCAAATAAAATGTTTATAAAAATGAAAAAAGCATCTCTTTATATTTTTCTTTTCATTATTGCCTTTACTTCTGTTTATGCTCAGGGTGATGTAGCATTCCTTGAGATAGCGAATGGATTTAATCAACCAACTGCCATTCGCAATGCTGGTGATGGTACCGATCGGCTCTTTGTTGTTGAAAGACAAGGCATCATTAGGGAGATTAGCAATAACACGAATACATTTCTTGACATTACAGACCGAGTAGACGATTCTCGTGGTGAAGAAGGCTTGTTAGGATTAGCCTTTCATCCTGATTACGAAAACAACGGATATTTTTATGTGAATTATATTGTAAACTCATCAACTGACTCCACAAGAATTTCAAGGTTTTCTGTTAATCCCAACAATCCAAATGTAGCCCTACCGGGTTCTGAACTTGTTTTATTAAGATATGCACAACCGTTCAGCAATCACAATGGTGGAGATATCCATTTTGGACCAGATGGTTATTTATACATTGCTTCTGGAGATGGAGGTTCTGGTGGTGACCCATTAGATCATGGTCAAAATCAAAATAGTCTGTTAGGTACTATTTTGCGCATTGATGTAGATAATCCAACAAGCTCTATGAATTATTCTATCCCTGCTTCAAATCCCTTTGGCTCAGAAGTGTGGTTGTATGGCTTGCGTAATCCTTGGCGATTTTCATTTGATCGATTGACCAATGATGTGTACATCGCAGACGTTGGACAAAATGCCAGAGAGGAAGTCAATGTCGTGGGACCTGGAGTTGGCGGTTTAAATTTAGGATGGAATTGTCGAGAAGGCTTTATTTCATTTGATGGTTGTTCTGGTACATTTCATGATCCTATTTTTGATTATCCACATAGTCAAGGAAGATCTATTACAGGTGGCTTTGTATATCGAGGCAATCGCTTTCCAAATTTTGAAGGTTGGTATTTCTTTATGGATTTTGAGACATCGAGATTTTGGCAAACAAAAGGGACAAGTCAAGTAGGGCTACAAGTTGTTACACAGTCTTTCAATAATATGTTCATCACCTCTTTTGGAGAATCTGAAAGTGGCGAATTGTATGCAGTGTCAATTACCGGGGAAGTATATAGAATCATAGACGAAGACGATTGTCCTATCACGCGTAATATTCCTTCCATCACTCAACCAGAATATCTGGCTCAAGAATTGATCACCTCAGATGCTGTGATTACTCAAGATGCTGTTTATGGTGCAATGGAAGTGCAACTCAATTCATCATTTGAAGTGCCTCTCAATATACATTTTGAAACGCTTATTGGAATTTGTGGGTCGAATTAAACGTACCGTCAAATTCATTCGATGACTTGATAAGCATTATACGTATTAAATTTAATCAGTTAGTTCGTTCAATTTAGTTTGTATTCTTTTTATTGATTCTTTACTCACGCAACATTCTTTTGCAACAGTTGACCATTTGGATAAAGCCTCTTGAACTTGATTGATCACTTCATTTGGTTTATTGATGCTAAAGTCCTTTGCTAATTCGAGCAAATTTTTTCTTCCAGGTCTTGCTCCTTCACCAGCAACTCTTGTGCAGTGTTCATCAATACCTGTTGAGGAATATGTCAAATCATAAGCTGGTGCAAAAGTCCAATTTCCAAATTCGTCCATTAACCAAGAGAAATTTTTAGAATGATCATCTCTATTATGGCTGTATACATTAAACGCAGCTAACCTCAATATATTAGCTCTTGCTGAAGCCGAATTTTCAAGTCTATATGCAGTATCAATAATATGGCCATAGTCAACATTGCTCAGTCGAAAGTTGTCATGCTTTAGACCAGCCATGGAGTGCATGTGTACGCGATTATTTCCAATTCTGTCGAAACGTTTGGTTGCAAAGACATTCATTCCTCTTTTACTTTCCAATAACTTGCATTCACTCATATTAATATTTGCACTTGTCGCCATCTTATAATAGGCATATTCTATATTAGCAATGTCAATTGGGTCGCTAGAACCTGGGAATTTAATTATCCATTGTTGGAAGTTGTCTGGAAGAATGTTTTGACCATGTATTAATTCATTAGTTTTTGGGTTATAACCGACATTAGCTTTTGGTCTCGCTCCTCCGGATGCACCTCCTAAAAACATGAGTTCTTCAATAACGTCTGAGCTAGTGCCATAGTAAACTTCATCCATTGCGGTTTTTAAACGATCTATATCTATACTATCGCTAAATGTTTTACCTGAAATTATTGCTGGACGATATATAAGAGCACCTTTACCTGAATCTCCAATGTAGGCCAGCTGATCCAAAATATTGATATCATTTAAGGAGAGTCCTTTCTTTTGTAGGGCACGATTCAACAACAACAAACCCCAACCATCTGGTAAAGAGTCATCAAATAGCCCAAAGTTCCCATAAAAAGGAGAAGGATCAGCTACTTGAATATCAGTATTGTATTTTAATTTGAAAGGCGATAAGTTCAATCCTTTATTTAAGAATTCTTCCTCATATTTAAAATGTACCAACCTGTTATCTAGAATCAGTTTGCCAACAAGAATTTCCTTAGTTGAAAATCGAATGAAAACATGTATTCGCTTACTGCCTTTCATAACATGCTGATATTTTTACTCAGAATCAAATAGCCTTTTTAGACGTTTTGTGTCGTTTGGAATAAACAGTGCTTCAAATTCATCTAGCCTGCCTAGAGCTTCTGCTATCTTCAAAAGGGATTCAAATGATATCTTTCCAAATCTTTCAAATCTTTTGATACTCCCATAAGACACTCCTGACTTCTCTACTAAATCGAGTTGAGTCCAGTCGAGTTCTTTTCTTAATGCTGAAGCATTTTCAGCAGTTGATTTGAGCACATCAGACGGTAATTTGTTGATGCTATACTTTCCCATAATAGATAATATATTATCTAAATATACATTATTAAGACGAAAAAGATAATATATTATCCATTATGAGTTAGGTTAATTCAAAAAATGGTACGACTATCTTGACGATCCTACTTTGGCAGATGCAATACTTGACAGATTTATGAATAGAGTTCACCGATTTGAATTAAAAGGTAAGAGTATGTGAAAACAAGAAATTGATATTTCGAAACCTACAAAAATCTGATCCGTAACCTAGGGGTAAAACAGCCGGATTTAGAAGGTCAGTTTTGTCGGAATACGCACGAATTGAAAAACAAGCTAATAAGTGTCAAAAAAAATCAGAACTAGAAAGAGAACGATAAAATTCCTCAATTACACTATCT